>NZ_JAUSVF010000001.1:1376428-1683571 GCF_030814475.1 Pararhizobium capsulatum DSM 1112 | reverse complement strand
CCAAGCGTTCGGCGCTGGCCGGCATCCATACGGACGATACCCGCGTGCTGCTGTCGCTGCCCGCCGATCTCGCCGACAAGATCCTGGCTAGCGAACTCTTCGCCAGCCGCCGCGAGGAAGCGGAAGTTCGCCGCATCTCCGCCGGCAAGGCCGCCGAAATCCTCGGCGATATCGACGGCTGATTGTTTGCCGGAAATAAACGTTGCAAAACGATCCCGCGGCCTCGTCCGCGGGATTTCTCGTTGAGCGGCCACCGAATTTCATGCAATTTCTAATTTAGCAAGGTCCAGAAACAAATAACGACCAGCTAAAAAATAAAACCGGAAAGATCGAATTTTCCAAGCAATTATAAAGAGAAGACGCCGTACAGGGTATTTTTACCCTCTTGCAATTTCTGCGACCTTCCGTTGTATTCCCTAAAATTTTAAGGGTTGATTGTTTCGGAATGTCAAAAGAAACGTCCTTCAATGTCGTGACGCGCACCATGCTGGACGAATGGCTGAAAACCGTTCCGGAAAAGCCGGCGGCGGCCGAGGATATCTATCGTGGTGTGTTTGATAAGCTCAGCATCAAGATGCGGCTGACAGTGTTCACTATCGAGGGAGACAATCCGCTCAACTGGCACATGAAGACGATCCGTCATTCCGGCTTCATCACGCGCGTGCTTAACCTCAACAAGATCTTTGCTGATTGTCGGATCGGCGAGTTCAAGGACCGCGCCTATATGGAGCAGGCGGTCATTCCGCGGCTAAAGGATGTGCTGGCGCGCCAGCAGCCGGCCCTGGAACTGGTCAAGACCAAGCTTCTCGGCGTCAAACTCGGCTATGACCGAATCCTGCTGCCGCAGAAGAATACCGACCGGCCGGAATGGATCATCTCTTCCTCCTATGCCCAGTTCCTGCTCAACCCGCCGGCACGCAACGAAAAGCTCGATGTTGCCGACGAGACCATCGTTCAGCTGCTGATCGAGGGAGCGACCGCGAAAGAGATTGCCGCCACGTTGGGCATCTCGCACCGAACCGTGGAGCACCGCCTTGAGCGCATGAAGGAACGTTTCGGCGCCCGCAACACCGTGCATCTGGTGGCGATGCTGATTGGCACCCATATCGACCGGGCGATACCGGATTAGAGAGACTGAAGCGGTTCGGTACGCGACCAGCCCTCCCCGGCAGACAAAGACCTGAAGAGCTGCATGACGTTTTCGGAATTGCTGTCGGCAATCGACAGCGACTGGATGGCGAATTGCTCCTGCGCCTGCAGCGCCTTCAGCTTCGTTGACGCCTCGTTCATGTCATCGACAAGGCGGCCAACTCCCTTGAAGGATATGAGAAAGCGCACCGATTGAGGAAAAACACGAAGAACGGGCACCCATGGCCGATGCCATGCCGGGCAAAGACTCTCCAGCTTGCATCACGACATCGGATGGCTTCGCACAATTTTCAGATATTTTCGGGAATGAAAAAGCCCTGTAGTATCGGACTTCTAGCTGGTCGGAGTGAGAGGATTCGAACCTCCGACCCCCACGTCCCGAACGTGGTGCGCTACCAGACTGCGCTACACTCCGTGACCAGCGGCGCCTCTATAGAACAGCATCCGGCCGGAGACAAGCGGCAAATTCATGAAAAGCGACAGGCGGTGGGGGAAATCGTCGCCGCGGCATGGGGCGTTAAGGACGAAACGCCGATGCGCCCAGATAAGATCATGGAAGCATTCGATAATTCGGCGCTTTCGCTTGAGTGGGTCCAGGCTGCACTGATTGCCTCGCAGGCTCATCTACCGACGACCGGATCGCTCGCATTCGCGCCAGCAGTGACACGACCGGCGGTATTAGCCTGTCGCGCTGTGCCGAGGTTCTGGAGGTTTAGAAATAAGGCCGACCGCCTTTGCAAATAATTGCTGGAGTGTGGCCGGCGGGTGATTTTCTTTCTTTGCGTTTGGAGCTAGAGGCAAGGGGAAAACTCCGGCCGCACAGGTGTTTGCGGCGAGCCGGCACAGATGTTTCAGCACGAAATCAAAGGGACGACCGAAATGAACTTCCGCATGATCACCATGGCCGGGCTTGCGCTGACGCTTGCCGGTTGCACCACCGTTGGCCCGGCACGCAATGCCGTCGAGGCCCGCTGGAACGGCCAGCCCGCCGGCACCTTCTTCGCCCAGTTCGGCCCCCCGGTCTCGGATGTCGAAAGCGGCGACGCGACGGTCTATTCCTGGAAGGGCGGCTACAAGACCCGTCGCATCCCGGCTGAATACGCCAAGGGGCCGGATGGCAAGCGCGGCAAGCGCATTTCCCCTGCCCGCACCGAATATCTGAGCTGCTCCGTCCAGCTGACAGTCTCCTCCGACTACGTCATCCGCTCCATCCACGTCGCAGGCGACCACCGCAGCGCGGAAGGCCCAAGCTGGTGTGAACAGTTCCTGGGTGACGCGAAGGCCCCGACGCCGGCTGCTGGTTGACGTTGGCTCGCAGAAGCCACATCGGACCCAAGAAAACAATGAAGCCCGCCGGTGCAGATCGGTGGGTTTTTTTGCTATTTGCTAAAATTCGGTGTCTATTTCTGAAAGGGCGAGGGCTTATAGCTCCCAGGAATTGATTTATCGTCATGAAATGCTTGGCTGGGGCGCCAGGATTCGAACCTGGGAATGCCGGTACCAAAAACCAGTGCCTTACCGCTTGGCGACGCCCCAACAGGATCGGGAAACGTTTTTCGTTTCCGGCAAAACGGCGCAACGCCGTTCGATCGAGCGCCTGATTAGCAAAGCCGAAGGCACACGACAATCCTTAGTTTCGGCTTTCGGTCGATTTCTTGGACGTTTTTACCCTCATCATCCCATATTCTGCCAAAGCGCGGTGGATAGCTGCCGAATACAACATGCCGGGGCAACGGCGGATGTGGGACGTGAAAAATCGCCGCGGAATTTTTGCCACTGCTTCGTTCCGGTTGCCTCGAATCTGCAGTAGGGTCCGGCGACTGGAGACCCTGATGAGCCAATACAAAGCCCGCCCGCCTGCCATTTCCACCATTCTTGTCGACGACGCCGTGGTGCGCATCACCCGCTGGGATTTTGAGCCCGGCGCCGATACCGGCCATCATGTGCACGGGCTCGGCTACGTCGTCGTGCCGATGACCGATTGCCGGTTCCTGCTGGAGGAGCCAGGTGGCGAGCGGCGAGTGGATATCGCCAAGGGTGCGGCCTACCGGCGCGAGGCGGGCATGGAACACAATGTCGTCAATGCCGGACCTGAGCCCATGTCGTTCATCGAGATCGAGTACAAGTGAGGCGCCGGCGCATGGAGGGGCCAGACTTCAAGCTTGATTTCCAACCCGCCTATGGCGAGGCGGTGCCGGTGGCGGATGGCGTTCAGCGCATCACCGTCAACAATCCGAGCCCCTTCACCTTCCATGGCACGAATTCCTATATCGTCGGCGGCCGTTCAGTCGCGGTCATCGATCCCGGCCCGGAGGACGATGCGCATTTTGACGCGCTGATGAAGGCGCTTGATGGACGCGAGGTAACCCACATCGCCGTCAGCCATACGCACCGTGATCACTCGCCGCTTTCCCGGCGGCTGAAGGCGGCAACCGGCGCGCTGATCGTGGCGGAAGGACCACACCGGGCTGCCCGGCCACTGCACCAGGGCGAGATCAATCCCTTTGCGGAAAGCTCCGACATGGCGTTCCAGCCCGACATCGTGCTTGGCGACGGACAGACGATCGAGGGCGACGGCTGGGCGCTGACGGGGCTTGCAACCCCCGGCCATACGGCAAACCACATGGCCTTTGCGCTCGAAGGAACCGGCACGGTATTTTCGGCCGATCATGTGATGGCCTGGGCTACGAGTATCGTCGCGCCCCCGGATGGCGCCATGAGCGACTATATGGCCTCGCTTGAAAAGCTGCTCACCCGCGACGACCGGCTCTACCTGCCCGGCCATGGCGGTTTGTTGAGTGAACCTGCCGCCTTCCTGCGAGGCTTGCGCGCCCACCGGCGCATGCGCGAGCGCGCGGTGCTGGAGCGGATCAAGGCAGGCGACACGTCGATCCCGGAGATGGTGAAGATCATCTATGCCAGCACCGATCCGCGGCTGCACGGGGCGGCGGCTCTTTCAGTGCTGGCCCATATCGAGGATCTGGTCGAGCGCGGACAGGTGGAGACCGATGGCCCACCGTCGCTTTCCGGCCACTACCGGCTTGCGCCGGGTGGGGCGGCATGAGCAAAACCGGTTTGGCGCACGGTCGCATGGCTTACAGCTACCGCGACGATTCATCCGTCCCCGCTTTCGACGACACGGCGCCGATCATCGTTTTCGACGGAACATGCGTGTTCTGCTCGGCCTGGGCGCGCTTTGTGCTGCACCATGATCGCGAATGCCGGTTCAGGATGCTGACCGCGCAGTCGCTGCTCGGGACGGCGCTCTATCGCCACTACGGTCTGGATGAGCGTGACTACGAGACAAATCTGGTGATTACCGACGGCCAGATTGCCATGAAATCCGAGGCGGCACTGGCGGTTCTGGAGAAGCTCGGCATGCCTTGGGCGCTCGCCGGCGTCTTGCGGATCATCCCGAAACGCATGCGCGATTGGGTCTATGGGCATGTTGCTCGCAACCGCTACCGCATCGCCGGGCGGAAGGCGGAGTGTATGGTGCCGACGGCGGAGCAGAGAAGCCGGTTTATCGGCTAGAGGATGTCTGGTTCAGATTGAACCAGACATCCTCTAGCTCCTTTTGTTTCCGTTTGTCTTTTCGGGAAGACCGGTTTCCCCTTTCCCTGACAAACTCTAAGCACTCTCAATCCCCCGCGATTCCCAGAAGTTCGGCGTCGAGCGCATGCAGGAATTGATCGGCGAAACCTGCGGCAAGACCGAGTTCATGCGGGCCGTAGCGGGAGGCGACGCGCACATCGACGAAGGTGGTTTCTGCCTCTTCGCGGAGTCGGATCAGAACATCGAAACGGAAGCCGGCGATCGGGGTGCGCCACTCGCCCTGCAGCAGGATATCGGACGCCCTGAAGCCCGCGGGCCGATCCCCGATGATCAGGCTCGGGCGTGAGAGCGGGATCGGCACGTTGTCGGGCTCGCTGTCGGACGGGGCATTGGCCTCCGGCTTGACCACGAGATCTTCGAGATCGGCCTCCGCATTCTCCTCGCCTTCGGTCGCAACCACCCGGATGCCGGTGTTGGCGGCCACGGTTTTCACTCCACGGAAAACACGGTCGAGTGCGCCGTCGTAACGCCGGCCCGTGAGGCCCGGATAGGCCTCGATCTGCGCTTCGCGGTCCTGGGGAGTAACAGTTGCCGGCCGGCGCAACCAGCCCTGATCGGCTCTCGGCTTCTCGATCCATTCCGGCGGCGTCACCGTATCGGTGCTGATGTCGTAGATCGCGGGTTTTGAAAAATAGACATAAGTCCCGAAGCCGACGACCGTCAGGGGAAGCGCGGCATAGACGAGGGCGGCGAAAGACGCGACGCCGCCGACGGCCGCCATCTGCCACAGTCGCACGAAACCCACGACAGCAAGCAACACCGAGACCAGCGCGAGCGCCGCTATCAAAACCACGATCGCGATCAGATGCGGGGTCGTCAGCGGGCCGAAACGATGGGCAAGGGCTGCCACGAGAAACAGGCCGCAGGAAAACCGCGCAATCCGGCGCGCCCACAGGGCGGCGTAGGATATCGGGCGTTCATACTTGATCATCATGCGTCTGCCGGCCCCTCGCACACATCAGGCAACGCCCGGCGTGAAAACGGCAGGCATCTCCTGTTTAGAGCATGATGGCGAAAACTGTGAAGCGCTTTTCGGGCAGCGGAACGACGTTTCCGCAATCCCTGTCTGACCTTGCAGAAACCTGAAACGAAAACACGCATAGGTTGCGTCGCAAATTTGCCATTCTCGCTCAGCAAGTTTCCTGTTTAGGGCCAAGAAGGAGAACAGCATGCTTTCATCCGAATCTGTGCCTGCGACCAACGACAGCCAATCAGGTGCTGAGTGGGTCGCGTCTTCCACTCAACCTCAGATTTCCATCCAGGGGCATCCCGCGGGTCCGGATTTCACCATAGAACTGCTGGAGCTGGAATTGTCCGTGGATGGCTTTTCCAGCGGGCGCGAGGGCTTCTCGGCCCATATGGCAGCATCGGCATCATCCATAGGCGGTACGCTGCTTTTCGAACTGCCGGCATCAGGATTGATCGAAAATTGCGAACGCATCGCCGTTCTGCGCATTCCGCGCGCGGAATCGGATGAGGCCGCAACCGTTTTCGCCTGCCTGGAAACCGGCGGCGCCGCTATCCGCGTGGAACCTCCCAGCGAGAAAACCGCCGATCTCAGAAGCTTCGCGGATGCTTTCGTCGATGTACTGCGTCGCATTTGATGCATAGGCAACTCCTTGAAAGACAATCGTTTCGGCGCTAGGCTCAAACATGACTGTTTGTATCAACTAATCTTGTGACGCTTTGGGCAAACAGTCTGTTCGAGGTCGCTCCATGCGCGCACGTTCCATCGTTTTCATTGCGGTCTCTGCTGCCCTTCTCGCAGGTTGCCAGACCATGACACCGGAAGAGAGACGGGCAGCGGACGAAAAGACCTGCATGTCCTATGGCTTCCGCCGCGGCACCGACGCGATGGCCACCTGCCTGCAACGCATCGACCTTGATCGTCACGCCGAACGCCGCGCCTTCCGCTACGGCTACAATGGTGGCGCCTGGGATTGGGATCGGCCGATCGTCGTTTATCGGTGAGGGACCTATGAGGCAGCCTTAGCAACTTGGACCAAGATGATGAAGAGCATCGCGATCTTTCAGATTCGCTTCCCCCGCTTTAGCTCTTTGTTTTTGCGCATGTCGCTATCACAAAACCGCTACACACTTTTGCGCGACATCCTCTAAAGCGTGTCGCGATCTTTCAGATTCGCTTCCCACGCTTTAGCTCTTTGTTTTTGCGCATGTCGTTATCGCAAAACCGCTGCACACTTTTGCGCGACATGCTTTAGATTATTTTGTTTTCGTTTGTCTTTTCGGGAAAACCGGTTTCCACTTTTCCCTGACAAACTCTAAAACGCTTTAGGAAGGCCTGCCTGCTTTAGCGTTTCGTTGGCCGTGTGACGCAATTTCATTCCGTGATCGCTGGTGAAGTGCCGGCCGGAAAGCGGGCTGTACCAAATCTCGTGATCGCCCTTTCCTGACGAACGAAAGTACAGCCGGCCTTGATCAAAAGTGCTTTCAACTCCCGCAGATAATTCGCCATCGAACTACCGGAAATAGGGGTTCGGAACCCGGGCGAATTGCTCCGACAGGATGTGAACGGGAATCTTCCGCAAATCCGAGGAAACCTCATTCATTTCTAGGAGATCGGATATCGCGGAAACCACTTTTGGCTCCAGGGCCTCGATGGTATCGGCCTCGACAGCGAGTCCGTCGATATCAGCACTGGTCGCAACCCATACGCTCGCTTCAGCATCCCATGCAGCGCGCACGATGATCGAAACATGCTTCATCGACAACTTCCTCTCAGGAGAAACAATGTAGTTGTATTCGATAAATATGGAATCGGCACAGTCAATTTTTAACCCCGCTTTACCCCCGGCCATTGATCGCCGCCTGCGCCGCCGCAAGCCTTGCGATCGGCACGCGGAAGGGCGAGCAGGAGACGTAGTCAAGGCCGGTTTCCTCGCAGAAGCGGATGGACGCCGGGTCGCCGCCGTGTTCGCCGCAGATGCCAAGCTTCAGGCCGTTCTTCGTGCGCCGTCCACGCTCCGCAGCGATCTGGATAAGCTC
The DNA here is from genome assembly GCF_030814475.1 of Pararhizobium capsulatum DSM 1112. NCBI lineage: Bacteria > Pseudomonadati > Pseudomonadota > Alphaproteobacteria > Hyphomicrobiales > Rhizobiaceae > Pararhizobium > Pararhizobium capsulatum. The sequence goes on along the minus strand of NZ_JAUSVF010000001.1, from coordinate 1,675,801 downwards.
GCCCACACCATCGAAATCGAGCGAGACGAAGGGATCCTTCAAGACGATGCCTTTCTGGATATAGGTGTTGAGGAACTGCGCGGCGTCATCGCGCGAGATACCGAAGGTGGTCTGGGTCAGGTCGTTGGTGCCGAAGGAGAAGAAATCGGCGGATTCGGCGATCACATGGGCGCGCAACGCCGAGCGCGGCAGCTCGATCATCGTGCCGACGAGATATTCGATCTCGATGCCGGCCTCACCGATCACCTCCCGGGCAACCGCATCGATCCGCGCCTTCACATAGTCCAGCTCTGTTTTCAGGCCGACCAGCGGCACCATGATCTCCGGCACGACGGCGGCACCCGTCTCGCGTGCGGCCTCGACCGCCGCTTCGAAGATGGCGCGGGCCTGCATCTCGGCGATCTCCGGATAGGAGATGGCAAGCCGGCAGCCACGGTGGCCGAGCATCGGATTGAACTCATGCAGGGCATCGACGCGCTGGCGCAGTTCGGCAGGCTTCATTCCAAGCCGGCCAGCGACATCCTCGATTTCGATATCGGTCTTGGGCAGGAATTCATGTAGCGGCGGATCGAGCATGCGGATGGTCACCGGCAGGCCATGCATGATCGAGAACAGTTCGGCGAAATCAGAACGCTGCATCGGCAGGAGCTTATCGAGTGCCACGCGCCGACCGGCCTCATCGGCCGCAAGGATCATCTCGCGCATGACATTGATGCGCTCGCCTTCGAAGAACATGTGCTCCGTTCGGCAGAGACCAATGCCCTCGGCCCCGAAGGAGCGGGCGGCGCGGGCGTCCGCCGGGGTGTCGGCATTGGTTCGCACGGTCATGCGACGGTTCTGGTCGGCCCAGGCCATGATCTTCCCGAAGTCGCCGGAAAGCTCCGGCTGCATCATGGCAATGATGCCCTTCAGCACCTGCCCGGAGGAACCATCGATGGTGATGACATCCCCCCGCTTCAGCGTGATGCCTGCGGCGATCAACTGCTCGTTCCTGATATCGACACGCAGATTGCCGGCGCCGGAAACGCAGGGAATACCCATGCCGCGGGCAACGACCGCCGCGTGGCTGGTCATGCCGCCGCGGGTGGTGAGGATGCCTTCGGCAGCGTGCATGCCGTGGATATCCTCGGGGCTCGTCTCGACGCGCACCAGGATGACCTTGCGGCCTTCCTTCTCCGCTGTGACGGCTTCCTCGGACGTGAAGACGATCTCGCCGCTTGCCGCACCGGGCGAGGCCGGCAGGCCGGAACCGATGATGTCACGCCGGGCGCGGGGATCGATAGTCGGATGCAGGAGTTGGTCGAGCGAGGCGGGGTCAATGCGGGTCACAGCTTCCGGACGGGTGATCAGGCCGCTTTCGGCCATGTCGACGGCAATCCGGAGCGCCGCCTTGGCGGTGCGCTTGCCCGAACGGGTCTGGAGCATCCAGAGCTTGCCGCGCTCGATGGTGAATTCGAGATCCTGCATATCGCGGTAATGGGCCTCGAGCCTGCGGCAGATGGCCTGGAACTCCTCGAAGGCCTCCGGCATCAGTTTTTCGAGCGATGGCTTGTCGGAACCGGAGGCGATGCGTGCTACCTCGGTGATGTTCTGAGGCGTACGGATGCCGGCGACGACATCTTCGCCCTGCGCGTTGACGAGGAACTCGCCGTAAAGCTCATTCTCGCCGGTCGAGGGATTTCGCGTGAAGGCAACGCCAGTGGCAGACGCGGTGCCGAGATTGCCGAACACCATGGCCTGCACGTTGACGGCCGTGCCCCACTCTGCCGGAATGTTGTGCAGGTGACGGTAGGTGATGGCGCGTGGGTTCATCCAGCTGGAAAACACCGCCCCGATCGCGCCCCACAACTGCACCTGCGGATCCTGCGGAAAGGCCTCGCCAAGCTCTTCCTCGATGGTCGCCTTGTAGAGACCGATCACATGCTGCCACTCGACAGCAGACAGCTCCGTATCGTTCTCGTGACCCAGGCGCCCCTTTTCGTCCTCAAGGATTTCCTCGAAGACTTCATGGTCGAGACCCATGACAACATCGCCATACATCTGGATGAAACGACGATAGCTGTCCCAGGCAAAGCGGGCATCGCCTGCATCATGGCCAAGCGCTTCCACCGTTTGATCGTTGAGGCCCAGATTGAGCACCGTATCCATCATGCCGGGCATCGAGGCGCGCCCGCCGGAGCGCACCGACACCAGCAGGGGGCGGTTGGTATCGCCGAACAAGCGGCCGGTTGCCTTTTCCATGAGGGCAATGCCCTGGCGGACTTCATCCTTCAACGTGTCGGGAAGGGTGCGGCCGTTGTCGTAATAGTGAGAACAAGCGCGGGTAACGATCGTCAGGCCGGGCGGGACCGGAAGGCCGAGATTGCACATTTCGGCAAGATTTGCGCCCTTGCCGCCCAGATGGTCCAGATCGGCGGCGCTGCCTTCGGCAGTACCATCGCCGAAGGTATAGACCCACTTGCCCATAACAGTCTCCCCACTCGCTCAAGGGTTAGACTACAGCATGTGCATCCCGTTGAAAATGTGGCGCGAACCATAATATATTGCATCGCAGCAAAATGACGCAGGCGAATGCACACCGATCACAGGACGCGATAATCCGGTACGGCAGCTTGCGGAGCCGGAAGCAATGTCTACCCAAGGGTTTCGCGAAGGCGGCGTATGAGCTTCACAATCCCGATGAGGCGCTGTGCAGCTTACGAGCATGCTCCTCGTGGCGCCGATCCCAATCGAGGGTCGATCGGGTCCAGTAGGATATACAGATACCGCCGACGATAAACAGCGGAACCTGTCGCTTATCTTCGACCCACTTCAATCGACGGGCCGACTTCACATAGAGAGCGCCACCGAACGGTAAAGGTAATTTCATGCCTGCCCCAACTTGCGCCAAATTGCTGAATTATAAAGGTTAAAGTCCCCACCCGCTTTACAGGCACTAGGACGATCTTAATCGAAACGAATACAAGACCCCTCAAATATAAGTGCAGACTAACATCGTCAGCACGGCGAAGCATCCCCCAAACGGGTGGATGCTTCGCTATTTTAAGATATTGTTAATTTTTCGCGGGAAGGACGAAGCGCGCGTGAGCTATCCGCGACTTCTCTAGCTCTCCACCGAGACCCTTCCAACATTTGAGGGGGCCGTCCGGACGCGACCGTCTGCACGGGGAAACCTTCAATTCTCCTGAATCGACAGCCCGTCCTTGCCGACCTGGATTTCCACGCCATCTGGCTTTTTTTCTTCCTGATAGGCGTAATAGGAGAAGCCGGCGACGACAACGATGAGGGCGCCGATGATCATGTAGAGGGCATTTCTGTTCACGGGAATTCCTTGCAATATTGACGGGTTATCGAAAGCGATAACGGCCGACCAAGGAATTTGTTCCTGCCGTGAAAAACGGGCAAGCTGGTTTGGATATCGAGCCCTACGCTACGAAATTCTACACAGCTTCGCGCAGCTGTTCGGCCGTCTGTAGATCGACCGACACCAGCTGGGATACCCCCTGTTCCGCCATGGTGACGCCGAACAGGCGATTCATGCGGGCCATGGTGATCGGATTGTGGGTGATGATAACGAAGCGGGTCTCGGTGGAGGCCGCCATCTCGTCCATCAGGTTGCAGTAGCGTTCGACATTGTGGTCGTCGAGCGGTGCATCCACCTCGTCCAGCACGCAGATTGGCGCCGGATTGGTGAGAAACACGGCGAAGATCAGCGCCATCGCCGTCAGCGCCTGCTCGCCGCCAGACAGCAGCGTCATGGTCTGCGGCTTCTTGCCCGGCGGGCGCGCGAGGATTTCGAGGCCGGCATCAAGCGGGTCCTCGCTTTCGATAAGCTGCAGCTCGGCCGTGCCACCACCGAAGAGATGGGTGAACAGCCGCTGGAACTGCGCATTGACGACATCGAAGGCAGCGAGCAAACGCTCGCGGCCTTCGCGGTTGAGGCTCTGGATCGCCGAGCGCAGCTTGCGGATCGCATCGATGACATCCTCGCGCTCCTTCAGCATCGCGTCGAGCTTGTCGGAAAGCTCCTTCTGCTCTTCCTCGGCGCGCAGGTTAACTGCCCCCAGCCGTTCTCGCTCGATCTTCAGCCGCTCCAGCTCACGCTCGATGTTGCGCACGTCCGGCAGCGCGGCATCGACGGCAAGGCCGGTGAGCCGCATCACCTCATGTGGCGCACAGGACAGCGCTTCGCGGATACGGGCTTCGATCTCAAGCCGCTTCTCGCGGTTGGACACCAGACGCTCTTCAGCGCGGCCACGCTTCTCGCGGTTTTCCGCCAGTTCCGAAAGCGCGGTCGCGGCGCGCTGGTCGGCCTCGCGCTGGCGGGTCTCGGCCAGCGCCAATTCGTCCGCCGCTTCGCGGCGCAGGGCTTCGGCCTTGCTGAGTTCGTTCATCAGGGCGCGGCGCTTGTCGTCGAAGGCGTCGGGGGCGTCGTTCAGTTCTTCGGCTTCCTCGCGGGCCTCGGCCTCGCGGTCGCGCAGGGTCTCGATATGGTCTTGTGCACCTTTCGCCCGCTCGCTCCAGGTCTGGCGCTCGCCGGCAATGGCCGTCAGGCGGCGCTGGCGGGATTCGTTTTCGCGGGCAAGGCCGTCATGGATCGAGCGGGCCTCGACCACGGCGGCACGATCAAGCGTGACGGCCACGGTCTGGCTGGAAACGCGCTGTTCGAGATCACCGAGATCGGCAAGCTCTTCTAGGGCCGCCCGCCCCTCCTCCATCTGATCGGCGACGTCCTCATTCTGCAGCTCCAGTTGGCTGCGGGTCTCAGCGAGAACGGCGCGACGGCGCACGAGATCGCCCGAGGCGCGCTCGGCGGCAGCCAGAGCGTCGCGGGCCTCGGCAAGCCGGCGCGCGATCAGGCGCTGCTCATCGCGGGAAAGCCGCAGCCGCTCGTCCTCAGCACGGATGCGGATGGCGGCGGCGGCAAGGTCCGCTTCGCGAGCATCGAGCAGATCGCGGGCACTTTCGGCTTCTTCGTCGAGCTCTTCCAGCCGGTTTCTCTGGGCTAGCCTCAGCGCTGCTGCGCTCGGTGCATCCGCACCGGTCACATGGCCATCCCATCGCCAGACGGCACCGTCACGCGTCACCAGCCGCTGGCCGGGTTTCAATTCCTTCTGCAAGGCTTCGGCGCTGGCCAGATCATCAACCAGACCGATCTGGCGCAGGCGGCGGGCAAGCTCCGCCGGGGCCTTTACATGTGCCGATAGTGGCTGGACGCCACCCGGCAAGACCGGGTCGAGCCTGGTATCACCGGGCATGCGCCAATGGGCTGACGCGGCCGGATCGAGCGGCGCATCGAGATCGTCACCAAGCGCGGCGCCCAGCGCTGTCTCGAAGCCGCGATCGACGACCATGGCATCGACAACCGGTGGGGCCGTGCCTTGCTGGCTCGAAGCCTCCAGCATGCGGCGGATGGTGCGGGCTTCCGTTTCGATGCCGTTCAACCTGGCGCGGGCCATGTCGACCGGCGGGCGGGCAGCAACTTCGGCGGCACGGGCTTCGGCAAGAGCACCCTCGATTTCCACGATAATGGCTTCAGCGGCCTCCAGCGCCACTTCCGCCGCCTCGACGTCCTCGCGCTTCTGCTCCGGGTCCGGCAGGGTCGAAATCTGGCTATCGAGTGCATCGAGATCGCGGGCCTGATCAGCAAGCTGCCGGGCAAGCCGCATCTGCCGTTCGGAAAGATCGCGGATCGTCTTTTCCAGCTGATTGCGCGTTGCCATGGCCTCTGCGCGTTCGCCGGTCAGCAGGGAGAGTGCGCGTTCGCTATCGTTGAGCCGGTCGCTGGCGTCGGCCAGACGCTCGCGGGCTTCTTCGGCGCGATCACCCGCTTCACCTAGAATATCGTTGATCTCTGCCTCTTCCGCATCAAGGCGGGCGAGGATGCCGGCGTTATCGGCAACCATGCGCTCTTCACGAAAAATATCTTCGGCAAGCTGGGCAAGGCGGCGCTGCAGCTCGTCGCGGCGGCGCAGGATGCGGCCGGCATCCTCTTCCAGCTGCGACTTGGCGATCTGCAGGCGCTGCAGGGCCGCCGCCGCGCGGGCTTCCGCCTCGCGCAGCTCCGGCAGCTTCAGGCTGGCGATCGCCTGGTTCTTGGCGGCCTCCATCTGGCTTTGCGCCTTTTCGGCAACCAGTGAGGTGATCTGGTTGAGCTGGCTGTCGGCCTCGGCTTCCGCCTCCTTGGCCTGCACCCAGCGGATATGGAGCAGCATCGCCTCGTGGCGGCGGATATCAGCGGACAGCATCTTGAAGCGGTTTGCCTGACGCGACTGGCGCTTCAGGCTCTCGATCTGGCTTTCCAGCTGCGAGGTGACGTCTTCGAGTCGCTCCAGGTTGGTCTCGGCGCCGCGCAGCCGCAGTTCCGCCTCGTGGCGGCGGGAATGCAGGCCGGAAATACCGGCGGCTTCTTCAAGCAATTGCCGACGAGCCTGGGGCTTTGCGGCGATCAGTTCGCCGATCCGCCCCTGCCCCACCATCGACGGAGAGCGAGCGCCGGTGGATGCATCGGCAAACAAAAGCTGCACATCCTTGGCGCGCGCTTCCTTGCCGTTGATGCGGTAGACGGAGCCGTTTTCACGCTCGATGCGACGGGTGACCTGGATTTCGTCGCTGTCGTTGAAGGCGGCGGGAGCGGTGCGGTCGGAATTGTCGAGATAGAGGCCGACTTCGGCGGTGTTGCGGGCGGGGCGATTGCCGGAGCCGGAAAAAATCACGTCGTCCATGCCGGACGCGCGCATGTTCTTGTAGGAGTTCTCCCCCATCACCCAGCGCAGCGCTTCGACCAGATTGGACTTGCCGCAGCCATTCGGCCCGACAACGCCGGTCAGGCCCCGTTCGATGACGAATTCGGAGGGTTCGACGAAAGATTTGAAGCCGAGGAGACGCAGCTTGGTGAATCTCATCGATCAAGCTCCGCAAACAAAAAAACGGGCGCAACAATGCGCCCGCTTCCGAAAAACAGGGAAACCTTAGAGCATCGAGTCGATAAGGCCCGACATGGTGTCAACCGACATTTCTCCGGAGTATTTCTTGCCATTGATGAAGAAGGTCGGCGTTGCGGCCACGCCGTAGTCCTTGGCGCCCTTCTGCATTACGGCATTCACATCATCCAGAAGTTTCTGGTTCGTCAAGCAGGCCTCGAAGCTCTCCTGTGTAAAACCGGCGAGTTTCGACATCTGCAGCAGCGCGTCGCGGCCGTTCTTGGATGCGGCCCACTGTTCCTGCTGCTTGAAGAGCATGGAGACCATCGGGAAATACTGGCCTTCCGGCGCGCAACGCGCCAGCATGAAGGCGGCGGCAGCACGCGGGTCGAAGGGGAATTCGCGCACGATGAAGCGCACCTGGCCGCCATCAACGTACTTCGCCTTGATGGCCTCGAAGGTCTCGTTGTGGAAGCGGGCGCAATGCGGGCAGGTCATCGACATGTATTCGACGATTGTAACCGGAGCATCGGCCTTGCCGAGCGCCATTTCCGGCAGCGCGCCGGGCTCCATCAACTTGGCAACGTCGATTTCGCCTTCCGACTGCGGCAACTCGGCCTTGGCGGCGGGCGCTGCGGCCTGGGCGACCTGCGTTTCGCCTGCGGGCTTGGCCTGCTCGGCGGCTGCCGTCATCGGCGTGCTGGCCATGGTCGAGGGTGCCATCGTATTGGACGCCATCGTCGACGACGTCATCATGTTGTCGCCCGGCTTGACCTCGGTCTTGGTCGCTGTGTCGGTGGTCTCGGTCGGCTTGGCGGTTTCGGCGGCGTCCTTCTTCTCGTCGCTGCATGCAGCGAGCGTCAGGGCGACCGCGGCAACGGCGACACCGCCCAGGAGGCGCTTGAAAGGGCTCATTTCAGAAAGGAACATGGAACACCTGATGTGAGGAAATGGTCGAAACTGCGATAACGCGCCTTGAGGACAGTCACAAGGGCTTGAACCTCACCAAGGTTCAAAGAATTGTGACCAGCCGATGGCCATATGTCAGCGATTGCACATAAATTCCGGAGAAAGGCTCAGCGTCGATGCGGCGACATGACCGCCGTACCGAGACGGGTCAGCGCCTGCTTCAGCGCATCGTCCTCGATGCCCTCGACCATGCCCTCCAGATGGCGCGCCCTCTCGCCGGTCAGCGGACGCGGCTTGCCGCGATGTTTCGGCGGCTGGGAAACCGGCTTCTGGACGATGCGCAGCTGGTTGACGGCCGGGAAGCCGAAGAAGCCGTTGATGCGCTGGATCAGTTCGCCCTGTGCATGGGTGAGGAACAGCGCACGCGCGCCCTCGCAGGCGACAATCAGCACGCCAGGCTGATGGCCGCTGCCATCGACGATCTCGGAGGCGCGGCGTGGCCAGGTGATCTTTTCGGGCCGGGTGCAATCGGCGAAATCCTCACCGGCGATCTCGTCCCAGGAGCCGAGCAGCAAGGTGCTGATACCGGCGCGCTTGGCGAGCACCGGATCGATCAGGGCATTGGCGACTTCGCTGATCTGGCGGGCACCCCTGGGGCGCCATGGTTCTTTCACGGGCAGATGTCCACTTCGAATAGGCCTTGAAGGAGGTCGGCGGGTCGACCAAGTATAGGCGACAAATCAATCTCCCGGCAAATCATGCTCTCCTTATCTCCAGCGGCCCACACCGCGCAATGTCTTCTGGCCTGGTATGACCGGCACCACCGCGACCTGCCCTGGCGCGTCTCGCCGCCAATGGCAAGAAGCGGCATCATGCCCCGCCCCTATGATGTCTGGCTTTCCGAAGTGATGCTGCAGCAGACGACGGTGCAGGCGGTCAAACCCTATTTCGAAAAATTCCTGCGGCTATGGCCCGAGGTCACCGATCTTGCGAGGGCCGACACCGAAGAGGTGATGAAGGCCTGGGCGGGGCTCGGCTACTATGCCCGCGCCCGCAACCTGAAGAAATGCGCCGAGGTCGTCGCCACGCAGCACGGCGGCATCTTTCCCGATACCGAGGAAGGCCTCAAAACGTTGCCGGGCATTGGTGACTATACGGCAGCTGCCATCGCCGCCATCGCCTTCGGTCGCAGGAGCGCGGTTCTCGACGGCAATATCGAGCGTGTTTTCTCTCGTCTCTATAGGGTCGAAACACCGCTGCCGGCGGCAAAGCCGGAACTGCGGGCGCTGGTTGGCGAGATGACGCCGGAAGAGCGGCCGGGCGATTTCGCGCAAGGCCTGATGGATCTCGGTGCCACGATCTGTACGCCAAAGCGTCCGGCCTGTGCTCTCTGCCCCCTGAATGAGGACTGTCTTGCTCTGAAAACCGCAGATCCCGAGACCTTTCCGCGCAAGGCGGCGAAGAAGGAAAAACCGGTACGCGTCGGCGCGGCCTTCGTCGCCATCCGGCCTGATGGTTCGGTCCTGTTGCGCAAGCGCGGCGATACCGGCCTGCTCGGTGGCATGACGGAGGTGCCCGGCACCGAATGGACCGCGCGCATCGACGGCGATACGACGACAGCCAGCCGCCCCTTCGATGCCGAGTGGGAAGCTTGCGGCGCAATCATTCATATCTTTACGCATTTTGAATTGCGCTTGTCGGTCTATCGGGCCAATGTCGCGGCCCGCTTCGAGCGAAACGGCGACCCGGCGACGGGCAATGCGTGGTGGGAGGCGGCGGAAACGCTGAAGGATCAGGCGCTGCCCACCGTCATGAAAAAGGCAATCGCCCAGGCTATACCGGACGCCTTCCGGCCGGCCCGGGTGACGAAACCGAGGAACGTGCCGACATGAGTGCCGAAAAAAGCCTGGAAAAATCCAGGGCGGACATCCGCCATATCGTCTTCGACATCGGCAAGGTGCTGATCCATTACGACCCCAATGTGCCCTTCAGCCGGCTGATCCCCGATGAGGCAGACCGCAACTGGTTCTTCGCCAATGTCTGCACCCATGACTGGAACCTGGAGCAGGATCGCGGGCGGGACTGGGTGGAAGCCGAGGAGCTGCTGATCGCCAGGCATCCCGATCACGTCGAAAACATCCGCGCCTTTCGCAAGCATTGGAACGAGATGGTGCCGCATGCCTATGTCGAGAGCGTCTCGATAATGGAGGGACTGATTGCGCAGGGTCATGACGTGACGCTGCTGACCAACTTCGCCTCCGACACATTCAAGGAAGCCCAGAAGCTGTTCCCGTTCCTGACCTTGCCCCGCGGCGTCACGGTTTCGGGCGATGCCGGCGTTATCAAGCCCGATGTCGCTATCTATGAGCTGCATGCCCGCACCTTCGGGCTGGAACCTTCAGCGACACTCTTTATCGACGACAGCATGCCCAATGTGGTCGGCGCCCGTACGGCCGGCTGGCATGCCGTTCATTTCACCGACCCGCAGACGTTGAAGGCCGACCTGACGCTCTACGGCCTGCTCGCCTGAAGGAACACTCCATGACGATCGACCCTTGTGCGCTTGCCGCGCGTTTTCACCATGCGATCAACGAACTCGACTTTGCAACGATCGAGAATTTCTTCGTCAAGGATGCACATTATTCGTCGGGCAAGGTCGGCGGACTTGCGGGTCGCGATGCCATCATGGCTGCCTTCCGGCGTTATTTTGACGAGTATCCGGATCAGGTAGCGGAAGACAGCCTGATCGAGCAGGTCTCGCCTTTTGCCGCGCGCGCCGTCTGGAGCCTGAAGGCGACCAGCGCCTCGACCGGAGCACCCTTCAGCCGACGTGGCGAAGAGACCATCACCTTCAATCCCGAAGGCAAGGTCATTAATGTCGAGGTGACGGATTACGACGCGCTGGCTTAGATCGTTTCCGGCCATGAAAAGCCCTTCGTGAAATCACCAAAGCGCCCCAATCGGTTCAGCCATCATTCACCTTCCTGGCAGCATGATCGCATCCATAGAGTTCAGCGTTTCCCACCGAAAGGCATTGTTCCATGGCTACCATCTACGGCACCGACGACGACGATTACATCGTCCAGAACAAGTATGTGGCGGTGAAAATCTACGCTTATGACGGCGATGACGACATTTATCTGAACCGCACGGATTCCTACGGCGGCAACAACTATGTCAGCGCCGGAGCAGGCTACGACAAGGTCGTCAACTACTTCGAAGGTGGCAACGACATCTATCTCGGTAGCGGCAACGACCTCTACATTGCCGACATCCGCGCGGGCGCCAAGGGCGAGTACGACATCGTTCACGGCGGCGACGGCAATGACCGTTTCGAGGTCGATACCCTCAACAGTGTCTATTACGGCGACGGAGGCAACGACACCTTCCTCTCGGTTGGCTTCGACAATTCCTTCAACGGCGGCTCCGGCATCGACACGATCAGCTACGAGATGCAGGACGACTATGCTTCGCAGCGCGGCAAGGGCGTGACCATCGACCTCTTAGGCAAGAAGGCCTCGACAACCAAGGGTCACTATGAAGACCTGATCAGCATCGAGAATGCCACCGGCACCAATGCAGCCGACAATATCACCGGCAGCAACGGCCGTAACGTGCTGAAGGGCCGCGGCGGCAGCGATCTGCTGGAAGGCCTGGGTGGCGATGACGACCTCTGGGGCGGTTCCGGCAATGACGATCTCTATGGTGGCTCGGGGGCCGACATCCTGATCGGCGGCACCGGCAGCGACTACCTGCACGGCGGCAGCGGCACTGATACGTTCGACTTCAATTCGGTGAGCGAAATCGGCCGCGGCACGTCGCGTGATATCATCGCCGACTTCCACCGCTCGGAATATGATGTCGTGGATCTGCACACGATCGACGCCAACACGGGACGCAGCGGCAACCAGGATTTCAGCTTCATCGGTGGCCAGTCCTTCCACAGCAAGGCCGGCGAACTGCGCTTCGCAAGCGGCATCCTCTCAGGCGACACCAACGGCGACGGCCGGGCCGACTTCGAAATCAAGATGAGCGGCGTCACCAAGATGTATGCCGACGACTTCTTCCTTTAAGCACGAGGGTACCCCCTCTTCTGCAGAGCAATGGCGTGGCGGTTCCGATATTTTTTCGCGGAGCCCCCCAAAGAGAAACGCCCAGAACTCCTCTCGGAATTCTGGGCGTTTTAGCGTTCCCCCGGGACTGAAGGTACTAAAACCGGAAGAAAGCCATCCGTTTACCGTCGGAAACCCTTCGGCCGCATCCTTTCCGGACGGCCGCTGCCTTGGCAGGCGCGACGAGCCGGACACAAATCGTATCCTGCACACGGGGTCCGGTCTGAATGATTTCTGACGGGGGAACTCATGCGATACACGACAGCGGGCCGAATGCTTGATCAGACGGTTGTTCGCCTGCCTGAAGAATAGGCGAGGGATGGTTAAATTGTTCTAAAAGATTGAAGCTCTTAGCAGCCTGCTCGGTATTTTAGACCGTCCTTTCAAAAGCGTATCAAAACTCGTGAAAACCATAAAATCTTATGGTAAATGGGAAATAGTCTCCTTCAGATGTTCGTTTCCTGGCGACAGGAAAGGTGGTGCGATGAACTCCGATCCCGACACATGGAAGAATCCCGCGAACCGAAGCCTTTCGGCCCATGTCGGAGAAAGTCCGAAGCGCTGGATCATCGACTGCGTTGACTGCAATGCGCCTGTCGAGCCCTGGCAGACGCAGGGGTATCGGTTTGGCTACTGCAAGGCCTGCTTCGACACCCTCATGAAGCCGGATGGGCTCGTCTGAGCGCCCTGCGCATCTTCCTCTTCAAAGCCTGAAAACGCCAAAGCCACCATGCTTGACGCATGATGGCTTTGGTGTTTGGGCAGGGAACCCTATTCGAAATCAGTTCAGTTTGGCCATGTCGGCGCGGATGATCGAGCGCAGATCGTCGATCGGCTTCAGTTCGTCACCTTGCTCGTAGTGCCAGAACGTCCAGCCATTGCAGGCGTCGAGCCCCTGAACTTTCGCACCGAGCCGATGGATCGAGCCGGCATCGCCACCGCTTGCGATGGTGCCGTCGGCACGCACGATGGCGCTGTAGCGGCGACGCGCATCGGTCAGTACCGTACCCGGCTTGATCAGGCCGCTTTCGATCAGCGTATTGAAGGCAACGCGCGGTTCGGCCTTCTTGCCGGTCAGCACGGAGAGCGTCGCCTTGCCGAGCGGTTCGACGGCGGCAATGCGCTCGGCAGCGGCATCAATATAATCCTGCTCCCGCTCGATGCCGACGAAATGGCGGCCGAGGCGCTTGGCGACGGCGCCGGTCGTGCCGGAGCCGAAGAAGGGATCAAGCACGACATCGCCCGGCTTGGTGGAGGCCATGAGGATGCGGGCGAGAAGCGCTTCCGGCTTCTGGGTCGGATGCACCTTCTTGCCGTCGTCGCCCTTCAGGCGCTCGCCGCCCGAGCAGATCGGGAACAGCCAGTCGGAGCGCATCTGCACGTCATCATTGGAGGCCTTCAGGGCATCATAGTTGAAAGTGTAGCCTTTGCCCTTGGCACTGGGGGAGGCCCAGATCAGGGTCTCGTGGGCGTTCTGGAACCGACGGCCCTTGAAGTTCGGCATCGGGTTGGTCTTGCGCCAGATGATGTCGTTCAAGATCCAGAAATTCAAATCCTGCAAGGTCGCGCCGACGCGAAAAATGTTGTGGTAGGAGCCGATGACCCAGAGCGTGCCGGTCGGTTTCAGGACGCGGCGGCAGGCGAGCAGCCAGGCGCGCGTGAAGGCATCATAGGCATCGAAGGAGACGAACTGGTCCCATTCGTCATCGACGGCATCGACCAGCGACTGGTCCGGGCGCGTCAGGGCGCCGCCGAGCTGGAGGTTGTACGGCGGATCGGCAAAGACGACATCGACGGAGTTATCGGGAAGGGCTTCGAGCGCAGCAACGCAGTCGCCCTTGATGATGGTATCCAGCCAGCCAGACGGGCGGGCGGCGCGAGAAATATCGGCCGGCGAAACAACAAAGGACATGGACAACTCGCTCTTACGCTTACTCGGAACTGATTTCACCTCTTATGGTTACCGAAGTTGGTTACCAAAAGCTGAACTCCGTCCAACATTTACGAAAATCTCGATCGGCAATGGCGGAGTATGCAAGCTTACGCTATCTTGGATAGCATGCTCGATAGCATGCTCAGAAACGAAGCCATCGCCCAGCTCACAAGGAACGCGAAAGCCGTTCGGGTTATGGGAGCTACCGCCCTTTATCTTTTCGGTTCGACGGTGAACGACCAGGCAAAAGCTGGAAGCGACCTCGATATCTTCATCGAATATGACGCATCCAGCCGCTTTAACGCCCTGGATCTCATGAGCATCAAGCTGCTCCTTGAGGAAAAACTGAAAACAGCGGTGGACATCACGACACGGGACGGGCTTCACCCACGCCTGAAGGACGACATCGAAAAATCCGCTATCAAGGTTTTCTGATGACGGTTTGGCTGCCTCGATTTCTCTAGCGCACGGCCGACAGATGCCATTGGCGGCTATCGCCCGGCGCCTCCTCTCGCTCGTTCATGCCATAGTCCCTGAGAACACTTGCCACGCGCAAACGGTAGTCGGCGAAAACGCCGTGGCGGCCAGCTTCCTGGGCGCCGCGGTGTTCGGAGAGGTTGCGCCATTGCCGCACGGCCTCCTCGTCGCGCCAGAAGGACAAGGACAGGATCTTGCCGGGGGTCACCAGGCTTTCGAAACGCTCGATCGACAGGAAGCCGTCGATGTCCTTGAGCCGCGCGTGAAGCTGCGCGGCAAGATGCAGATAGACATCGCGGCGGCCGGGAGCCGGCGTTACTTCGAAGATCACGGCGATCATGGCTTGATCCTTTCTACATGCGGCAGCGACATATTTTTCAGGAAGATGCGATCCTCCTTCAGGATGAAGCGTTCCCGCTTGGCAAACTGATAGTTTTCCGCGCCGAGCTGATCGGCCTGCAGGCGGGCGCGGTAGGCCTCGTAGGCGGCGAGGCTTTCGATATTGTAGACGCCGTAGGCGGTCGTTGCCGAGCCCTCGTGGGGGCCGAAATAGCCGATGAGATCAGCGCCACAACGCGGGATCGCCTGACCCCAGGCGCGGGCATACTGGCCGAACTCTTCGCGCTTGAACGGGTCGATCTCATAGCGGATGAAACAGGTGATCATCGTTTGTCCTTTCGCTTTCGATGATCCCTTCTGCCATCTTGAATGTAATCGATGCTTCGGTTACGGTCGAACTATGAAAGAAGGACCGGACATAGCCCAGATCGGCGCCCTCATCGGTGACCCTGCCCGCGCCAACATGCTGACCGCCCTGATGAGCGGTAAGGCATTGACCCCGACTGAGCTTGCGGGGGCTGCCGGAATTACCCTTCAGACCACCAGTTCGCATCTCTCCAAGCTGGAAGCAGGGAAGCTCGTGCGGCAGCGCAAGCAGGGCCGACACCGCTATTTTTCGCTGTTTGACGACGACGTGGGGCAGCTGTTGGAAAGCCTGATGGGCTTTGCCGCAAGCCGTGGCCTGCTGCGCCAGCGGCTTGGGCCGAAGGACCCTTCGCTGCGCAAGGCGCGCGTCTGCTACAACCATCTTGCCGGTGACTATGGCGTGCGCATGCTCGACAGCCTGATCGCCGAAGAGATCGTCACCGAAACGGATGACGAGCTGACTTTGACAGTGGTCGGCCGCAGCCGCATGACCGCGCTCGGCATCGATCTGGAGGCACTGACGAAGCGTCGTCGCCCGCTTTGCCGCACATGTCTCGACTGGAGCGAACGACGCTCGCATCTTGCCGGATCTCTGGGCGAGGCGTTGCTGAACCTGTTTCTCGACAGGGGCTGGGCAAAACGCGAGGCCGAAAGCCGGCGCATCCAGTTTACCCGGACCGGCGAGCAGACGTTTCTGGACCTCTTCGCCGTGCCACAGGCGACCCTCGCCTGACATCTCCGGAGAACTCTCACGCCGCGCATGGCAGCCATCCACTTCCCGCGGTTGAGCTTTGCGGCTGCATCGTGTAAACGGCGGCGGTCTTCCCAAAGGATACCTATCTCCATGAACAGCATCGATCTCATCCTCTTCGATTGCGACGGCGTGCTCGTCGATTCCGAAGTCATCGCCGCCGAAGTCGAAGCCGAGCTTCTGACGGAAGCAGGCTTCCCGATCTCGACTGAAGAGATGGCCGAACGTTTTGCCGGCATGACCTGGCACAACACGCTGCTGCAGATCGAAAAGGAAGCGGACATCCCGCTTTCGGCCTCGCTGCTCAACCGCCATGACGACGTTCTGGACAAGCGCCTGGCGCGTGATGTGAAGATCATCGACGGCGTACGGCCGATGCTGGCCGGGCTGACGCTGCCGCACGGCATCTGCTCCAACTCGACGTCCGAACGGCTCGCCATGATGCTCGGCAAGCTCGGCATCAAGGATTTCTTCGGCAAGCATATCTATTCGGCCCGCGATCTCGGCGAAGACCGGGTAAAGCCCAAGCCGGACATCTACCTGCACGGCGCAAAACAGTTCGGCATCGATCCGTCGCGGGTGCTGGTGATCGAGGATTCGGTGCATGGCGTTCACGCCGCCCGCTCCGCCGGCATGCGCGTCGTCGGCTTTACCGGCGCCTCGCACACCTATCCGTCGCACGCCGATCATCTGACGGATGCCGGCGCGGAAACCGTGATTTCACGCATGAGCGCACTTGCCGGCACGATCGAGGCGCTTGCCGCATGGTCGGAAACGATGAGCGCTTAAGACGTATCAGCCTTTTTCAGGCATAAAAACCGGCGTTATAACTGATGCCGGATTTTTTTTGTTGGGTAGAAAACCCAGCTTCCGTCATGGTCGGGCCTGACCCGACCATCCATGCTCCGAGCCGTGGATCCTCGGGGCAAGCCCGAGGATGACGGGGAGTGTGGAGGCAATCTGCATCCGGCGGGTTTCAGCTCACTTTTTCTTCTTAGCCTGCGGGCCTTCGTCGAAACCGACATAAACCTTGGCGAAGGAGCCGGCGCCGCCCGGGAGGGCGATGTTGGCCTTCGTGAAGAGGAACTGGCTTGCGCCCGCTCCCGGCTGGATCGTTACCGGATATTGCGTCAGTTCTGAAAACAGCGTGTTTTCGCCATCGGTCGCGGCAACGCGGATCGGCAGGTTAATGGTGCCGGCGCTACCGGCGGGACCGGACACGACACGACCCTGGACGACGACGGTCATGACGAGCTGCGATTCGTTCTGCACGCACTGGCGGGTCGTATCGACCAGCGTCGCCTGGTAGACGAGTTTTGTCGGATCGTCCTTGGCACCCGCGTAGCTGGTATGGATCGCGGTGCCGTCGAGCAGGAAGACCTTCGGGCAGGCACCCTGGATGACCGCCGGGGTCGGTGCCACCGCGCTGCCGCCGGCGTCGATGGCGCCGCCGGTATCGGTCTTGTTGCAGCCTGCTGCGATGAGAAGGAGAGAAATGCCGAGAAGACGGCTGGAGACTTTACCGATCACGTAACTGAACCCTCTGCTTTACGCATGGCGGCATGCTCGCAAGGAGCAAAGCGCCGCAACTCCCGTCATTGGCGCTGCGGGCCGGATCACGCTCTGTCCGACAGACGAAACAAGCCGCAACTGGGCCTTTCAAGACCCTTGGCGATGGTCTATAGCAGCGGCGCATTGAAAAATCGATTGGTGAATCCGTGCGGCCGCTCAAAATTTCGACCGGTACCCAGGGTGCAAAGAGCGAAGTCTCCGGCAAATCGCCAGATGATTGGAAATGCACGTTTTTGGTGGTTTTGCCAGAGGCTGACGCAAAGAGAACCGTGGTTCGCGCGTCGCTTGTCTAATGTGGTCGCATCCGCGGAGCGGCGAATGTATGACGAAGGATGGTAACGGTGAAGTATGTCTCGACGCGGGGCGAAGCCCCTACCCTCGGCTTCTGCGATGCGCTCATGGCCGGGCTCGCCCGTGATGGCGGCCTTTATGTTCCCAAGCACTGGCCGACGCTGACGAAAAAGGAAATCCGGGCACTGCGCGGCAAGTCCTACCAGGAAGTCGCGTTTGCAGTCCTGACGCCGTTCGTCGATGGCGAAATTGCTGATGACAAGTTCCGGACGATGATCGATGAGGCCTATGCGACCTTCCGCCATCCGGCCGTGACGCCGCTGGTGCAGACCGGCCCGAACAGCTTCGTGCTTGAGCTTTTCCACGGTACGACGCTTGCCTTCAAGGATGTCGCCATGCAGCTGCTCGCGCGGCTGATGGATTATGTGCTGGCGGAGCGCGGCGAGCGCGCCACCATCGTCGGCGCCACCTCGGGCGACACTGGCGGGGCGGCGATCGACGCCTTTGCCGGGCGCGATCGCACCGATATCTTCATCCTGTTCCCCGAAGGCAAGGTCTCGCCGGTGCAGCAGCGGCAGATGACGACGTCCACCGCTTCGAACGTGCATGCGCTGGCGATCAAGGGCAATTTCGACGATTGCCAGAACCTCGTCAAAGAGATGTTCAACGACACCCCGTTCCGCGATGGCGTGGCGCTTTCGGGCGTCAATTCGATCAACTGGGGCCGCATCATGGCCCAGGTCGTCTACTACTTCACGACCGCGGTTGCGCTCGGCGGGCCGGATCGTAAGATCTCCTTCACTGTGCCGACCGGCAATTTCGGCGATATTTTCGCCGGCTACGTCGCCAAGAAAATGGGCCTGCCGATCGACCGGCTGGTCGTTGCCACCAATGACAACGACATTCTCGCCCGCACGTTGAAGACCGGCCGCTATGAGATGCGCGCGGTGAAGGCCACGACCTCGCCTTCGATGGATATCCAGATATCCTCGAACTTCGAGCGCCTGCTGTTCGAAGCCTATGATCGCGATGCCTCCAAGGTGCGGCTCGCCATGGCAGGCCTCAAGCAATCCGGCGCTTTCGAGATCGAGGAAAAGGCGCTGAAGGCGATCAAGCGCGAGTTCCGCGCCGGTCGCGCCACCGAGAAAGACGTGGCAGGCACGATCAAGTCGGTGCTTGCCGAAACCGGCTATCTGCTCGATCCGCACAGCGCCATCGGCGTGCATGTCGCGGCCAAGAACGAAAAGCCAGGTTCGCCCATGGTGACGCTTGCCACCGCCCATCCGGCAAAATTCCCCGCCGCAGTAAAATCAGCCAGCGGTATTGACCCGGCGCTTCCAACGTGGCTTGCTGACCTGATGGTCAGGGAGGAGCGTTTCGATATCCTGGAGCCCGAGCTTAAGATCGTTGAAACTTTCGTCAACGAGCATGCGCGCATCCGGAATTAGAACGCAGAAAGACAGACGATGAAAGTTGAGTGCACTCGGCTAAAATCCGGGTTGACGGTCGTAACCGAGACCATGCCGCACCTCGAAAGTGTCGCCCTCGGTGTGTGGATCAAGTCTGGTTCGCGTGACGAAACCAATGAAGAACATGGCATTGCCCATCTTCTCGAACACATGGCTTTCAAGGGCACGGCCCGGCGCTCGGCGCGCGATATCGCCGAGCAGATCGAGAATGTCGGCGGCGAGGTCAACGCCGCGACATCGACCGAAACCACGTCCTATTACGCCCGCATCCTCAAGGACGACGTGCCGCTGGCGGTCGATATCCTTGCCGATATCCTCACCGAATCCTCCTTCGATCACGAGGAGCTCGAACGCGAGCAGCAGGTCATCCTGCAGGAAATCGGCGCTGCCAACGATACGCCGGACGACGTCGTCTTCGACAGGTTTGCCGAAACCGCCTTTGCCAACCAGACGATCGGTCGCCCGATCCTCGGCACGCCGGAAACAGTGCTCTCCTTCACCCCGGACCAGATCCGCGCCTATCTCGCCCGCAACTACACGACCGATCGCATGTTCGTTGTTGGTGCCGGTGCAATCGACCATGACAGCTTCGTGCGACAGGCAGAAGAACGTTTCGCCAGCCTGCCGGAAGTCGCGGCCGGCCCGCAAGCATCCCAGCCCGCCCATTATATCGGCGGCGACGTGCGCGAGAGCCGCGACCTGATGGACGCGCAGGTGCTGCTCGGCTTCGAGGGCAAGGCCTATCACGCCCGTGATTTCTACTGTTCGCAGATCCTCGCCAACATCCTCGGCGGCGGCATGTCGTCCCGCCTGTTCCAGGAAGTGCGCGAGCATCGTGGCCTCTGCTACTCGGTCTACGCCTTCCATTGGGGCTTTTCCGATACCGGCATCTTCGGCGTGCATGCGGCGACCGGCGGCGAGAACCTGCCGGAACTGATGCCTGTCATCATCGAGGAACTGCGCAAGTCGTCGATGCAGATCGACCAGCAGGAAATCGATCGCGCCCGCGCCCAGATCCGCGCCCAACTTCTGATGGGACAGGAGAGCCCCGCTGCCCGCGCCGGCCAGATCGCCCGCCAGATGATGCTCTATGGCCGCCCGATCCCCAATGAGGAACTGATGGAGCGTCTGCAAGGCATCACCATCGAACGGCTCAAGGATCTCGCCGGCCGGCTGTTCTTCGATACAATCCCGACCCTGTCGGCTATCGGCCCTGTAGACAAGCTGGCGCCGATGGACGACATTCTGGGAGCGCTATCGAACGGCACCCACCATCCCCGCGCGGCCGCCGGCTAAAAGCCGAAGCGGCGCGCATCGACATTCCGGCTCGCCCGCGGAGGCTTACATGACACGATCGGTCTTTCGGTTTCTGTCACGGCAACCGGACCCGGTCGAGATTGCAAGCGCCAGCTATATCCTGCGGCTGCCCAAGACCTCCGACTACCGGCAATGGTTCCAGCTACGCAGCGAAAGTCGCGCTTTCCTGGAGCCCTGGGAGCCGACATGGCGGGCGGATGAAATGACGGAAAGCGCCTTTCGCACACGCGTCATCCGCAACGAACAGGAATTTTCCTCCGGGCAGGCCGTACCGCTGTTTCTCCTCTCACGCGCCGAAAACGAGCTTCTGGGCGGCCTGACCATCGGCTATATCCGCCGCGGGGTCGCCCAATGCTGCATGATCGGCTACTGGATGGGTGAGCGTCATGCCGGCAAGGGCCATATGGAACAGGCGCTGCGCCTTGCTCTCCCCTATATCTTTTCAAGCCTTCAGTTGCACCGGGTCGAGGCAGCCTGTATTCCCGAGAACCAGAGAAGCATCCGGCTCCTTGAAAAGGTCGGGTTTCAGCGCGAAGGCTACCTGCGGGAATATCTGAAGATCAATGGACATTGGCGAGATCACCTGATGTTCTCCCTCCTCTCGCAGGAAAGCGCGCCAGCCAGGAATTTGAGTATTTGATGACGTTCACCCGCTTGCCCCTCCCCTTGCCGGTCCAGAGGATCATGGCGCTTGTCCTTGCCATGTTCGCAATCCTGTGGGCCAGTCAGGCACTGGCGATCGAGCCCGTGAAAATTTCCCGCGAGGACACCGCGCTCGATCTGACCGCGACGACGGAGATCTATACCGGTCGCGGCGAAGCCTTCCAGGTTTCGACGGCTCCTGGAACCGATGGCATCGTTCGCCGTATCGAGGTTCGCTCGAGCGCCGATAACCACCAGGGCGACTGGGCCGTCTTTGCGCTTGCCAATGTTTCGGAAGAACAGATCGACCGCGTCATCGTCGCGCCCCACTTCCGGCTGGTGAACTCGAAGCTTTTCTGGCCGGATCTCGGCTCGCAGCGCATCCTCTCGATCACGCCCAGCGAAGGCTTTGCGCTGGATCGGCAGCCGAGTGAAGAGGCGGATGTCTTCCGCATCACGCTCAACCCCGGCTCGGTCATCACCTTCGTTGCGGAGCTTGCCACACCTGAGCTGCCGCAGATTTATCTGTGGGAACCGGACTCCTACAAGGATACCGTCAACGCCTTCACGCTCTACCGTGGCATCGTGCTCGGCATCGCCGGCCTGCTGGCAGTGTTCCTGACCATTCTCTTCGTCGTCAAGGGCACCTCGATGCTGCCCGCGACGGCAGCCTTGGCCTGGGCGGTGCTGGCCTATATCTGCGTCGACTTCGGCTTTCTCTCGAAACTGATCAGCGTGACGGCCGGCGACGACCGAATATGGCGAGCGGGAACCGAGGTGTTCCTTGCGGCGGGATTGGTGGTCTTCCTGTTCACCTATCTCAATCTCAACCGCTGGCACCAGCATCTGTCCTATGCGACGCTCGCCTGGATCCTCGGCCTTGGACTGCTCTTCGGCGTCGCCATCTACGACCCGGCGATCGCTGCCGGTATTGCCCGCCTCTCCTTTGCGTTGACCGGTACGGCCGGCATCATCCTGATCGCCTATCTCGGCTTCAATCGTTATGACCGCGCCATCCTGCTCGTTCCGGCCTGGCTGCTCATCCTTGTCTGGCTGTTCGGCGCCTGGCTGACGGTTACCGGCCAGCTCTCCAACGACATCGTGCAGCCCGCTCTTGGCGGTGGCCTCGTTCTGATCGTGCTCCTGATCGGCTTTACGGTGATGCAGCACGCCTTCGCCGGTGGCGCCTATAGCCAGGGTCTGTTCTCAGATCTCGAACGCCAGTCGCTTGCGCTGACCGGCTCGGGCGATACGGTCTGGGACTGGGATGTGGCGCGCGACCGCGTGGTGACCATTCCCGATATCTCCGCCCAGCTCGGACTTTCGCCGGGCAGCATGCATGGCCCGGCCCGCAACTGGCTGCCGCGCCTCCACCCCGACGACCGCGATCGCTTCCGCGCCACGCTCGACGTTCTTCTGGAGCATCGTCGCGGCCGATTGAACCATGAATTCCGCATCCGCGCCGAAGACGGCCACTATCATTGGCTGTCCATCCGTGCCCGGCCTGTTCTTGGCGCCAATGGCGAAATCATCCGCTGCGTCGGCACAATCGTCGATGTCACGGAACACAAGAATTCGATCGACCGACTGCTGCACAATGCGATGCACGACAATCTGACCGGCCTTCCAAACCGCCAGGTCTTCCTCGATCGTCTGCAATCGATTCTCTCGCTGGCCTCGGGTTCGAATTCCGTTCGCCCGACCGTCATCACCATCGACATAGACCGCTACAAGTCCGTGAACGATACGCTCGGCATAGCTGCCGGTGACAATATCCTGATTGCCCTGACCCGTCGCCTGCGCCGGCTCCTGAAGCCGCAGGACACACTCTCGCGTCTGGGTGGCGATGCTTTCGGGCTGATCCTGATGTCCGAGCGCGACCCTGCAAAAGTTGCCGATTTCGCCGATGCCGTGTCGAAGGCGATCATGGTGCCGCTCTCCTTCGGCAACCGCGAAGTCAACCTCACGGCCTCGATCGGTCTCGTGTCCTGGGTGGATCAGCAGGAGAATGCCGCCATCCTGCTGGATGACGCAGAGCTTGCGATGTTCCGTGCCAAGAAGGCCGGCGGCAACAGGGTCGAGCCCTTCCGGCCGGCGTTCCGCACCTCCGGCACGGATCGCATGCAGCTGGAACATGACCTGAAGCGCGCCATCGAGCGTAAAGAATTGAGCCTCGTCTACCAGCCGATCGTGCGCTTGCAAGACGCCGAGATCGCCGGTTTCGAGGCCCTGATGCGCTGGGATCATCCCAAGCGCGGCAATATCTCGCCGTCGGAATTCATCCCGGTTGCAGAAAGCTGCGATCTCATCAGTGAACTTGGACTGTTTGCCTTTGAGCGCGCTACAAGCGACCTCAACGAATGGCAACTTCAGACCGGCGACCTGCCGATCTTCGTATCCGTCAACCTGTCGAGCGCGCAGCTTCTCAACAACGATCTCTACGACGATATTCGCGCGATCCTGACC
This sequence comes from Pararhizobium capsulatum DSM 1112, assembly GCF_030814475.1. Taxonomy (NCBI): domain Bacteria; kingdom Pseudomonadati; phylum Pseudomonadota; class Alphaproteobacteria; order Hyphomicrobiales; family Rhizobiaceae; genus Pararhizobium; species Pararhizobium capsulatum. The sequence continues at coordinate 1,652,234 of NZ_JAUSVF010000001.1, read as the reverse complement.
AAGAACCGCTGCGACCCACAGAAGATCCGGATCGAACTGACGGAATCGCTCGTGATGGAAAATCCGGAACAGGCGCGGCTTGTTCTCGAAAAACTGAAGGACGCCGGCCTGAAGCTTGCACTGGATGACTTCGGCACGGGACATTCCTCGCTTGCCTATCTCACTCGCTTCCCCTTCGACACGATCAAGATCGACAAGGCACTGGTCAAGGATTCAAGCGACAAGCGCACCATCCTTCTGCGCTCCGTTATCACCATGGCGAGGGAGCTTGAGATGCAGGTCGTTGCTGAAGGCATCGAGTCGGAGGAGGATGCCGTGCAACTCGCCCAGATGGGTTGCGACTTCGGCCAGAGCTTCCTCTTCGGCCCGCCGATCGGAGCAGATTCCATTCAGCGGCTGCTGAAGGAACGATTTCCGTTGATGAAGAGGGCGTGATTTTAGGCAGTAGGCAGTTGAGGAACGCTTCGAACTGGCTTCTTCCGGCAGGCAATCTTTTCTACTGCCGCCCTAATCCCTATTGCCTATTGCCTATTGCCTATTGCCTAAAGAATACTGGCGATTGCCCGCACGCTGTATCAAAGCATTGATGAAATTCAGCTTTTCCACCACCGACGCTGAAAGCACAAAGGGGTAGCTGTCGGCCTGCCCCATGCTGCGCTGCAGGCTGTTGAGCGCGACGCTGAGCGGGATCCAGGCATCCACCAGCGTTTGCGCGTCATGGGCGCGATAAGGATCAAAATCGACTTCTGCTGCCATATCTTCGTGGCGGCGCGGGTCGGTGGAGATGCCAAAGGAGCGCGCCGTTTCCAGCGTATCGACGATATGGCAGAAATGCGCCCAGCACTCGGCGAAATCCTCCGCCGGATGGCAGCTGGCATAGGTGCTGATGAAGCGTGTCTGCCAGTCTGCTGGAGGCCCCTGCTCATAGTTGCGCTGCAGCGCCTCGGCATAGTCCTCGCGCTCGTCGCCGAAGAGCTGCCGCGCAAGCGCAAGGGTATCGTCATCCCTTACCAGTTGTCCCCAATAGAAATGACCGATCTCGTGGCGAAAATGCCCAAGCAGAGTGCGATAAGGTTCGCCCATCGAGACACGCACGCTTTCGCGCGTCGCGTCGTTGGCCTCCGCCGCGCGCAGGCTGATGAGCCCGTCTTCATGCCCGGTCATTGCCGGGATGACATTGCCGTTCGCATCAACTTCATCCGCCAGGAAATCGAAGACGAGGCCCCCCTGCGGATCGATATCGCGCCCCGGAATAGGAAGTCTCCAGCGCAGCAGAGAATAGAACAGATGCCTTTGCGCCTGCCCGATCCTCTGCCAGCGCTCCAGGCCTTCCGGGTTGTCCGTGACCGGCACGATACGGTTATACCGGCAGGCGACGCAGTAGGCGTTGCCGTCACCCGCCGTCACAAGCCAGTTGCAGATATCATGGGCCGCATTGGCGCAAAAAAACACGCTCTGCGGCAAGGACGACATCGTCTTCCATCCACCATCGACCGGCTGAAGCGCATGAAGCAGCAGGCTTTCAGAGGAAAATCCGAGTTGCGAACCACAGGAAATGCAGGTGCGATTGTCGAAATGAATGGAGTTTCCGCAGTTCTCACAGGCATAAAGTCTCATGGAGGTGGGTCCGCCCTGGCATAATCAAGGATAAGTTTTCGGGGATCATACATCACGTTACAACATAAGAAATGCCCGCTGGCACAAGGCACAGCGGGCATCGGCGCATAGTCTCCCATCCAGTTGAACCCGTCAGGACAGAAGCTGGTTGCGCACCTCGTTGCCACGGTCCACGTCTTATGACGCGGACTGCGGCGGAAACGGATTACATGCGATCGACGGCGCCCTTTACGGCGTCCTTGGCTTTGCCAGAAGCAGTCTGGACCTTGCCCTTGACTTCCTGGCCCTTGCCTTCGGCACGCAGCTTGTCGTTGCCGGTTACTTTGCCGGCCGCCTGCTTTGCCTTGCCAGCTGCCTGATTTGCGGCGCCGGAAATCTTGTCGGACGTGCTGCCCATTATCATTCTCCTTGGTCTTTCGACATGCGCGCTTCGTCATGTCGTGCCACTGGAAAACGGGAACGGGTGGAAAATGTTCCGGGCTTTTTTGTAAAAGAAATTTGACACCCTGAGGGAACAAACCTCAGGCGTGACCAGCGTCCATCGACAGCATGGCCGGCGCTACACCCATCAAGGCCAGGGCACGATCGTACTTGTCGCCGAAGTCGCGATCGAAGATCAGATCTTCGCTTGCCGGGCAGTTGAGCCAGCCGTTGTTGGCGATTTCGTTTTCCAGCTGCCCGGCTCCCCAGCCTGCGTAACCAAGCATCATGGTTGCCCGGGCGGGACCTTCGCCGCGCGATATGGCGCGAACAATATCGAGCGTCGCCGTCAGGCAGATCTCGTCGCTGACGGGAATGCTGGAGGTGCTGAGGTAATCGTCGGAGTGCAGCACGAAGCCGCGCCCGGTCTCGACGGGACCGCCGGACTGGATCTGGAAACGGCGCGTCTTGTCAGGCAGGCGTATCGCCTCATCCTGGTCAATGATGTCCAGATGGCGAAGCACATCGGTAAAGGTCAGCTGCTGGGGCCGGTTCAGGATGAAACCCATCGCACCATCGCTGGAATGGGCGCAGACATAGATCACCGTACGGGCAAAATTGCTATCGACCATGCCAGGCATGGCGATCAGGAAATGTCCGTCCAGCTGGCCGCGTTCGCGCTTTTTCTGAAATGTCGCCATCATGGTGTCAGCCTATCCGGTCAGAGCCAAAGTCAGACGTGTCGTCACTCTCGGTATTCTGTCCTGCACGCCGCCGCGCACCGCATCCTCCATCACCACAATATGATCATGGGGAGGAGCAGGTACCTTTCATCCGCTTCACAAAAACGATAATCGTCACCGTCATGAAACGCAGTGGTCTTCTACAGAATGTGACGCATTTCCTCGTGCTGGCAACCCTTGCCGGATATTTTTTTGCAAAACCAAGCGAAGCTGCGAGCAGCGAGTGGACGGTTGTCGAGGGCGGAGAGGTGCGGATCGTCGCCGCAAAGCCTCAGGCCGATGGCAATATCCCCGCCATCCTCGACATAAGACTTAAACCCGGCTGGAAGACCTATTGGCGCGAGCCGGGCGCAAGTGGCATCCCGCCCGAGGTGACGATCGATGCCGCCGGCGGCATCGATTTCTCCGGCATCCGCTTCCCTCCGCCGCAGACTTTTGACGATGGAATCGTTCGTTATGTCGGCTACGACCATTCCGTCGCCTTGCCGCTGACGCTCAAGCGCAACCGTCCCGGCGACCTTGCTTTGGATGCATCGGTCTTCCTCGGCATCTGCAAGGACATCTGCATACCCGTCCAGGCGGCGCTGAAGGTTTCCCTGCCGGAAAGGCTGGTGGAAAATCCGCTGGAACGCGCCCGGATCGACGCTGCCGTCGCAGCCCTACCGGCACAACCCGACGATAGCTTCAAGGTGGCTTCGGCGGCGTACGACCCGAAGGTCGCGACATTGAGCATGGACGTTGGGCTTCCGGAAGGCGCCGACCCATCCTCAGCGGAGATATTCGTTGCCGGCCCGCCCGGCTTCGGTTTTGGCAAGACGGCCATCTCCATAACCGATGGCGGAACGATCCTTGCCAAAGTTCCCGTGAAGCCCCCGACCTCGGGCGGAGCGCTGAAAAGTGGCTCGGTTCTGGTCGTCGTCACCTCAGGCGACCGCAGCATCGAAACCGCGCTTGCCTTTGATTGACGCGAATCTATATTCCCATCAACCCGTCGGCTTCGGACGACGCCTGCCATTCTGAACATTCTCAAAGGGAGAGACCCCGTGACCATTTCCGTCGGAGACAAGCTGCCTGCCGCTACTTTCAAGGAAAAGACCGCCGACGGCCCGGTCGAGATCACCACGGATCAGCTGTTTGCCGGCAAGAAGGTCGTGCTGTTTGCAGTTCCCGGCGCCTTCACGCCCACCTGCTCGCTGAACCACCTGCCGGGCTTTCTGGAAAATCGTGACGCTATCCTCGCCCGCGGCGTCGATGACATCGCCGTCGTTGCCGTCAACGACCTTCATGTCATGGGCGCCTGGGCGACCGCGTCCGGCGGCATGGGCAAGATCCATTTCCTCTCCGACTGGAACGCCGCCTTCACCAAGGCGCTGGGCATGGATATCGACCTTTCCGCCGGCACGCTCGGCGTTCGGTCCAAGCGCTATTCCATGCTGGTCGAGGACGGCGTGGTGAAATCCGTAAACGTCGAGGAAAGTCCGGGTCAGGCCACAGTGTCTGGTGCCGCTGCGATGCTTGAGCAGCTCTGAAAAAGCTGCCGCCCGGTTCCGCCGGGCGGCCACGGATTGCCGTCATGACGCAGATAATGTTTCGCCGGGCCGAGGTCCGGGATTTATCGACGATCCTTGTTCTGCTCGCCGACGACCCGCTGGGGCGCAATCGCGAAGCGGCTGAAGGCATTGTCGACGAAGCCTATCTCGCCGCCTTCCGGGCTATTGAAGCCGATCCAAACCAGTTCCTCGCAGTGGCAGAGGACGATCGCAGCGTGATCGGCACCCTGCAGCTCAGCTTCATTCCCGGGCTTTCGCGGAGGGGATCGTGGCGCGGCCAGATCGAGGCGGTGCGTATCGCCAGCGACCGGCGCAGCGAGGGCCATGGTGGTCGCATGATCGAATGGGCGATCGAGCAATGCCGGGAGCGTGGCTGCAAGCTGGTGCAACTCACCACCGACAATGCGCGGCCGGATGCACATCGGTTTTATGAAAAGCTCGGCTTCGTGGCGAGCCATATCGGCTACAAGCTGACGCTGTGAGTCCGCCGCTTGTCCCTCTCCCCCATAAGGGGAGAGGGAATGACGGAGGTTGCCGCTTGCCCCCTAAACTGAAGCTCATCCCGTCGCCTTCTTGAACGGCTCCATACCCTTGCGTGCCAGCTCGTCGGCGCGTTCGTTTTCCGGGTGGCCGGCATGGCCCTTGACCCAGTGCCAGGTGACCTTGTGGCGGCGGTTGGCTTCGTCGAGCGCTTGCCAGAGCTCGCCGTTCTTCACCGGCTTCTTGTCGGCGGTCTTCCACCCATTCTTCTTCCAGCCGTGGATCCACTTGGAAATGCCGTCCATGACGTATTTGCTGTCGGTGTAGAGATCGATCTCGCAAGCCTCCTTCAGCGCGGAAAGTGACGATATCGCTGCGAGCAGTTCCATGCGGTTGTTGGTGGTTTCAGCCTCGCCACCGCACATATCCTTTTCCTTCTTGCCGTAGCGCAGCACCGCGCCCCAGCCGCCCGGGCCGGGATTGCCCGAGCAGGCGCCGTCGGTGAAGATATCGACGTGTTTCATCTCCGAGGTCATGCCGCGTCCGCCTTTCGGAAACCGTAGGCTGCGGCGGATCGCACCGTGCGATGGAATTGCAGCTTCTTCAGGTATTCGATCGGGTCCTTCTTGACCACGAGCGCGCCGGGCGGCGTCATCAGCCAGTCGTAGAGACGCGTCAGGAAGAAGCGCAGCGCGGACCCACGGCACAGCAGAGGCAGGGCCTCGACCTCTTCAGGCGAGAGCGGACGCACAGCATTGTAGCCGGCCAGCAGCGCCGTGCCCTTGGTGATGTTGAAGGAACCGTCCTTTTCGAAGCACCAGGCGTTCAGGCACACGGCGACGTCATAAACGAGGAAATCGTTGCAGGCGAAATAGAAATCGATCAGGCCCGAGAGCTCGTCGTTGAGGAAGAAGACATTGTCGGGGAAGAGATCGGCATGGATGACGCCGGCCCGCAGGTCCTTCGGCCATTGGGCCTCAAGAGCGTCGAGTTCGCTGGAGATTTCCTCGCGCAGGCCCTCCTGCACCTCATCGGCGCGGTCGCGCGAATTGTTCCAGAGCGGACGCCAGCCATCCACGGAAAGGGCATTGCGGCGCGTGATTTCAAAACCTTCGCCGGCCACATGCATTTGCGCCAGCGCACGGCCAACCTCGCGGCAATGCTTTGCCTCCGGCTTGCGCAGCCACATGCCCTCGAGGAACGATATGACGGCGGCGGGGCGACCGGAAAGCTCCCCCAACAGCGCGCCATCGGCCCTCGGCAGCGGCAGCGGGCAGGAAAGGCCGCGCTCGGCAAGATGGTGCATCAGGCCCAGGAAGAACGGCAGATCGTTGCGATCAACACGCTTTTCATAGAGCGTCAGGATATAGGCGCCGCTGGTGGTGTGCAGCAGGAAATTGGTGTTCTCGACCCCTTCGGCAATACCCTTGTAGGAGGTGAGCTGGCCGACGTCATAAGCGGACAGAAACTGCTTCAGATCGTCTTCAGTGATATCGGTATAAACGGCCATGGTTCAGCGGCTTTCAGGTGGCGGTCTGCAATTGTGCGGAGCAAGCATGCCGCTCCGGTTCGATATTCTGTGATGCCTTCTCAGCGAAGAGCGGGGACTTTCCTCTTCTCCCCAGCGGGGAGAAGGTGGCGTAGCGCCGGATGAGGGGGCGGCTGGCTCTGAATTCGCGGCGAAGCCCCCCTCATCGCCTCGCAAGCTCGGCACTTCTCCCCGCTGGGGAGAAGAGAAAAACGCTATTCGCCGTTCACCCAGGCCATATCGTTCACGGTCAGCGGCACATGGCGAAGCTCGCGGTTAACGAGGAAGTTTTCGGTTTCTTCGACCGTGTCGGCAAGTTCCACGACGGCATTGTATCGCTCGCGAAACGCCTCGATGATCTCGTTGACGATGACTTCGGGCGCGGACGCACCGGCGGACAGGCCAACCGTCGAGATATCGGTAAAATCATCCCAGTCGATTTCCGAAGCGCGCTGGACAAGCACCGATTTTTTCGCGCCGGCTCGAAGTGCAACCTCGACCAGCCGCTTGGAGTTCGACGAGTTCGGTGCGCCGACAATGATGAAGTGATCGCAGCCGGGAGCGGCCTGCTTCACTGCTTCCTGACGATTGGTGGTGGCGTAGCAGATGGAATCGGCGGCGGGCGCCGTCAGGTTGGGGAAACGCTCGTGCAGCCGCTTGATGACACCGGCCGTATCATCGACCGAGAGCGTTGTCTGGGTGACGAAGCCGAGATTGTCCGCATCCGGCGGCGTGTAGGTTTCCGCGTCCTCGACGGTTTCGACCAACGAGACCGCGCCGTCCGGCAGCTGGCCCATCGTGCCGATCACTTCGGGATGGCCGGCGTGACCGATCAGGACAACATGGCGGCCCATGCGCTGGTGGCGCATCGCCTGCTTGTGGACCTTCGAGACCAGTGGGCAGGTCGCATCGAGATAGAAGAGATTGCGGGTTTCGGCATCGGCCGGCACGGATTTTGGCACACCGTGGGCCGAGAAGACGACCGGCTGCTTGCGGTGCTCTTCCGGGATCTCGTCAAGCTCCTCGACGAAGATCGCGCCCTTGGCCTCAAGGCCTTCGACGACATACCGATTGTGCACGATCTCGTGGCGGACATAGACGGGCGCGCCGAATTCCTTCAGCGCCAGCACGACGATCTGGATTGCCCGATCCACGCCGGCACAGAATCCACGGGGTCCGCACAGCCGGATGGTGATCGCTTTTTTTGCCGCCGATGATGCCATGTATCACATTGCCAGAAACGTAAAGACCAGAGCCAGGACCGCCGGCACGCCCTGCACCAGCAGAGTGCGCCACGAAACCGACCATGCGCCATATATAGCGGCAACGATCACGCACACAAGGAAGAAGAGCTTCAGCTGGAAGGCAATTTCCGGCATGGGATGCAGCAAGGCCCAGATCAGACCGGCAGCAAGGAAACCGTTGTAAAGCCCTTGGTTGGCCGCCAGAACTTTCGTCGCCGCGGCCTCTTCTTCGTTCTTGCCGGAGACGCCGCGGCCGATCGGGCCGGTCCAGAGAAACATTTCCAGCACCAGAAAACCGATATGCAGCAGTGCCGTCAGTGCGACGAAGAGATCGGCGAGAGTGCCCATGGGTTTGCCCCTTCACGATGAACGAAGCCGCCAATCGGCTCCATTGCCTACGCCTTGCGTCTGCGTTTGATCATGAATGCAATGCTGATGGCGACCAAAGCGGCGGCCAGCCCGTACCACGTAACGGCGTATTGCAGATGGCTGTTCGGAAGATCGAACTGCGTGACGCCGCCGATCGGATAACCACCGGGATTTGGCGCCGCATCTGCGTCCATGAAGAAAGGAACGACATTAGCCAGGTCAAGCCCGACGCTCGCCGCCATTACGTCGTGATCCTTCCAGTAAAAAATGTTCTTGGCAACATCATTGTCCGGAACAAGAGACGAAGGTTTTTCCGAAAGTTCGGCGCGGGCGAGGCCGTGCACCGCCTGCAGGCCGGTCAGTTGGCCCTCCTTGCGGGTCTCCGGTTCCTTGCTGTCGAAAGGTACGAAGCCACGGTTGACGAGCAGGAAGCGGCCGTCTGCGAGCTGAAGTGGGGTATAGACGTAATAGCCGGTGCGGCCTTCGTAGGTCGCGAAGAAATGGCGCTCCTTATTGTTGAGATAGGTGCCCGTGGCGCTCATGGCGCGGTAGTCGACATCCTCGCCAGCCTTGGCCATCGCGTCTATCGCAAGAACGTCGATAGCGGGCGCGGCGCGGCGCTCGGCGATATCAGCCAGCAGTCCCTCTTTCCACGCGAGACGCTGAAGCTGCCACGTGCCGAGCGACAACAGGATGGCGAGCGCCAACAGCACGATGACAGCCCCGAAAACAGTGCGCAGTTTGCTGAATTTCACCACGCCCTCAACCACGATCGATCTCGCCGGGCCGTGCGTTGTTGCGATATTGCAGATTGACGAGCAGGCCCTTGAGCATGCGCATCAGAGCGAGACTGAGGCCGCAGGCCAAGGGTATCCACAGCAGGAAGTGCAGCCAGAGCGGCGGATTGATGTTGACCTCGGTCCAGAGTGCGGCCCCGACAACGAGGAAGCCGACAATCAGGATGACGAAGACAACAGGGCCGTCACCGGCATCGGCGAAGCGATAGTCGAGCCCACAGGCGGTGCATTCCTGTTTCAGCTTGATGAAGCCGTCGAACAGCTTGCCCTGGCCGCAGCGCGGGCAACGTCCCAGAAGGCCGGTCTTTACCGGATCGACCGGCGGATAATGTGCGCTGTCGTCGTTCATCTTTTCCGCCCGTTCCCCCTTTCGCGGTTTCTTTCCTCTCCCCGCTGGGGAGAAGAGGGAGAAAGCCGCTCGTCCCATAGCGCATTCGCAGCACCCGCGCGATACGTCAAACGCAAAGGGCGGATGCCGAAGCACCCGCCCTTTAAAATTCACGTGGCCCGGATCAACCGTGGGCGATCGGTGCGCCCCAGCCGCCCCAGACGTAGACGGCAAAGAACAGGAACAGCCAGACGACGTCGACGAAGTGCCAGTACCAGGCGGCGGCCTCAAAGCCGAAATGCTGCTTCGGGGTAAAGTCGCCGCGGATCGCGCGGATCAGGCAGATGAGCAGGAAGATCGTGCCTACCAGAACGTGGAAACCGTGGAAGCCGGTCGCCATGAAGAAGGTCGCACCGTAGATCGAATCCTTGAAGGCGAACGGAGCGTGAGCGTATTCATAAGCCTGAACGAAGGAGAACAGCATGCCGAGCAGAACGGTCAGCGCCAGGCCGTTGATCAGGCCCTTGCGATCATTGTGCAGCAGCGCGTGATGCGCCCAGGTGACACAGGTGCCGGACAGGAGCAGGATCACCGTGTTGTAGATCGGCAGATGCCACGGATCGAGAACCTCAATGCCCTTCGGCGGCCAGACACCGCCGGTAAACACGGTGCGAGTTGCCTGAATGGCTTCGCCCGGAAACAGGCTGGCATCGAAGAATGCCCAGAACCAGGCGACGAAGAACATCACTTCCGAAGCGATGAACATGATCATGCCATAGCGCAGGTGAAGGGCGACGACGCGGGTGTGGTGGCCCTCATGTGCTTCCTTCACCGTATCCGACCACCAGCCGTACATGGTGTAGAGCACGATCGCGAGACCAATGAAGAGGCCCCACGGGTTTGCCAGCTCAAGGCCGAACAGCTTGAACGAGCCGCCCGAGAGGTAGCGCATATAGGCAATGCCGCCGAAAGCCATGACGAAGGCGCCGATGGAGGCGATAAGCGGCCATGGGCTCGGGTCGATGATATGGTAGTCGTGGTTCTTCTGATGCGCATCGGCCATGTGATAATCCCCGAAAAGTCTTTCTCTCTCCACGTTTCCGGCTTAGCCGGAAACACATATATTTCAAAGCTTTTTGTCAGCTTTCGCTGGCGTCGTCGTGACCGCGGCAACCGGCTTCGACGGCTCGCGGGCATAAAAGGTGTAGGACAGCGTCAATGTGCGAAGACCCTTGGTCTCCACGGCATTGGCAATCTCGGGATCGACGAAGAAGACGACCGGCATGGTCATCTCCTCGCCGGGCTGCAGCGTCGTCTCGGTAAAGCAGAAACACTGCACCTTGTTGAAATAGGCGCCCGCCTGCATCGGCGTGACGTTGAACACGGCCTGACCTGTCGTCGGCTTCGACGACAGGTTCTTCACCTGGAATTCGACCTGGATGGTCTCGCCGATCTTCGGATTGACGGAACGCTGAACCGGCTGGAAGTCCCAGGGCAGGTCGGAAGCCGTATTGCTGTCGAAGGTCACCTCAATGGTCTTGTCGAGGATGACGTCAGAGGCCTGCTCCACCCGCTTGGTGGTGCCGTTATAGCCGGTGACCTTGCAGAACATGTCGTAGAGCGGCACGGCGGCATAGGCCATGCCGACCATGCCGACTACGAAAGCGAGACAGGAAACGACGATGACGCCGTTTGCCCTGCCCTTGCCGTCCTGTTGCAGTGCGTTGCCCATGGTCATCCCGATCAGTTGATCATGCCGTTGTTGCCGATCTTGATCAGCGTCACGACGTAGAAGAGGACGACAAGACAGAAGAGCACGACAGCGAGGGCGATATTGCGGCCGCGACGGGACTTCTTCTGGGCTTCGTTGAGCTTTACGAATTCCATCAGATGGCACCTCCGACATTCAGCCACAGGGTCGTGACCAGGTGATCGACCATCAGCGCGGAGAAGATCACGAAAAGATAAAGGATCGAATAGGCAAATAGTTTCTTGGCAGGCACCATCTTCTCGTCACCATCCGGCATGCGCAGGACAAGGAACGAGTACCAGATGAAGCCGAGGCCGAGGGCGGCTGCGACCGCGCCATAGACGAGGCTGGAGAAGCCGAGGACAGCAGGCGCGACACCGATCAAGGCGGTCAGCACGGCATAGAGCAGGATCTGCTTCTTGGTGGTCGCCTCGCCGCAGACATTCGGCATCATCGGCACGTTGACGGCGCCGTATTCGCGCATCTTGAACAGTGCAAGCGCCCAGAAGTGGGCCGGCGTCCACAGGAAGGTGATGAGGAAGAGCACGATGCTCTCGATCGAGATGCCGCCGGTGACGCAAGCCCAGCCGATCATGGGCGGGAAAGCGCCGGCCGCCCCACCGATGACGATGTTCTGCGGCGTCGAGCGCTTGAGCCACATCGTGTAGATGACGGCATAGAAGAAGATGGTGAAGGCAAGCAGACCGGCGGACAGCCAGTTGACGACGAGGCCGAGAATGCAGACCGAGAAGGCCGAGAGCGTCAGGCCGAAGGCAAGCGCTTCCTGCGGCAGGATCTTGCCGGCAGGGATCGGGCGCTTGGCCGTGCGGCTCATGACGGCATCGATATCGGCGTCGTACCACATGTTGAGGGCGCCGGAGGCTCCGGCCCCCACGGCAATACAGAGGATCGCGATGAAGCCGAGGACGGGGTGGATATGCCCTGGCGCCAGGACCATGCCGGCGAGCGCCGTAAAGACCACCAGCGACATAACCCGCGGCTTCAGGAGCTCAAAGAAATCGCGCGCAGAGGCTTCCGACAGACGCACTGCGCCTTCGGCTCCGATTGCTTCGTGATTGTCGACGAGTGCCATGTTGTTTCCGTCCCGTTCAAGACACTTCGGTTGCCCGCGTGCTTGCTACTGTCGTCATCCTCGGGCTTGTCCCGAGAATTTGCTTCATCCCTGCGTTCGTTTCATGCCCGCCAGATCCTCGGGACAAGCCCGAGGATGACGGTTGCAGGAAGTTTACGCGTCAAGGCCGCCGTCGAGGGCGGCCCTAATCGCTTACTTGATGCGCGGCAGCTGTTCCCACTGGTGGAACGGCGGCGGCGAAGACAGGGTCCATTCCAGCGTGGTCGCACCCTCGCCCCACGGATTGTCGCCAGCGACGCGCTTCCTGGCGAAGGCTTCGAAGACACCGAAGAGGAAGATGAGAACGCCGACGGCCGAGATGTAGGAGCCGATCGAGGATACGAAGTTCCAGCCGGCGAACGCATCCGGATAGTCGATGTAGCGGCGCGGCATGCCGGCGAGACCCAGGAAGTGCTGCGGGAAGAACACGAGGTTCACGCCCACGAACATCACCCAGAAGTGCAGCTTGCCGATGAACTCGGAGTACATGTAGCCGCTCATCTTCGGGAACCAGTAGTACCAGGCTGCGAAGATCGCGAAGACGGCGCCGAGCGACAGAACGTAGTGGAAGTGGGCAACCACATAGTAGGTGTCATGAAGAGCGCGGTCGAGACCGGCATTTGCAAGCTGGACGCCCGTGACGCCACCGACGGTGAACAGGAAGATGAAGCCGATCGCCCAGACCATCGGGGTCGCGAAGCGGATCGAACCACCCCACATCGTCGCGATCCACGAGAAGATCTTGACGCCCGTCGGAACCGCGATGACCATCGTCGCGAACACGAAGTAGCGCTGCGTGTCGAGCGACATGCCGACCGTGTACATGTGGTGTGCCCACACGATGAAGCCGACGGCGCCGATCGCGACCATGGCGTAGGCCATGCCGAGATAGCCGAAGATCGGCTTGCGCGAGAAGGTGGAGACGATGTGGCTGACGATGCCGAAGCCGGGCAGGATCAGGATGTAGACTTCCGGGTGACCGAAGAACCAGAACAGGTGCTGGAACAGGATCGGGTCGCCGCCGCCTTCCGGCGCGAAGAACGACGTGCCGAAGTTACGGTCGGTGAGAAGCATGGTGATCGCGCCGGCCAGAACCGGCAGCGAGAGCAGGAGAAGGAAGGCGGTGATCAGCACCGACCATGCAAACAGCGGCATCTTGTGGAGCGTCATGCCCGGTGCGCGCATGTTGAGGATCGTGGTGATGAAGTTGATCGCGCCGAGGATCGAGGATGCACCGGCGAGGTGCAGGCCGAGGATCGCAAAATCCATGGCCGGCCCGGGCTGCCCTGACGTCGAGAGAGGCGGATAGATCGTCCATCCGCCACCCGCACCATAGGCCCCTGCCGGACCTTCGACGAACATCGACAGGAACACGAGCAGGAAGGCCGGGATAATCAGCCAGAAGGAGATGTTGTTCATGCGCGGGAACGCCATGTCCGGCGCGCCGATCATGATCGGCACCATCCAGTTGGCGAAGCCGCCGATCAGCGCCGGCATGACCATGAAGAAGATCATGATGAGCGCGTGTGCGGTCGTGAAGACGTTGAACATGTGCTTGCCGCCATCGATGGCAGCGTCGCCCTCGAAGCCGTAGACCATGGATGCCAGACCGTGGAAGATCTGGATGCCCGGCTCCTGCAGCTCGGCGCGCATGAACACCGACAGCGTACCGCCGATGATACCCGCGAAGATCGCGAAGATCAGGTACAGGGTGCCGATGTCCTTGTGGTTCGTCGACAGAAACCAGCGCTGAAAAAAGGTCAGCGGCTTGTGGGCGTGGTCGTCGTGATGATCATGCTCGGCATGATCATGATGATGATCGTGGTGGGCGGATGTTCCGGCCATGGGTCTGAGCTCCCCTTCGAATTCTGTAGGGCGAATTACTGTGCGGCGTTTTCAGCGACGTCTACGGTCTTGGCCGCGCCGTCGATGGAAGCCATGAGTGCCTTGTTCGCCTCACCAACATTGGTGGCGGCAGCCGCGAGCCAAGTCTTGTACTTGTCTTCGCTGACGACCCGGATGGCAATCGGCATATAGGCATGGTCCTTGCCGCAGAGCTCGGAACACTGGCCGTAGTAGAGACCTTCTCGCTCTGCCTTGAACCAGGTTTCATTGAGACGGCCCGGAACGGCGTCGATCTTCACGCCGAAGGCCGGCATGGCGAAGGCGTGAATGACGTCGGCAGCGGTAACAAGAACGCGAACGGTCTTGCCGACAGGAACGACGACTTCGTTGTCGACAGCGAGAAGACGCGGATATTCGGTCTTGTCTTCCTTGCCGAGCGACGCGCGGTCTTCTTCCTTCATCAGCAGGCTATCGAAGGACAGCGGATTTTCGCCGACTTCGTATTCATAGGACCAGTACCACTGGTTTCCCGTTGCCTTGAGCGTGATGTCAGGATTTTCCGGCGGGGTGAGCTGCGCCGTCAAAAGCTGGAACGAGGGAATTGCCAGGAAGAGCAGGATAACGACCGGACCAAGCGTCCAGGCGATTTCGATTGCCGTGTTGTGGCTGGTCTTGGACGGGACCGGATTTGCCTTTTCACGGAACTTGACGACAACCGCGATCAGAAGTGCCAGGACGAAAAGCGTGACCGGTATGATGAACCAGAGCGTATAATGCTCGAACCACGTAACTTCTTCCATAATACCGGTAGCGGCCGACTGGAAATTGGTCTGCCACGCAACCGGCTTGTCGGCAAAGGCGTTGGAAGCAAAAAGCAGACAGGCAACGGATGCCAAAACTGCAAAAGCCTTGTTTTTCACAATATGTCTCCCCTGGGCGTTTGATCAGGATCAAACCTAAACGCAGAATCCCTGCGATACTGAAGCGCTTCAAACCACAGTTTGACCAGCGCCGCAACATCTGTCCATTCAACCTCATGCGGCATTTTTGCGCAAATCCTTGCTTTTCGCACAGGGACTTGCCAGCACCGCTTTCGGCCTGCCGCACACCCGCCATGACAACCTCTCCGCAATGGCGCGCGGGACCGATGCCCGGCTCTATACCATGGAACGTAGGGGGAAGGCAGCTTGGGTTGACCCGCAACCGGCCGGAAGTTCCTCCAAAGGCCTTGCGCACCGCCGCTTTTCTGCCGCATGACTGGTGAATGTAGGGGCAAGGGCTTTTCATTTGCGCAGGCGCGCTTCAAGAATAGCCCTGATGATTCGTATTTCGAGGTTTACATGGGCCTGTCCCTCCTTTCGCGGCTGTCCGTTGCGGCCATCGGACTTGCTGCAACCACCTTTCCCCTGACGGCGTTCGCCCAGACCCAGCAGCAACCAAACACTCCCGGCACCGTGAAATCCAACCACGGCGCATGGTCGATCGTCTGCGACCAGCCCGCGGGCGCGACGGCCGAACAATGCGCGCTGATGCAGAACGTGATCGCCGAGGATCGGCCGGAAGTCGGGCTTTCGGTGGTGGTTCTGAAGACGGCCGATCGCAAGGCAAAGATTCTGCGCGTGCTGGCGCCGCTCGGCGTTTTGTTGCCGAACGGTCTTGGCCTCAATGTCGATGGCAAGGATATCGGCCGCGCCTATTTCGTGCGCTGCTTCAATGACGGCTGCTACGCCGAAGTCGTGCTGGAAGACGAACTGCTAAAGACCTTCCGCTCGGGCGCGACGGCGACCTTCATCGTCTTCCAGTCGCCGGAAGAGGGCATTGGCATACCGGTGGACCTGAAGGGGTTCGGCGAAGGGTATGATGCGCTGCCGTGAGGCAGGCACCTTATAGTCCCCTCGCCGCGTCTGCGGGGAGAGGGTTAGGGGCAAAGCCTCTCCCAGCGATCGTGATATGAGGCACCGCCGCGACCTCCCTCTTCTCCCCAGTGGGGAGAAGAGCCGAGCGAAAGCGAGGCGATGGGTCTTTGCCGCAGATTCAAAGCCAGCCGCCCCCTCATCCGGCGCTTCGCGCCACCTTCTCCCCGTTGGGGAGAAGAGAGAGCAAGAGGCGAGTTGTCTGCCCACCTCACTCTCCATCTACTTCACCGCAGCCACCGGCCAATCCATCACATCCGCCTTGCCACCAGCGAGACGACCGCGGCTGCCGGCGACAATGTCGTAGGGGAAGCCGAGCGGAATGGCGCTGGCAGCGTCAAGACGGGCGATCTGCTCTTCGGTCAGACGCACATCGAGGGCTGCCAGATTGTCGTCCAGCTGTTCCTTCGTGCGCGGGCCGATGATCGGCAGGGTCGTGCCCTTGGCGAGCACCCAGGCGATGGCAACCTGTCCGGCGGGAAGGCCCGTTTCCTCTGATATTGCCAGAACAGCATCGACGGTCGCCGTCTTGCGGGCATCGCTTTCGCCATGGATGACGGCGCCGAGCCCCTGCGCCCTGCCCGTCTCGCCCTTACGATACTTGCCGGTCAGCAGACCACCGCCGAGCGGCGACCAGCTGACCGTGCCGAGGCCAAAGGCGTTGGCCATCGGAATCAGCTCACGCTCGACCGTGCGCTCGACAAGGCTGTATTCCACCTGCAGCGCCGAAATCGGCGACCAGCCGCGCAGGTCAGCCAAGGTTGCAGCCGTTGCGACGCGCCAGGCGGGGAAATCCGACAAGCCGGCATAGAGAATCTTGCCGGAACGGGCGAGATCGTCGAGACCGCGGACGATCTCATCGATCGGGGTGACGGCATCCGGCATATGGACCCAGAGCAGATCGATGCGATCCGTGTTCAGGCGCCTTAGGCTGGCCTCGACCGACTGGATCATGGCCTTGCGGCTGTTGCCGGTGCGCTGCAGGCCGCTCGTCGGCGCATCGCCCAGCGAGAATTTGGTGGCAAGCACAATATCGTCGCGGTCACTGGCAATGAACGCACCTGTCAGCGTTTCGGACTGGCCGAACTGATACTGGTCGGCGGTATCGATGAAATTGCCGCCGGCAGCGCGGTAGCCGTCGAAGATCTGCCTGGCTGTCTCGCGGTCGGCGCCATAGCCCCAGCCGGTGCCGAAATTGCCGGTGCCCAGCGCCAGCGATGAAACGCGAAGGCCGGTGCGGCCGAAAACTCTGTAACGCATGCTCATGTCCTTCATCCTGATGTCGGAGGCCTCAGCCGTGGGGTTCAAATTTACATGACGATCGTCATGTATTGCTTTTAAATGACGCTCGTCATATATTTTGTCAAGAGCAATTTTTCGAAGGAGATGCGGGATGCGTCCGACCAAGGAACAGGCGAAGGAAAACCGGCAGCGTATTCTCGACACGGCTGCAAAGCTGTTTCGCGAAAACGGCATTCATGCAGTTGGTGTCGATGCCGTGATGACGGGTGCAGGCCTCACCCATGGCGGCTTTTATGGACACTTCAAATCCAAGAGCGATCTTGCCGGGCAGGCATTGACCCATGCGATGGTGGATATGCTGAAAGCCGATGCACTGAGCGGCTCGCTGGAGGACTTCGCAAAATCCTATCTTTCACCCGCGCATCGCGAAGCAGCTGGCGCCGGATGCACGGTCGCAGCCCTCGGGCCGGAACTGGCACGCCTGCCGGACACCGAAAGAGGTCCAGTGACCGAGCATATTCGGGGCCTGATTGCCCATATGGAAAACTGGCAGATGGAAGACGGTGGCGAGCCCGACCGCGAACGCGCGATCACCGATGTCGCAAGCTTTGTCGGGGCGCTCGTGCTGTCGCGGGTCGTCAACGACCCTGCCCTGTCGGACGAGATCCTGGAGAGCGTACGCGAGCGTGTGAGCGGAAAGGCCTAATACCGCTCTTCGCAATGGCAGCGCTCCTTGCCCTGCTCGCGCCGAGCCTCTACATAACCCGCATCAAAAGATGCAGGAGCCACGCCCATGAACACCGATCTCATCAAACTGTTCGACAGCGACGAGGCGGCGGTGCGCAAGGTTCTGGCGGATACGCTCAACGGCGCCGATGACGGTGAGCTGTTCATCGAGCATATCCAGTCGGAATCGCTCTCCTTCGACAATGGCCGCCTGAAGGGCGGCAGCTTCAATACCGACCAGGGTTTTGGCCTGCGTGCTGTTGTGGGTGAGGCGGCCGGATACGCCCATGCGGGCGATCTTTCTGTTGCGGCCTTGAAGCGCGCGGCCGATGCCGTGGGCGCCGTGACCCGTGGTTACTCCGGCTCCTACGCCGCGGCCCCGCAGGGCACCAACGTCAAGCTCTATGGCGACGAAAACCCGATCGGCACGCCGAGCTTCGAGACAAAGGTCACGCTGCTTTCCGAAATCGACGCCTATCTGCGCGCCAAGGACCCGAAGGTGCGCCAGGTCTCAGCCTCCATCGCCGCCTCCTGGCAGGTGGTGGATATCCTGCGTGCCGATGGCGAGCGCATGCATGACATCCGTCCGATGACGCGGCTCAATATTTCCGTCGTCGTTGGTGACGGCGACCGGCAGGAATCCGGCTCCTATGGCGTCGGCGGCCGTCGCGGTTTTGGTGATTTCATCCTGACCGAAAGCTGGCAGCATGGCGCCGATGAAGCGTTGCGTCAGGCGCTTGTCAATCTTGAAGCGATCGATGCGCCGGCAGGCACCATGGATGTCGTGCTCTCCTCCGGCTGGCCGGGCGTGATGCTGCACGAGGCCGTCGGCCACGGGCTGGAAGGTGATTTCAATCGCAAGAAGACGTCTGCTTTCGCCGGACTTCTCGGTGAGCAGGTCGCCGCCAAGGGCGTGACCGTCGTCGATGACGGCACGATCGAGGCCCGTCGCGGCTCGCTGACTATCGACGACGAAGGCACGCCGTCGGCCTACAACGTGCTGATCGACGACGGCAAGCTCGTCGGCTACATGCAGGACCGCCAGAACGCCCGCCTGATGGGCATGAAGCCGACTGGCAACGGCCGTCGCGAAGGTTATGCCCACGTGCCGATGCCGCGCATGACCAACACCTATATGCTCTCAGGGGACAAGACGCCCGAAGAGATCATCGCTTCCGTGAAAAAGGGTATCTATGCCGTTTCCTTCGGCGGCGGACAGGTGGACATCACGTCGGGCAAGTTCGTGTTTGGCTGCACCGAGGCATACCTGATCGACAACGGCAAGATCGGCGCGCCGGTCAAGGGCGCCATGCTCATCGGCAACGGTCCGGATGCGATGAAGCGCATCACCATGATCGGCAACGACATGAAGCTCGACAATGGCATGGGCAATTGCGGCAAGGGCGGCCAGTGGGTGCCGGTCGGCGTCGGCCAGCCGCATCTGCGCATGAACGATACGACGGTCGGCGGCACAAAGACATAAGAACGTTATTTAATTTCGACACTTAGCGGCAGCTTCTCTGGAACCAACGTTCTCCTGCGGCGTTCTAGGGGCAGATCCCGAATTCATCGGGACACCCTGAACCATCATAAGGAGAGACATCATGGGACGCGGAATTCTGCTCTGGCTGCTGGGGGTTCCGATCCCCATTATTATCCTCCTCGCACTCTTCATGCGATAGGTGGCGCGATGACGATACCCGTTTCATCGACGGCCGTCCTGCCCGCAGAAGAGTCCTCGCGCTCCGCCGTGAGCTGGGGCGCGATCCTCGCCGGCGCGGTTGCCGCATCAGCGTTGACGCTGGTGCTGATGCTGGTTGGTTCTGGCCTAGGCCTCACCATGATTTCACCCTGGTCGAGTGAAGGCGCCTCGGTCACCACATTCGCGGTCTCCACGGCCGTCTGGCTGATCATCGTGCAATGGCTCGCCTCCGCGCTCGGTGGCTATGTCACCGGCCGGCTCCGGACCAAATGGGTCGGCGTGCACACGGACGAAGTGTTCTTTCGTGACACCGCTCATGGCCTGATGGCCTGGGCAGTCGCGACGCTGCTGATCGCTGGCGTGCTCAGCTCTGCCGTTTCCTCCACCATCGGTGCGGGCGTTCAGGCAACCGCCACGCTGACAGCCGCCGCCACCGCCGCAACGGCTGCGGCGACCTCCGACAATGCGCCTGACAGCAACAACCAGCTGACCGGTTATTTTGTCGATAGCCTGCTGCGTCCGGCCGATCCACCCACGCCGCCGGCAACGGCATCGACAGACGATGCGACAGCGGAAGTCTCGCGCATTCTTGTCAGCAGTGCGGCCAAGGGCGAGATGTCGGAGGCCGACAAGACCTATCTCGGCCAGCTCGTGGCTGCCCGCACCGGTCTTTCGGATGCGGATGCAAAGGCCCGCGTCAATAGCGTCCTGAAAAGCGTTGAGGATGCGAAGGTCGCGGCACAGGAAGCGGCCGATACGGCCCGCAAGACCAGCGCCACGGTTGCTCTTCTCGGTGCGCTTTCGCTCTTCATCGGCGCCTTTGTCGCCGGCGTCGGTGCAGCACTTGGTGGCCGCCAACGGGATGACGAGGCGGTCTATCTCGTCGGCTAAACCAGGATAACAGAGCGAAAACGAGGGCGGGTCGCGATAAGCGGTTCGCCTTTTTCCTTTTGGATTCAACTTGGCTTAACGCCAAAGCCTTATCCTGCCGGCCTTTGAAGCGGCGCCCAGACGGCACGCGCAGGTCAGGGCTCGGCGGCATGCTCAAACGTTTCGTGAAAAGCACATTGATCACCGGCGGGCTGGAAACCGCACGGATCGTCAAGATGGCCGGCCTGATGAAGGCCGCGCGCGGCCGCGGAGCGATCTTCACACTGCATCATGTGCGTCCGAGACGGCCGCGGCTGTTCGATCCCAACGCCCATCTGGAAATCACACCGGAATTTCTCGACACGGCGATTTCGACCCTGAAAGCCGAGGGTTACCGTTTCGTTGCGCTCGAAAACCTGCCGCAGGAACTGACGGCAGAGGGCCGCGCACCGATCGCCGTTTTCACCCTGGATGACGGCTATCGCAACAATATCGAGCATGCCGCACCGGTCTTCTCCCGCTATAGTGTGCCCTTCACCGTCTTTGCGACTCGCGGCTTCATCGAGCGCACCCATGGCCTGTGGTGGGAGACGCTGGCCGACCTCATGGAAGCCAAGAACAGCCTGACCTTCGACTTCGGCGCGGGGCCAGAGACTCTCCCACTCGACACCGCCGCCCGCAAACATCAGGCCTTTGGGCGCTTTGCCGATTATGTCGGTACCGGCGACGAGGCGACCGCCGTCGCAGCCATCGATGTCCTCGCCCGCGCAAATGGCATCGAGCCGTTGTCGATCACCGAGAAACTGACGCTGGATGAAGGCGGGCTGAAGCAACTCGTGGACAATTCGCTGGCGCAGCTTGGCGTTCACACCGTCAGCCATCGCGCCCTGTCGCGGCTCTCCGATGAGGAGGTCCGCGCGGAACTGAACCGCTCTATCGAGATAATCGAGCAGATTACCGGCAACCGGCCGACGACACTGGCCTACCCCTACGGCTTCTTATCGGCGGTTTCCGCCCGCGACCGGCAGCTTGCCCGCGCGCTCGGGCTGACGGTTGCCGTGACGACCCAGCCGGGAACGCTCGACGCCGCACAGGAGCTGACCGCCCTGCCCCGCATTTCGCTGAATGGTCACTTCCAGAAGGCGGCCTATGTTGGCGCGCTGGCGTCCGGCATCCCCTTCCGCATGATGCGGACGGGGTGAAGAGGAAAAAATGTCTCAAGGGTACATCCGCACCTTGTCCCAGCCGCCATCCGGATCGGGGCGGCGGAACTCGATGCGGTCGTGCAGGCGGAAGGCGCCGTCCTTCCAGAATTCGATCGAGGTCGGGCGGATGCGGAAGCCGGACCAGTGGCTCGGGCGTGGAATTTCCCCGATCACATAACGCGCCGTATATTCCGCCACCGCCTTTTCCAGCGCAAAACGGCTTTCGAGCGGGCGGGACTGCTTCGAGGCCCAGGCACCGATTCGGCTGCCACGTGGCCGGGTCTTGTAATATTCATCGGCTTCCTGATCGCTGACGATTTCGACCGGACCGCGGATGCGCACCTGACGGCGCAGGCTCTTCCAGTGAAAACACATCGCGGCCTTCATGCTGCCCAGAATTTCCTGACCTTTCTGACTCTCGAAATTCGTGTAGAAGACGAATCCCCTAGTATCGAAATCCTTGAGCAAGACCATTCGCACGTTCGGCAATCCATCCGCATCCGCAGTCGCCAAGGCTACCCCGTTGGGATCGTTGATCTCGCTGGCCTGCGCTTCCTTCAGCCAGGCGCCGAAAAGGGAAAAGGGCTCGTTTTCCTCGGTGAAGTCACCAGTTGTTAACCCAGTCTCGCTCATATTGTCTTCCAATGCCGTGATTTGTGGTGCGGAGAGAACCCCGGATGTCCGCCCGCCAGTGAATATGTCAGAGCCGTTGCGATCGTGTCCGCCGACCTTTCGAATTAGCTCTCCCGAGTTCGACAGGTAGGCCGTTGCAAGACATAGCAAACAGCATCAATGAGACCAAGGCTTTATCCCGTCGATGCGGGATCGTGTTCGTCTGCCTCGCGGGGCTTCTTCTTTCCGGCTGCATGGGCGCCGGGCTTGATCTGACATCCAGCGATGTCGATCACAGCGTCGCCACAGGTTCTGTTCCGCTGAAAAACAATGACAGCCTTTCCGACGCCCTGACGGTACGCAACGCTGTATCCTCCGCCGATGTCAGCAAGGTCGAAGGCGGCCCTATTCCATGGGCCAATTCAAACTCCGGCAGCGCGGGTGTGATCAGCAGCATCAACGAGGAGCAGGTAAATGGCGTTACCTGCCGACGCTTCACGACCACCCGCCACTCCTACCAGGGCATCGCCAACTTCGACGGCAATACCTGCCTGATGCAGAATGGTGAATGGATGCTGACCAGCTTCGCACCGCGCAGCTAACGGCCCGGTGGTCACACGCTGACCGGGTGTTAACCACAGTTTCAATTAGACCGCACAAAAACTGCCGGAATGGACGCTTGCAAGGCCGCGCGGGACAACGGCTAACCGTTATTTAAGCTGCCTCTTCCCATCATTGCCGTAGAGAGACGGCCGGTTGCGCCATCTCCCATTGTTTTCAAGCAAAGCCGACATCCGCGCAGATGGATGCGGCACGAACGGGCGGTGATGGCATGCGTGATCCCTACACAGTTTTAGGCGTGAGGCGAAACGCCGGAGCCGACGAGATCAAGACCGCCTGGCGCAATGTCGCCAAGGCCGTGCACCCTGATCACAACCGCGACGATCCCAACGCTGCTGCCCGCTTTGCCGAGGCCGGGCGCGCCTATGAGGTTCTGAAAGACCCCAAGCTGCGCAACCGCTATGACTATGCGCGGCGCGAAGCTGATCTTCGCCGGATGGAGGAAATGAAGCGCAAGTCGCGGGAACAGGCCCGCGATACCGTCGATCCGGAGACCGCCGAGGAGATGATTTCGCGCATCTTCGGCGCCGAGACACGCCCCCAGGCAAAGCCGCAACCCATCCCGAAAGCCGCGTCGGTGCAGCCGCAGGCCGAGGTGAAGGCCGATCCGAAACCGGAAACGCGGATCGAACCCGGCGTTGCCGCCGAGCCTGAAACAGCTGAACAGAAGCCCGAGGCCAAACCCGAAGTCGAGAAGCGCTACGGTCCCTTCGGCATCCTGCCACGGGCGGCCGCCCCTGCTGCCGAACTCGTTTCAGCGATCGTAAGGCGCATTCGTGGCGCCCAGAAGCCTGCCGACAAGGTCCCGGACATCTTCAGCGAAGCAACGGTGACCATCGCCGACATCCTTCGCCGCGAGAAGGCGACCGCAACGCTGCCCGACGGCCAGACCTTGAAAGTCGCCCTGCCGCCCGGCACCGTCGACGGCAGCGTCATTCGACTGAAGGAACAGGGCTACCGCCTGAACGGAATGATCCGCGGCGACCTGATCGTGCATGTGCGCATTGCTGCCGACGAAACCTTCCGTCCGAACGGGATCGATCTTCACACCACCCTGCCGATCAATATACAGGACGCTGTGCTGGGGTGCGAAATGCGTGTGGATACCCCGACCGGCGCCACCAGCATCACCATCCCCGCCTGGTCCGGCTCGGATCAGGCAATCCGCCTTGAGGGTCACGGCCTGCCGGACGCCGATGGCGGTCGCGGGGCGCTCGTGGTCGAACTGAGGCTGATGCTGTGGGAAAAGCCGGATGAGCGCATCACCGACCTGATGCGCGCGCGCCGCGATGGCCTCGTTCTCTGATACGAACGGTCATCGCCGGTTTTTGACGCAACCGTGACATTGCGGGGGGATGCTGACCCAATATTACGGGGACTAACAGTTCCTGATAGGCGCTGCGCTTGAACCACCGGGACGCCTATGTCATAGCCATGGCTCCGAATTTCGGAACCGGCGCGGCCAAACGCCGCTCCCCGGTTTCCCGTCATGTCAATTTATCCGCCATTCCGCTCGCGCCAGCGAGGGAAGCATAGCATTATAGGGGCACCCGAATGTCGCAAGGTCTGATGAAGGGGAAGCGCGGGCTCATCATGGGCGTCGCCAACAACCGGTCGATCGCGTGGGGCATTGCCAAGGCCATTCACGCACAGGGCGGCGAGATCGCCTTCACCCATCAGGGCGACGCCCTGAAGAAGCGTGTCGAGCCGCTCGCAGCCGAACTTGGCGCGGTCATGGCAGGTCACTGCGACGTCACCGACGAATCGTCGATCGACGCCGTCTTCGAAACGCTCGAAAAGCTCTGGGGAAAGATTGATTTCGTCGTCCATGCCATCGGCTTCTCCGACAAGGATGAACTGACCGGCCGCTACGTCGATACATCGCCTGCCAACTTCGCCATGACCATGAATATCTCGGTCTATTCGTTCACGGCCATAGCGCGTCGTGCGGAAAAGATGATGACGGATGGCGGCTCGCTGCTGACCATGACCTATTACGGCGCCGAGAAGGTGATGCCGAACTACAACGTCATGGGCGTCGCCAAGGCTGCACTCGAAGCCAGCGTCAAGTATCTTGCCGTTGATCTCGGCCCCAAGAACATCCGCGTCAATGCCATTTCCGCAGGCCCGATCAAGACGCTCGCCGCCTCCGGCATCGGTGACTTCCGCTATATCCTGAAGTGGAATGAATACAACGCACCGCTGCGCCGCACGGTCACCATCGAGGAAGTGGGTGATGTCGGCCTCTACATGCTCTCCGACCTGTCGCGCTCGGTTACCGGTGAAGTCCACCACGCCGATAGCGGCTACCATGTGATCGGCATGAAAGCCGTCGATGCGCCTGACATCAGCGTCGTCAAGGACTGACCAGCCAAACAAGACAGGAGGCTCCGTCATCGGCGGGGCCTTTATCTTTTCGACATACTGCCTCGGAGCGTTCTGTTGCTCATCTATGTCATCCGCCATGGCCAGACCGACTGGAACGCCCAGATCCGTCTACAGGGCCAGAAGGATATTCCCCTCAACGATACCGGCCGCACCCAGGCAAGCGGCAACGGCCGCAAGCTTGCCCAGCTTATCGACCCGACCACGGCCGCAGCCTGGGATTTCGTCGCAAGCCCGCTTGGCCGCACGCGCGAGACGATGGAGCGCCTGCGTGGCGCGATGGGCCTTGATCCCCTGCTCTACCGGACGGATGAGCGCCTGAAGGAACTTTCCTTCGGCGATTGGGAGGGCTACACGCTGGAAGAGCTGGAAGCGATTGCACCGGAGCGCGTGGCTGAGCGAGAGCTTTCGAAATGGGATTTCATTCCGCCGGGCAAGGATGCGGAAAGCTATGAAATCCTCTCCTGGCGGATCGGCGCCTGGCTTGCCGACGTCAGCAGGCCGACGGTCGCAGTCGCCCACGGTGGCGTCATCCGCGCGCTGTTCAAGCTCTGTGGTGCGATGGACGCGGAAGAAGCTGCAATGGGCGCCATCCCGCAGGACCGGATCCTGAAGATCGAGGACGGCAAGATCGGCTGGCTTTAGAGCCCTGGCCATCTTTGCAAACTCAACACAACCAGGCGCATTTCAAAACGCGCCTTGGGATATTTTATTCAGACCTGTGGCGTCTTACTGAACGATTTCCAGATCGTTGATGACGCGTTTACCGTCAACTTCGGTGTAGAAGACCAGAACCTTGACACCTGCGGTCAGGCCGTCGAAGTTGAATTCTTCAGGCGCCTGGTAGCTTTTTCCGTCGTCAAGCGAGAGGCTCAGACGCTCGGTATCGACCGATGTGATGACAGCTTCGACGTCAGCGCTTTCGGCGTAGGCGCCGAGCGGAGACAGAAAACTTGCTGTGGCCATGAGTGCCGCTACGACGAACTTCATGCGGGTTACCCTCGTAAGTGATTCTTTGAATTTTGTTGTCCGCATGATTTGCCCCCCGATTGTGGCGAAAGTTGCCCAGTGTTGTGGCTTTTCAGAGTTTGCCCGATTTCCGGATCTATGGTTAACACGACGTTACGCCCCTCACGCACCGTGGTATTTTCAGCGGGAATTTCATAGCAGGATCAGCCTCTAAAGCCAATCTTAAGACTCAATCACTACCGTCCCTTTTTAAAACAGGGGAATACTGGCTTGACCATCGGCACAACTCTTCGCCATCGCGTGGAAATGCTTGCGAGACTGGCAAGGCCGTCGCTTATTCCGGTCGTGATCGCTGCGGCCGTCGTTTTCACGGGCGGCTACTTTTTCGACCAGCAAAATCGCCTTAATTTTCGCAGCGAACTGAAGATCAAGGTCCAGAACGAGCTCAGCCTGATCTCGACCCGTCTGCAGGCCGAAATCACCACAAGCATCACAGCGCTCCGCGGCACCGCAAACAGTGTCTCCGCCAATCCCGACATGACCCCGGAGCAGTTCAACCTGCTCGCCTCGAAGGTTCTCCTGCAGAACCCGCAGATGACGCGCATCAGCGCAGCACCTGAAGCCGTGGTTTCCATGGTCGTGCCCGCCAAGGGCAATGAGCGCATGGTCGGTACCGACTTCAAGCGTTTCGGCTCGTCGCGTGTCGCAACCGATCGCGCCCAGTCAAAGGCCCGCCCCATCATTGCTGGCCCCGTGCGGCTTCCGGATGGCCGGAAAGGCTTCAACCTTTTCTCGCCGGTTTTCGCCAAGAAGCTCGCGCACATGCGCTTCTGGGGCTTCATGGAAGCGATCGTCGATGAAACCGAACTTTATCAGGCGGCTCGCCTGCTCCAGACGAGCACGAGCGACGAACGGGAAGGCACGGATCGCCATATCGACGTGAAGCTCGCAATCCGCGACGTTTCTGTCAGCGACAACATTCAGGATCCATTTTTCGGCGAAGCGGAGATTTTCGCGCAGACGCCGGTGATCCGCCAGATGCACCTGCCGGGCGGAACCTGGGAGCTGGCGGCCATACCGGTCGGCGGCTGGCAGCAGGAACCCGACAACAACAAGGGCCTGATGATCGCCATCCTTGCCGCGGCTGCGATCATCATCATTCCGATCGTCGTGACCTTCGGCCTCGTCAGCGAGCGCCAGCGCACGATCGCAACGCTGCGTTCGCGCGACCGGGAGCTTCTGACGCTCTCCCACCGCCTCAATCTTGCGCTCGAATCCTCCAGCATCGGCATCTGGGAAATCGACCTCGATACACAGGAACGGTCCTGGGACGAGCGCATGTACCACCTTCATGGCCTTGCGCCGGGCAGCGGCCACCCGACCTATGCCGATTGGCGCAGCACCGTACATCCCGATGAACTCGAAGGCGTGTCGCTCACCCTGTTCAGGGCGCTGGATGAAAACCAGGAATACCGCTCCCAATATCGCATCGTCATGCCGGGTGGCGGGCTTCGTCATCTGCGCCATGTTGGCTCCACCCATGTCGGCGCCGATGGCAAAGCCAAGATCACCGGCATCAGCTGGGACGTGACCGACGACGTGACGATGACCGATCAGCTGAGGGCGGCCAAGGCGCTTGCCGAAGCCCGCAATACCGAACTGAAAGATGCACTGGACGGTCTCTCCGAGCGGGAACAGCAGCTGGAGGAAATCTCCCGCCGGCTCGATCTGGCGCTCGCCTCCTACCAATGCGGCATGTGGGAAGCCGATCTCGAGGGTGGTGTCAGCTATTGGGACCAGCGCATGCACCAGCTTTACGGTCTGGTTTTCACCGATGGACAGGCAACGCACGAAACCTGGCTTTCCGCGCTGCATCCGGAGGATCGCAAGGAAGCGGAGACCAACGTCGACCGCGCGATCCAGGGTGATCTGCCCTATGTCCAGCAGTCACGGGTGGTGTTGCCGGACGGTTCGGTGCGGCACGTTCGGTCCGTTGGCAAAATTCACATTTCTCCCGAAGGTGCGCGCAAGATGATCGGCATCGCCTTCGATATCAGCGAAGACGTCCGGCTGACCGAAGACCTGAAGGCGGCCAAGGCCGTCGCGGAAGTCAAGAATGACGAGCTCGCGGAAGCCAATCACCGCATCGAGCACAACGCGCTTCACGATCCGCTGACAGGGCTCGGCAACCGCCGCATGCTCGACAGGAAACTCGAAACCCTCTCGGCATCACGCGCCGATGGCCTCACCAATATCGCGCTTCTGCATATCGATCTCGACCGCTTCAAGCAGATCAACGACACGCTCGGCCATGCCGCCGGCGATGCCATGCTGGTGCATGCCTCGCAGATCTTGCGTTCGAATATCCGCGCAAACGATATGGTCGCCCGGATCGGCGGCGACGAGTTCGTTGTCGTGATCACCGATGCGCCGGACAAGACCTACCTCGAGAAGCTGTCGCAGCGGATCATCCACGAGATGCGCCAGCCCGTCGATTATAACGGTTTCCCCTGTCGTTTCGGGGTCAGCATCGGCATCGCGACAGCCGGCGATCTGGCGGTGGATGAGCGCAAACTGCTGGTCAACGCCGATATCGCGCTCTACCGCGCCAAGGAAAACGGCCGCAACCGCTTCGAATTCTTCACGGAGATGCTGCAGGCCGAGATCATCACCACCAAGCGCATTGCCGACGAAATTCTCGAAGGCATCGAAAAGCATCAGTTCGTCCCCTGGTACCAGCCGCAGTTCGAAGCCGGGACTTTGAAGCTTGTGGGCGTGGAAGCGCTGATCCGCTGGAACCACCCGCGCGAAGGCCTTCTGACACCGGACAAATTCCTGGGCATTGCCGAGGAACTGAACGTCGTCGCCACGCTCGATCGCATCGTGCTCGACCGCGCATTACTTGATGCCATGGTGTGGGCGTCAAAGGGTCTTCATATCCCGAAGATCTCGGTCAACGTTTCGGCCAAGCGGCTTTCCGACGACCTGCTTCTCAACTCGCTGCAGGGTCTGAGCTTCACAGCCGGCCAGCTTTCCTTCGAGCTGGTGGAATCAATCTTCCTTGATGAGAGCGACGATATCGTCACTGCCAATATCGAGGGCATCAAGAAGCTCGGTATCGACATCGAAATCGATGATTTCGGCACCGGTCATACCTCGATCGTCAGCCTTCTGAAGATCAAGCCGAAGCGGCTGAAAATCGATCGACAGCTCGTGGCACCGATCCTCGGCTCCCGCAAGGAACAGGCGCTGATCCGCTCGATCATCGAGATCGGCCGTTCTCTTGGCATCGAGACCGTTGCCGAAGGCGTCGAGACCATGGCCCATGCGGAAATGCTCAGTGTGCTCGGCTGCGACCTGTTGCAGGGCTATGCGTTCTCCAAGGCAAAAAGTGCCGAGGACTTCCTTGCCTTTGCCAAGGGCGATGCACTGGCACTGGCCTCGTGAGGAAAGGCTTTTCCTTGCCTAACGCTTTTTAGGCAGAAAGGCTTTTCCCTTCCGGCCTTTTTACACTAATAGTCTCGACCGAAAGAATGGGGCCATAAACCCCTCCCCGTCAGTTCACGGTCTCCGGTTTCCATGTCACACAATACGTTCGGCCATCTCTTCCGCGTCACCACCTGGGGCGAAAGCCATGGGCCTGCTCTCGGCTGCGTCGTGGATGGCTGCCCGCCCGGCATCCGCTTCACGCTCGCTGACCTGCAGGCGTGGCTCGACAAGCGCAAGCCCGGCCAATCCCGCTTCGTCACCCAGCGGCGCGAGGACGATCTTGTGAAGGTGCTCTCCGGCGTGATGCTGGACGAGGACGGCGAGACGATGATTACCACGGGCACGCCGGTCTCGATGATGATCGAGAACACCGACCAGCGCTCCAAGGATTATGGCGAGATCGCCAAGCGCTACCGTCCCGGCCATGCGGATTATACCTATGACGTGAAATACGGCATCCGCGACTATCGCGGCGGTGGGCGCTCCTCGGCCCGCGAAACGGCTGCCCGTGTCGCCGCCGGCGGCCTTGCCCGCAAGGTCGTGCCGGGCCTCACCGTCCGCGCTGCCCTCGTGCAGATTGGCAAGCACAAGATCAACCGGGCCAACTGGGACTGGGCGCAGGTCAACGAAAACCCGTTCTTTGCGCCGGATCCTGAAATCGTGCCCGTCTGGGAAGAATATCTCGATGGCATCCGCAAGGCCGGCTCCTCGATCGGCGCCGTCGTCGAGGTGATCGCCGAAGGTGTTCCGGCCGGCATCGGCGCTCCGATCTACGCCAAGCTCGACCAGGACATCGCCTCGAACCTGATGTCGATCAACGCCGTCAAGGGCGTCGAGATCGGCAACGGCTTTGGCGCCGCAGAAATCACCGGCGAGGAAAATGCCGATGAAATGCGTATGGGCAATGACGGCCAGCCGATCTTCCTGTCCAACCACGCCGGCGGCATATTGGGCGGTATTTCCACCGGCCAGCCAGTGGTCGCCCGCTTCGCCATCAAGCCGACCTCTTCGATCCTGACGGAACGCCGCTCGATCGACAGTGACGGAAACAATGTCGATGTGCGCACCAAGGGCCGCCACGACCCCTGCGTCGGCATCCGCGCCGTGCCGATCGGCGAGGCGATGGTTGCCTGCACCATTGCCGACCACTACCTGCGCGACCGCGGCCAGACAGGTCGCCTGAAGTAACCGCCGGACAAAATTAGGAGAACACCATGGCCTATGACCAGAAGCGCGTCGTCGACGCCATCCGTGCCTTCGAAGCCGGCGAGATCGTTGTCGTCACCGATGATGACGGCCGCGAGAATGAAGGCGACCTGATCGTTGCCGCCGTTCACTGCACGCCGGAAAAGATGGGCTTCATCGTGCGTTACACCTCCGGCATCGTCTGCACGCCGATGCCGCGCGAGGAAGCCAAGCGGCTGAACCTCAACGCCATGGTCGCCGAAAACGATTCGGCCCACACGACGGCCTTTACTGTTTCCGTCGATTTCAAGCACGGCACCACCACCGGCATCTCGGCCGACGACCGCACCCTGACGGTGCGCAACCTCGCCAATCCGAATGTCGGCGCGGCCGACTTCACCCGTCCCGGCCATATTTTCCCGCTCGTTGCCCGCGAAGGCGGCGTCCTGATGCGCTCCGGCCATACCGAAGCCGCCGTCGATCTCTGCAAGCTCGCCAGCCTGCCGCCGATCGGCGTGATCTGCGAACTCGTCAACGACGACGGCACCGTGATGCGCGGCCCGCAGGTGGCAAGCTTTGCCGAGACCCACGGTCTCAAGCAGGTTTCCGTTGCCGACCTCATTGCCTATCGCCAGCGCAAGGACAAGCTGATCGAGCTGGAAAGCAGCTTCGATATCGACACGCCCTACGGCAAGGCGAAGGGCCACGCCTATTCGCTGCCCTGGGACCCGATGCAGCATCTGGCCGTCGTCTTCGGGGATATCCGCGATGGTGTCGATATTCCGGTGCGCCTGCATCTGGAAAACGTCGGCGCTGATGTGTTCGGCAAGGACTGCCAGCTCGACAGGATCATGAAGCGCATCTCCGAGCAGGGCCGCGGTGTCATCGTCTACCTGCGCGAGGGTTCTGTCGGGGTGGGCGTTTCCAAGACCGCGCGCACGGCAAAACACGAACGCGAAGGCCATGACGAGGCACAGGCCCGCGAAAGCGAATGGCTGGAAATCGGACTGGGCGCGCAGATCCTGAAAGATCTCGGCATTACCTCGATCCGCCTGCTCTCGACGCGCGAGCGCCACTATGTCGGCCTCGAAGGCTTCGGCATCCAGATCACCGAGACTGACATCATCTGAACCTCTATGCCGGGGCTGCACGATTGCAGCCACCGCACGCTTAACAAAGAATACAACCTGTGATTATATTAGCAAAACGTTTCGATGGAGAAGACGGATGGCTAAGAGCACGCAGGGGAATTCTGGCGACAACGGCAACGATACGTCATCGGACCCGGGCGTGGCGGGCGACGCTGCGACAGAGAACCAGCCGGAAATTCAGCCCAAAACGCCACGCATAGATATCGCCAATGACAAGGTAGTCTATTTCGGCAACCGCGCCTATCTTGGTCGCAGGCCCAACGGTCCCGGCGGCAGGATGCTTGATATTCTCCCTGATCTGCCGGATATCCGCGACCGGATCTACCAGCCGAATCTGCAACGCCTGCCGCAGCAGAAAGCCTATCGCATCTCTTTTTCCGTGCGTGATCAGGGCAAGATCAACAGCTGCGTCGGGCACGCACTCGCCCATGTCATCGACGTTTTGCGCCATGAAAACGATGAAGATTTATCACCGGAACGGGCGAGCGCCACCATGCTCTAACAGATGGCGATGCGGAACGACGAATGGACGGAAAGTCCCCACGAAGGATCAAGCCTGCGGGGTGGCATCAAGGGCTTCTTCCGCAATGGCGTCTGCGACGAGAACACTCCAGGCGCGAACGCCCCGAATTGGCTCTTAACCTACGAGATGGCGAAGGCGGCAAAGGAGACGCGGCTCGGCGCCTATTTCCGACTTCAACCGGACCTCAGCGACTACCATGCAGCGCTGCAAGAGGTGGGCGCGATATGTTTCTGCCCAAATTCACGCAAACTGGAAGACGCTCAAGGGCAAGAAGATCGAGCCCGGCGGTGCGCCGCTTGGTGGCCATGCCTTTGTTATTGTCGGCTATGATGCGGATGGCTTCTGGATATTGAATTCCTGGGGCGAACGGTGGGGCGATAACGGCGTTGCTCACTGGAGCTACGCCGACTGGGCGGCGACAGTCATGGATGGCTGGGTGTTGCAACTCGGCGTGCGCGCACCGGCAGCCTTCAGTGCCATTCCGGGAAGTTCACCCAGCAGCCGCTCCGGTCTGTTCGGTATCGGCGATCCCAATCGGGCCGATATCCTCGGCCATTTCATCAATATCGACGACGGGCAACTGATCGAGACCGGCAAATATGCCTCGCCGCGACAAGAGGAAATGCTGGAAACGGTCAAGCGTCTGGCAAACCCTTCTTCGAACGGTGGTGCCGGCTATCCGCACCTTGTCATCTATGCCCATGGCGGTCTCAATTCGCGCGTCGCAGAGGCACGCCGCATTGCCGCCTGGAAGCGTGCCGATATCTTCGGCCGAAACCAGCTCTACAATTTCCATCTGATGTGGGCCTCCGACTTCTTCGGAGAGGCTTTCGGCAAGATGTCGGAAACGAACGCTGGCCTCGCCGGTAGCGGTTTCACCGACTGGATGTTTGAGACCGGTCTTGGCAAATGGGCCGGTAACCGCGCCTGGCGCAACATGAAGGGCGATGCGGCCGCTGCCTTTAAAGAGGAAGAGACCAAAACCACCACGAATGACTATGACGGTGGATATCGTGGGTTGGCACCGCTCCTCAAGGGTCTCGATGCCGCAGCTGTGCGCCCGAAAATTCATCTTGTCGGCCATAGCGCCGGGTCAATCATGCTCGGGCGCCTGATCAGCGCCTTCAAGCGCTTCGGCCTGAAGAATATCGACATCGAGAGCATCCATCTCATGGCGCCGGCCTGTACCGTCAATTTCTTCAATGAGCATTACAAACCGCTTCTATCCGGCAAAGGACCGGTGAAACTCAAGGACAAGATGTATCTCTACATGATGACTGACGAATTGGAGCAGAAGGATACGGTTGAGGCGGGCATTCCATTCACGCCACGCTACAGCCATTCCCTGCTCTATCTGGTCTCACGCGCTTTTGAGGAAATGCCTGAAACACCGCTTGCCGGCATGGAAATCTATCACTCGCCCATGCCTGATCCAGAGGATTTTAAGAAGCTGAAAATCGATCTTTCCTCCGGAAAATCGAGCGCCACAACGCAATCCACCTCTCACGGCGGCTTCGACAATGATGCCGCGACGCTGACGACGATTATGGCCCGCATCCGCGGTACGGCACCGCCAAAACCGCCGATGCAAAATGAACTGACGGGATATTGAAGGACATTCCGCGCCGCCTGACCCCGTGCATGGCACGGTGTCTGAGCGACGTTGGTCGCTTTCTCAAGACAATTTTCGCTGCAGGAGAGTTGACCAGAAATTTACTGTGCCAACGCTAATTCCTCAACGTGTCGTTATTCTAGATTTCTTCGCTGGAGGATGTCTGGTTCAGATTGAACCAGACATCCTCTGGATTCTTTTGTTTGCGTTTTTCTTTTCGGGAAAACCGGTTCCCACTTTTCCCTGACAACCTCTAGAAGGTAAGTTATTACCGTTGAAGAGGAATCGAGAATGGTTGTCACCAAGGCATTCGGAAGATCGTCGGCAGAGGTTGTGCAGCGTGAGAGCGAACGACTGGCTGCGTTGTCGCAGCTTGATCTTCTCGATACGCCGCGAGACGAAGGGTTCGAACGCGTGGTGCGTCTGATCAAGTCGATCTTCTCGATCGATATCGGCCTCGTTTCGCTCATTGACGCCCATCGGCAATGGTATGCCGCCTGCTCCGGCCTTGCCGCAACGCAAGTACCGCGTGAGGATTCATTTTGCCGTTATGTCATCGACAACGAAGAACCCATCGTGGTGCCTGATACCACCAAGGATATTCGCTTCGCGCAACATCCGGCGGTGACGGGGGAAACCCACATCCGTTTTTATGCCGGCGTGCCCCTTAAAACCAAAGCCGGGCATACGATCGGAACCGTCTGCGCCATCGACCGGCGCGCGCGGTCCTTCAGTTCACGCGATCTCACCATTCTGCAGGAACTTTCCGGTGCCGCCATGGACCGGATCGAGCTGATGCAATCGGCGGCGACGGACAGCCTGACCGAAGCGTTGACGCGCCGCGCCTTCAAGCAGGAAGCAGATCAGCTGATCTCGCTTGCCCGTCGTCACCAGCACGATCTCTCCTGCATCGTCCTCGACATCGACCATTTCAAGCGGGTGAACGACACGCATGGCCATGCGGCCGGTGATGACGCCCTGAAGGCTGTCGCCTGCGCCTGCAGAACCGTGCTGCGGGCCGGCGATCTTTTCGGCCGTCTGGGGGGCGAGGAATTTGCCGTCTTGCTTCCACATATCGATCGCAATGGGGCGGAAGCCGTGGCCGAAAAGCTGAGGTTGGTGATCGCATCCCAGGCCGTCAGCGGCGCCTATGGCACCCTGAATGTCACGGCAAGCCTCGGCAGCACATCACTGTCCATTATCGGCAAGGACGTCGATACACTGCTTGCCCAGGCCGACGCCGCCATGTACCGGGCCAAGAACGAAGGGCGCAATCGCTGCGTTTCCTGGAGTTCGATGTCTGCCGAAGATGGCATGAACGCCCGGCGGCGGGTGCTGAAGGCAGGATCTATCCTCTTCAATGACCGGCGCTCCACGATCGATTGCACCGTGCGCTCGCTGGGCTCTGATGGTGCAAGCCTTTCGGTTTCCGCAAGCACCGGAATCCCGGCAGAATTCGTCCTGCTGATCAAGGGCGAAGGCTTTGAAACGAGATGCCGGATGATCACAAACGACCGGCAGAACCTGGAAGTCGCATTCTGCTGACAGACGGATGGAGGCTAATCTCCCTGCCAACCCGCAAGATAGTTCACCCGCTCGACCCCGGCGAAGCGGGCGACACGGGCAAGTTCGGCTTCCAGCCGCTCCAAGCGTCCGGATGAGGCGCGCACGCCCTTCTCCCACCAGATGCGCTTGACGTCGAGCGTGCCGGCCTTGCGGTCGGCCTTCATGTCGATGCGGCCAACGATACGGTCGCCTTCGAGCAGCGGGAAGACATAGTAGCCGTATTCCCGCTTGGGCTCAGGCACGAAAATCTCGATGCGGTAATAGAAGCCGAACAGGCGCTCCGTGCGGTTGCGGTCGCGGATCAGCGGATCAAAGGGGCTGAGAACGCGGAGGCGAGCGGGCGGGTCGGAATGGTCACCGAGATTATCGGGGAAGCCCTCAAAGGCATAGGACAGCCGCGGCTTTTCGCCATCCGCCGGCCCTATCGCCACTTCGGTGAGCTCTTCGCGGTGGGTCTCGATCCAGACACCGGCTTCCTCCGGCGAGATCAGGCCCCAGAAGGCGGCGATTTCGCCGCGCGTGGCAAATCCAAGCCGTTCTAGAGCGCTGCGGCAGGCCCAATCGAGGAAGGCCTCCTCGCTCACTTCCGGCTCATAATGATGGCCGGGAATGACGCGCTCGGCGAGATCGTAGATCTTCTGGAAATTCTGGCGACCGGCGATCGCAAGCTTTCCCGTGTGCCAGAAATATTCGAGCGCTGTCTTGTTCGGATGCCAGTTCCACCACCCACCGGACTTGTGATCGGCCACCTTCAGATCACGCGACATTGCCGCTCCGCCCTCGGCGATACGTTGAAGCGTTTCCTCGAAACTGCTGTCGAACCCCTCGCCCTGCCATTTCAGCCAGCGTTCCTTCAGAACCGGCTCGCGCCGGGCAAAGCGATGTTTCCAGTAGCGGAAGAACACGGCGGGCAGGATCGAGGCATCATGCGTCCAGTGCTCGAACAGCTCGCCGTCCTTTTCCAGAAGCTCCGTCAGGTGATCACGCCGATAGGTCTGGTTGCGGGAAAACAGGATCTGGTGATGGGCGCGCTCCACGGTCGAGATGCTGTCGATCTGAACGAAGCCGATATCATGGATGAGCTGCAGCAACCCCTCCTTGCCGAGCGCACGATTGGGCGCGGCGGCAAGGCCCTGCTTGTTGAGAAAGATCAGCCGCGCGTCGCGGTTCGAAACCAGAATCGCCATGGGCACGGAGATTAGGCTTTTATTCCCAACAGTCAAACCGGCGGATTTGCCTTTCGGCCAGACTCGATTATAGAACGGGCCGAGATAGCGAGGGGACTGCCTTGGATATTCGCTTTGCCGATTGCTCGGTTCGCTTCGGCGACAAGACCGCGCTTCATCCCCTGACCCTCACGCTGACCGAGCGGCGCATCGGCATTATCGGTCTCAACGGCTCGGGCAAGACGACGTTTGCGCGGCTGATCAACGGGCTGGTGAAACCGAGCGGGGGCCATGTGCTGGTTGGCGGCCTCGATACCGTTGCCGACGAGAAACGCGTCTTCGGAAAAGCCGGCTTCATCTTCCAGAACCCGCAACACCAGCTGATCATGCCGATCGTCGAGGAAGATATTGCCTTCGGCCTGAAGAATCGTGGCCTGAAGACCACTGAAATCACTGAACGCACCGCCACAATCCTCGCGCGATTCGGTATTTCCCATCTTGCCCGCAGGCGGGTGCACGAGCTTTCCGGCGGCGAAACGCAACTCGTCGCCATGGCGAGCGTCCTGGTGACCGAGCCCGACATCCTGATCCTCGACGAGCCGACCAACCAGCTGGACCTGAAGAACCGGGCGCTCGTGGCATCAACGATCGAAAGTCTGGAGCAGCAGGTGCTGGTCATCAGCCACGATCTGTCGCTGGTCGAGGATTTCGAGCGGGTGCTGCTGTTTGATGGCGGCCGGCTTGTTGCGGACGGGACCCCAGGTGAGGTCATCGCCCGCTACCGGGAGCTTGCCGCATGCTGAAGAGCCTCTATGTCGAGGGTCGGACGCCCCTGCAC
This sequence comes from Pararhizobium capsulatum DSM 1112, assembly GCF_030814475.1. NCBI lineage: Bacteria > Pseudomonadati > Pseudomonadota > Alphaproteobacteria > Hyphomicrobiales > Rhizobiaceae > Pararhizobium > Pararhizobium capsulatum. Next base: position 1,614,656 of record NZ_JAUSVF010000001.1, on the reverse strand, counting down.
GCCATGTCAGTGCGCACCAAACTGGTGATGCTGATGGCGGCCAGCATCGTGCTCTTCTTCGTCACCTCGCCGCTTGCGCTGCTGCCAGTCTTCATTCTCTGCGCTGCCACCTATTTCACGCTGGGACTGCCGCTGCGCGAAGCTTTCGGTCGTGTCGGCTGGGTGCTGTTCGCCATCCTGATCCTGGCGCTTGCCACCCTCTATTTCGACGGCGCGCGGCAGGCGGCGGCGATGGCGCTTCGCATCGGCGCGGTCGTCTTCCTTGCCAGCGCCATCACCGCGACAACGGCGATCAGCGCCTTCATGGACGAGATCACCATCCTCTTGCAGCCGTTCGAAAGAGCCGGCATCCTCAGAGCCGCCGATGTCGGACTGGCGCTGGCGCTGGTGATCCGCTTCGTGCCGGAAATCCTCGATCGCTATGCCAATATCCGCGAGGCACACCGTGCTCGCGGGCTTCCCATGCGGCCGCTCACCCTGTTTGCGCCGCTCATCATCCAGACGCTCAAAGACGCCGATACGATCGCCATGGCCATTGACGCGCGCGGGTTCAGGCGTCAGTAGTCAAGCAGTTTCTTATAAACGAAAAATGATTCCCACTGGAGAGACGGAATGACCACCAGAGACCTCGTGCTTATTGCCTTGTTCGCCGCCATCATTGTTTTCCTTGGAATTATTCCGCCGATCACGCTGGGCTTCATCCCCGTCCCGATCACGGCCCAATCCATGGGCGTCATGCTCGCAGGCTGCATTATCGGCGCCAGGCGCGGCGCGCTCGCCTATCTGCTGGTCATCCTGATGGTGGCGATCGGCCTGCCGGTTCTCTCCGGCGGTCGCGGCGGTCTTGCCATTCTCGCCGGCCCGACCGCCGGCTTCATCATCGGCTGGGTCGTCGGCACTTTCGTGACAGGCCTGGTTGCCGAAAAGCTGGTGCGTGAAAGCCAGACCGGCGTGCGCCAGCTCACCGGCTTCTTCATCGCGTCCGTCATCGGCGGTATCGGCGTCGTCTATTTGCTTGGAATTGCGTGGCTTGCGTTCGTAACCGGCCTTGGCATCGAGAAGGCCGTTTTGGGCTCGCTCGCCTTCATCCCGGGAGACCTCCTCAAGGCTGGCATCGCCTCGCTGGCCGCCCGTGCCATCATCGTCGGTTACCCACTCTTGCCGCAACGCGCCTGATGCCGGAAAACCGTGGCGCGCTGATTTCCCGCTATGGGGAACCGCGCGTTGTTGTCGAACTTGCCACCCTTTCCCGCCCGGCCCCGCAGCCGGGCGAGATCGAAATCGCAATTGAACGCGCAGCCATCAATCCTTCCGACCTGATCCCCATTACCGGTGCTTACCGCAACCGCACGATCCTGCCCTTCATCCCCGGCTTCGAAGGGTTCGGGCGGGTGACGCGGGTCGGCAAGGATGTGAGCGGCCTCGCGGTGGGAGACCGCGTGCTGCCGCTCGGCGCCAGCGGTCTCTGGCAGACCTACCTGCTGCGCCCCGCCGATTGGTGTTTTCCCGTCCCGGACGACATCGCGGACAACGATGCCGCCATGGCCTATATCAACCCGATGACGACGCTGCAGCTTATCGAAACCCTGAAGGGCCATTTTGCGGCAAATGGGGGATTGGCCGGATTGCGGATAGCGGTCACCGCTGCCGGGTCTGCGATCGGGCGCATGCTGTTGCGCCAGCTTGCCAGGGAAAATGCTCTCCCCATGGCGATCGTCAGAAACAGGCAGACCTGGGATGGGGACCCCGAACCTTCGGCCGCCGCATCTGTGTTGCTCGCCAGTGACGTGGGAGATAGCGAGCCTCTCCACGCGGTGATCGATTGCGTTGGCGGTTATGCCGGTGGTGACTTGCTTTGCGACAAGCTCCTCGCGGGCGGGCTTTTTCTGCAGTACGGCGCACTCAGCGGTATTCCGGTTCCGCAGGAAGCGATTTCGGCACGGCCGGATGTTCGCTTCAGTTTCCTGTGGCTGCGCAACTACGTGCATTCGGCCGGGCGCGACCGGTTGGCGGCTTCCGTCGAAATCTGTTTCGCGGGCGTGCGCGACGGCATCTTTTCCAGCCGGATCGCCGCCACCTACCCGCTCTCGCGCCTTGCGGATGCGCTGGCTCACCAGGAGAAGCCGGCACGGAACGGCAAGATCCTCATCGACCCGCGTTGTTGAAAACGGCCAATTGCATGCATCGCGCCATGGACCTTGAAAGCATCACGCCCTAGGTTCGAGGCATGAGCACGATCCTTTTCGAAAATCCGATCTTTCTCGAGCACAAGGTGCCGGAAGGTCATCCAGAGCGGCCCGACCGTCTACGCGCGCTCAACCTCGCACTGGAACACGAACGTTTCCGCGATCTTAAGCGCGAAAAGGCGCCGCAGGGCAACGAGGATCTGGTGCTGCTCGCCCACCCGGAAGAGCATTTGCGCACCGTCATGTCCGTTATCCCCGAGGAGGGTATCAACTCCTTCGAGGCCGATACCCATGCAAGCCCGGCAAGCCTGCAGGCAGCGCTGACCGGCATCGGCGGCGCGACCGCGGCCGTCGATGCGGTGTTTACCGGCAAGGCCGACAATGTCTTCGTCGCCGCCCGCCCGCCCGGCCATCACGCCGAGAGAAACAAGGCGATGGGCTTCTGCTTCTTCAACAATGCCGCTATTGCCGCCCGCTATGCGCAAGAGACCTATGGCGCCGAACGGGTCGCCATCGTCGACTGGGACGTGCACCACGGCAACGGCACGCAGGATATCTTCTGGGACGATCCTTCCGTGCTGTTCTGCTCGACGCACCAGATGCCGCTTTACCCCGGCACGGGCGCCAAGAATGAGACAGGGGCCGGCAACATCGTCAACGCACCGCTTTCACCGGACACCGGCAGCGACCATTTCCGCGAGGCCTTCAAGTCGCGTATCCTGACCGCGCTCGATAATTTCCGGCCGGATTTCATCATCATCTCCGCCGGCTTCGACGCCCACCACCGCGATCCCCTGGCGCAGATCAATCTCGTCGCCGACGATTTCGACTGGGCAACGGGCCGGCTACTCGATGTCGCCGACAGAAGCGCCAACAACCGCGTGGTCAGCCTCCTGGAAGGCGGCTACGATCTCGAAGGACTGGCCGAGTCGGCCGGCACACACATCTACCGCCTGATGAGGGGCTGACCATCATGACCGACAACACCAACGTTTCCGCCCTCTCCTTCGAAAAGGCCGTGGAAGAACTCGAAGCCATCGTCTCGGCGCTGGAGCGCGGCGACGTCGCCCTCGACAAGTCGATCGAGATCTACGAGCGCGGCGAAGCCCTGAAGAAACATTGCGAAGCGCTGCTCGGCGCCGCCGAAAACCGCATCGAAAAAATCCGCCTCGACCGGGCAGGTAAACCGCAGGGCGTCGAGCCGCTGGACGGGGAGTGAGTGGACGGCTTTCTCACCCCGTAGTAGTGTGAGGTCATGACACGGGATGAGATCATTGCCAAGCTGCTTGCGCACCGAACGGATTTGGAAGCCGCCGGTGCCGAGCATATTTCGCTTTTTGGTTCCATAGCCCGCGACACTGCGTCGCTTCATTCCGACATTGATGTTCTAGTCAAGCTTTCCGCTCCGGTGGCAAGTTCTGGGTTCGGATATTTCGGCGCCCTCAGCGACGTGAAGAGCATGATCGAGGCCCTGACAGGCCGCCAGGTCGACATTGTTTCCGAACCGATCCGGAAGGAAGAACTCCGGCACAACATCAAGCGGGATCAGGTCGTTGCCTTCTAAGCGACCGAAAACCCGCCTGCAGGACATCGCCGAAAATGCGGGGCGTATTCTCGGCTATACCGCCGGCATGGATTTCAGCGCCTTTGAAAAAAGCGCGCTCGTGCGCGACGCGACAGAGCGCTGCCTGTTGCGTATTTCTGAAGCTGCGACAAAACTCGGACCCGACGCTGAAACCTTGCTGCCCGATCATCCATGGCAACAGATACGCAGTATCGGCAATATTCTCCGCCATATGTATGAGGATATTGATGCCGCGATAATCTGGACGATCGTTTCCGAGCAGTTGCCCATGCTGCTCGCGGATATCGAAGATACCGTTGCAAAGCTTCCCGACGACGATTTCGCGCTATAGCCGCTCAGAGGAGAAACCGCCAATGTCCTTCTTTCCCGGAATTGATCCCGAGGCTGGCGATGCGCCGGCTTGTGATGCGATCGAACTCCTGGTCATTCCGCGCACCACGGACCTTGGCAATTTCCAGGTGCGCCGGGCGCTGCCGACAGCCAAACGGCGGCTTGTCGGGCCTTTCGTGTTCTTCGACCGGATGGGACCGGCTTTGCTCAAAGCCGGACAGGCGATGGATGTGCGGCCGCATCCGCATATCGGGCTTTCGACCGTCACCTATCTCTTCGACGGCGAGATCAAGCATCGCGACAGTCTCGGCACCGAGATGGTCATCGCGCCGGGTGACCTCAACCTGATGACCGCCGGGCGCGGCATCGTGCATTCGGAGCGCTCGCCGGAAAACCTGCGCGGCAGGGATCATTCGATTTCCGGCCTGCAGACATGGCTGGCGCTGCCCGACCAGTACGAGGAGATCGACCCGATCTTCGCCCATACCGAAAAGCGCGACATGCCGACGTTCCGGCAGGATGGGCTCGACGGTCGCGTCGTCATTGGCGCCTTCGAGGGCATGACCTCCCCGGTCAAGGTGTTTTCAGACACGATCTATATCGACCTGAAGATCGAAGCCGGCAGGAGCGCGCCGTTCGCGGCCGAATGGGAAGAGCGTGCGCTCTATATCCTCTCCGGCGAGGCCGTGATTGCCGGAGATCATTTTGCCGACAATCAGCTGCTCGTGTTCCGTCCGGGTGTTCCGATCACCATAACGGGCGGACCGATGGGCTGTCATGTCATGCTCTTCGGCGGGGCGCCGATGGGCTCGCAGCGCTTTATCTGGTGGAACTTCGTCTCGTCCTCGAAGGAGCGCATCGAACAGGCCAAGGAAGAGTGGAGAACCGGCCGTTTCGATATCGTACCGGGGGACAAGGAGGAGTTTATCCCTTTGCCGGAACGGTAATATTCGCTAAACTGTCCGTTCGTGTCGCAGAAAAACCTGCTTTTGCAATCCTTGTGGTTTCTGTTTAAAGACCCACATTTGCGGACACCCACTCTTCCAGAATCGCGGCGCATCGGCGCGGCGCGAGAACGAGGCATTCAGCGTGACACAATTGCCAGCCCAGCCCACGCCGGCGACTCCCCTTCTCGACCAGGTGACTTACCCTGACGACCTGAAGAAGATCGACGACAGGGATCTGCCCCAGCTGGCGACCGAACTGCGCGCGGAAATGATCGATGCCGTGTCGCGCACCGGCGGACATCTTGGTGCCGGTCTCGGTGTCGTCGAGCTGACGATTGCCATCCACAAGGTGTTCAACACGCCCCATGACCGACTGATCTTCGACGTTGGCCACCAGTGCTATCCGCACAAGATCCTGACCGGCCGGCGCGACCGCATTCGCACACTGCGCCAGGAAAACGGCCTTTCCGGCTTCACCCGCCGGGCCGAGAGCAAATACGACCCGTTTGGGGCCGCGCACTCCTCAACCTCGATTTCCGCCGGCCTCGGCATGGCCGTTGCCTCGCAGCTTTCAGGCGAACCGCGCAACGTCATTGCCGTGATCGGCGATGGCGCGCTGTCGGCTGGCATGGCCTATGAGGCGCTGAACAATGCCGGCGCGCTCGATGCGCGCCTGATCGTCATCCTCAACGACAACGATATGTCGATTGCTCCGCCGACCGGCGCGATGAGCGCCTATCTGGCGCGCCTTGCCTCGGGGCGCACCTATATGGGCTTCCGCGATCTCGGCAAGAAGCTGACCGCCTATCTCGGCAAGAAAGTCGATCGCGCTATCACCCGCGCCGTCGAGCATGCCCGCGGTTACGTCACCGGCGGCACGCTGTTCGAGGAGATGGGTTTCTATCACATCGGGCCGATCGACGGTCACTCCTTCGATCACCTGCTGCCGGTCCTTCGCAATGTCCGCGACAATTCCAAGGGTCCGGTGCTGATCCATGTCGTAACCCAGAAGGGCAAGGGTTATCCGCCGGCGGAGGCCGCCGCCGACAAGTATCACGGCGTCAACACCTTCGATATCATCACCGGCGCGCAGGCCAAGGCCAAGCCGAATGCGCCTGCCTATACCTCCGTCTTTGCCGAGGCGCTGACGCAGGAAGCGGATTTCGACGATAAGATCGTCGCCATCACCGCTGCCATGCCGTCGGGCACCGGCCTCGACAAGTTTTCATTGGCGCATCCGAGCCGCACCTTCGATGTCGGCATCGCGGAGCAGCATGCCGTCACCTTTGCCGCCGGCCTCGCGTCCGAAGGCTACAAGCCGTTCGCGGCGCTCTACTCGACCTTCCTGCAACGAGGCTACGACCAGGTCGTCCATGACGTGGCGATCCAGGGCTTGCCCGTGCGCTTCCCGATCGATCGCGCAGGTCTCGTCGGGGCGGACGGGCCGACCCATGCAGGCTCGTTCGATACCACCTATCTCGCCGCCCTTCCCGGCTTCGTCGTCATGGCGGCGGCCGACGAAGCGGAACTGAAGCATATGGTGCGCACGGCCGCAGCCTATGACGAAGGTCCGATTTCATTCCGTTACCCACGCGGCGAAGGCGTCGGCGTGGAGATGCCGGAGCGTGGCCAGATTCTCGAAATCGGCAAGGGCCGGGTGATGAAACAGGGCACGAAGGTGGCTCTGCTTTCCTTCGGCACGCGCCTTGCTGAATGTCTTGCAGCTGCCGAAGATCTCGATGCTGCTGGCCTTTCGACCACGGTTGCCGATGCGCGCTTCGCCAAGCCGCTCGATCATGACCTGATCCGTCAGCTTGCACGTCACCACGAAGTGCTGATCACCATCGAGGAAGGCTCGGTTGGCGGGTTCGGTAGCCATGTGCTGCAGTTCCTTGCCCATGAAGGCCTGCTGGACAGTGGCCTGAAGGTGCGCCCGATGGTGCTGCCTGATATCTGGATGGAACAGGCCAAGCCCGAGGTCATGTATGCCAAGGCAGGTCTCGACCGCGCCGGCATCGTTTCGACAGTCTTTAAAACGCTGGGCCAGAAGCAGACGATCAGTTCAGGCGTTGCTGGCTGAGGACGACAGCCTGCGTGATAAAGTCCCGACTATTCGGGGGCTTTTCGGACGTTCGCTATAAACCAATCGGCAGACTGAAGTGTTAGAAGGTCCAATTTTTTGCCGGAAATCGGCAAAACCCTTGCCATCCCGGGGCTGACAGGTCATGAGGAGCGATGTCCTACACCCTGAAAAACCCCATTCGTCTCGATCAGCTGCTGCTCAATCGCGGCCTCGTCGCCAGCCGTTCGCGCGCCCGCGACGCCATCCAGCGCGGCACCGTCACGGTCGATGGCAAGGTCGTCACCAAGGCGAGCGCCAATGTCTCCGAAGATTCCGTGATCGCGATTGATGATCCGGTGCAGGCCTATGTCTCGCGCGCTGCCCTGAAGCTGAAGGCCGGTCTCGAACATTTCGGCCTTTCGCCTGAGGGATGCGAGTGCCTCGATATCGGAGCCTCCACCGGCGGCTTTACCGAAATCCTGCTGCACAATGATGCAGCCCATGTGATCGCCATCGATGTCGGCCACGGCCAGTTCCATCCGCGCCTGGAGGCCGACGAGCGCGTTACCAATATCGAGGGTTTGAATGCCCGCGTGCTCGACGAAGACACTCTCGAGGGCCGCGAAATCACCTTCGTCGTCTCGGATGTTTCCTTCATCTCGCTGAAGCTGGCGCTGCCGCCGGCACTCGATCTGGCGCAGCCCGGCGCGCATTGCGTGCTGCTGGTCAAACCGCAATTCGAAGCCGGACGCGAGGCGATCAGCAAGGCCGGGCTTCTGAAGGACCCGACGACGGCGCCTGCCGTTGCAGCCGAGCTTGAGCGCTGGCTCGTCGAGGACATGGGCTGGGAAAGCCTCGGTCTCATCCCCTCGCCGATTGCCGGCGGTGACGGCAACGAGGAATATCTGCTGGCCGGCCACAAGCCGCTGGAAGATGACCTTGAGGATGACGGGGACAACGAGGAATGAGCTCGGAAACCCTGACCATCGAAAAGCTCGGCCTTTCCGGCGACGGGATTGCCCGCGGGCCTTTTGGCCCCGTTTACGTGCCCTTCACGCTGCCCGGTGAAACGGCAGCGCTCGCCGTGAACAAGAACAACGGCACGGTCATGTCGATGAGCGAGATTTCGCCCGAGCGGGTCGAGCCGAAGTGCCGGCATTTTGGTCCGGAAGGCGAGAACGGCACCTGTGGTGGTTGTTCGCTGCAGCATGCCAGTGATACGCTCTATCACGATTTCAAGCGCCAGATCGTCATTGATGCGCTGAAGTCCAAGGCACTTTCAGTCGAGGTTGCACCGCTCGTCATCGCCCGGCCGGGCGAGCGTCGTCGCGTCGTGTTCACGGCCCGGCGCACGGAGAAGGAATTGCTTCTCGGCTTCAACACGCCGGAAAGCCATCACATCGTTTCCATATCGGAATGTCCCATCGCAAGCCCCGGCATCGTGTCGCAGCTTGCAACCATCCGGACGGTGGCAGAAGCGCTGGCCGCCAATGCCGAGCCTTTCCGCCTCACTGTGCTGGAAACGCTGACCGGCCTCGATCTGGCCGCAGACGGCATCAAGAAACTGGACGACAAGCAGCGGCGCAAGACGGTCGAGACCGTGCTTTCGGTGCGCGGCGTGGCGCGGGTTTCCGTCAATGGCGAAATCCTTGTCGAGCCGATCAAGCCGCTGATCGATTTCGGCGGCGTGCAGGTCTCGCCTCCTCCGGGCGGTTTCACCCAGGCGACCAAAACCGCTGAGGACGTGATGGCGGATCTTGTCGTCCGCCATGTCGGCAAGGCGAAACGGATTGTAGACCTGTTTTCCGGCTCAGGCACATTTTCGATGAGGCTTGCCCGGATCGGCCGTGTCCACGCTGTCGAAGGCGACGATAAGGCACTGAAGGCCCTCGACAACGCCGCCCGCAACACGCAGGGGCTGAAGCCGGTCACGATCGAGAAACGCGACCTCTTCCGCCGCCCGCTGATGACCTCGGAACTCAAGGTCTATGACGCCATCGTCTTCGATCCGCCGCGCGCCGGTGCGGAAGTGCAGGTCAAGGAAATCGCCCGCTCCGGCGTCAAGAAGATCGTCGCGGTCTCGTGCAATCCGCAGACGCTGGTGCGCGACCTGCGCATTCTGGTCGATGCCGGCTACCGGCTCACGTCCGTTACGCCGATCGATCAGTTTTTGTGGTCGAGCCATGTGGAAGTGGTGGCGACGCTGGAGAAGTGATTGGCCGTTCCGCTTTTCGTGCGAATCGAGCAGTCTGCACCCGGACGGCATCGGAGCCGTTGGATGAGCGTGAGAAAGGTTGTCGATTACGACCCGGAATGGCCGCTTCTGTTCGAACGGGAGCGTCAACGCCTCAACGGGCTGATCGGCCATCTCGTCGACGATATTCACCATATCGGCAGCACATCGATCCCCGGTCTCTGCGCCAAGCCCAAGATCGATATTGATGCCGTTGTCCGACACGACGCCGTTCTAGGAGAGGCCGTCGAGCGCGTGAAGACGTTCGGCGAATTCACCTTCCATGGCGACCCATATGATCAGGGCAAGTGGACCTTCACCGCGGGGCGCGGGTCCTATGGGATACGGCTTTATCTCTGCGGGCCGGACAATGTCGCCCATATCAATCGCATTCTGTTTCGGGATTGGCTGCGCGGTCATCCCGATGACGCAGCAGAATATGCGGCGTTGAAGCGGCGACTGTCAGCAGACGCGGGTGGCGACTGGAATTTCTACACTGGCGGGAAGAGCGATTTTGTCGCGAGGATTTTGCGAAAGGCAACAACCGCTGCATAGAAAAAGGCCCGACGAGCGGGCCTTTCTCATTTCCTGAGCGACTGGTTTTATCAAGCAGCGCGGCGAGTATACCCCTGCTGGCGTGGCTGACCGCTGTCAGCCAGCTTGAACTGGGCGAGCAGCGCGTTGAGGGCTGCGGCTTCCTGGGCCAGACCGTGGCTGGCGGCTGTCTGTTCCTCGACCATGGCGGCGTTCTGCTGGGTGCCCTGGTCCATGGTGTTGACGGCCGTGTTGATCTCCTGCAGGCCCGTCGATTGCTCGCGGGTGGCGGTGACGATCGCGCTGATGTGGGTGTTGATTTCCTGCACCTCGGCGACGATGGCCTCCAGCGACTTGCCGGTTTCGCCGACGAGCGTGACACCGGCGCGGACCTGTTCGCCGGACGTATTGATCAAGGTCTTGATCTCCTTGGCTGCATTGGCCGAGCGCTGGGCCAGTTCGCGAACTTCCTGGGCGACAACGGCAAAGCCCTTGCCGGCATCACCTGCGCGCGCTGCCTCGACGCCGGCATTCAGCGCCAAGAGGTTGGTCTGGAAGGCGATGTCGTCGATGACGCCGATGATGTTGGAGATTTCACCGGACGACTTCTCGATGCCGTGCATCGCGTTGACGGCATCGCGGACAACCGTGCCGGACTTCTCGGCGCCGGCGCGGGTGCGAGCGACCAGCGCGCCAACTTCTTCGGCGCGGTGTGCCGAGTCCTTGACGGTCGTAGTGATCTCTTCAAGCGCTGCGGCAGTCTCCTCAACGGAGGCAGCCTGCTGTTCTGTGCGACGGGCGAGATCGTCTGCCGCGTGGCGGATTTCATGGGCGCCGGCGTCGATGGCGCGGGCATTCTCGCCCACCGTTGCCATGGCATTGTGCAGCTTGGCGACGGAGTTGTTGAAGTCGGCACGCAGACGGTCGAGGTGAGCAACGAACGGAGCGTCGATGCGGTAGCCGAGGTCACCGTCAGACAGACGGCCGAGACCGGTCGCCAGGGCATCGACGGCATGCTGGATATCGGCGGTTTCGCGCGCCTTCTGGGCTTCGCGTTCGCGACGCTCCTTTTCAGACAGCGAGCGGCCGGCATCGGCTTCGTTTTCGAGACGCAGACGTTCGATGGCGTTATCACGGAACACGGCGACCGCTGCAGCCATGGATCCGATCTGGTCGCGGCGCGCCTGGCCGGGAATTTCGGCCGCGAGATCACCGGCCGCCAGCTTCTGCATGGCGCCGGTCATGTCGGTGACCGGACGGATGACGAGGCGGCTGAGCAACGAGGCGAGGAAGGCGATCATCACGCCGACCGAAAGAATGGTGGCGATGGTTGCGGCAATACGGAACTGGTTGATCGCGGCATAGGCGACATCGGCATCGACGGCGAAACCGACATACCACTCGACCGTGGGCAGGCCTGCGACCGGAACGAAGCTGACGAGCATCGGCTTGCCGTCAAGCTCGGTTTCCATGATCGAGGAGCCGATCGATGGGGTATTGACCGGGAAGGCATCGGCAAGGGTCTTGGTGACCAGCTTGGCATCCGGATGAACGAGGATCTGGCCGGACTTGTTGGCGAGGAAGGCAAAGCCCTCGCCACCGACGTCGACACCCTTGATCATGTCGACGAGCGTCTTCAGCGAGAAGTCGCTGCCGGCAACGCCAGTCAACTTGCCGTCATGTTTGACCGGCGAAGCCGCGCTGATGATCAGGTCGTTGGTGGAGGCGTCGATATAGGGCTCGGTCAGCACGCTGGCGTTCGCCTTGACGGCATCCTGATACCAGGGGCGCTGGCGCGGATCGTAGCCTTCCGGCATCGGCGAATCCGGCCACATGGTGAAGGTTCCGGTCTCTTCGCCGACATAGGTGGTCATGAATTCCTTGACGAGAACGTCATTTTTCAGGGCGCCCAGAAGCCCATCATGATCTGCCGCATTGCCGGCAGCGTTGGCTGCCATTTCGGTCAGCGTGACACGGCCGTTCAGCCAGTTGGCGACGCTTTGGGCAGCCTGCTTGCCGGAGGAGGAGATGTTTTCCTCGACGGCGCGTGTCGTGGCGGCCCGCTGCAAGCTATCGATATACATGGAAAAGCCGGCAAGAGCGGCGACGACGACGAAGGACGCTGCGAGCAGAATGCGCGTCATGAGATTGGAGGTGCGGAGCAAGGCGGGCCTTCCTTATACGTTACGGCGAGCGGGCTCGGAGCCTGAAGCGCGCAAATGCGCGTGCCGCGGGGCTGAGCGACATGCGAATGATCTCAAGGGAACATGCCCGAAGGGCGGAAACGCCAGCATCATGCGGACGGCAGCATCACTATGCTTGATGGGCCGCAGAATAGGATGACGTACTTAAGAGCCCGTTAAATTTAATGTCCCTGATTCGTCGGTAACACCGCGCCCGGGCCTTTATCGCGCAAGCAGGGTCTGCTTTTTCAGTCCCCAGCTATCGGCCAGGCGCGTGGTGGAGGAAATTCCGGCATCCAGCATGAAGGGACCGGGCGTATCGGCCCGGCTGCGGGAGGCCGCGCGCGGCTTGAGCGGGGTACCGTGGCCCATGCCTTCGATCAGATGAAACTCCACCGCAACACGCCCGGAGGCATCCTTCCAGCTCCGCTTCGTATGGCCTTCCACCTGACCTTCGATGAAACGGGCGGGATCAAGTCCATGCAGGTCGAGCCATTGCTGAAGCAGCGCTTCGGCGTTGGAGAGCGCTACTGTATGATCTCGGGTACCGTGCCAGACGGAGACGGATGGCAGGGACATTTTTCCACCCGCGAAGGCGTGGGGTGATGCCGTGCGGACGAGATCTCCCCATTCCCGAGCAGAGCGATCCGGCGCCTTCTTCATCGCGGCAAGTGCACGGTGAACATCGCGCGCCGCACCGTAGGGCAGACCGGCGATGATGCCGCCGCCGGCGAAAAGTTCAGGATAGGTCGAGAGCATCGCTGCTGTCATCGCGCCGCCAGCGGAAAGGCCGGTGACGTAGATGCGTTTGCGGTCGATGCCGTGGGCCGTCACCATCCGCTCGATCATCTGGCGGATCGACATGACCTCGCCGCGGTCGCGCGTGACGTTGCTGGGGCGGAACCAGTTGAAACAGAGATTGGCGTTGTTGCCACGGGTCTGCTCCGCATAGAGCACCGCAAAGCCGCGTTCGCGCGCCAGTGTGGACCAGCCGCTGCCGTGATCGTAATCGCGCGCATTCTGCTGGCATCCGTGCAGGACCACGACCAGCGGGGCCTTGCGCGGAAGCTGCGGCGGGACATAGCGCAGCATATGCAGGCGGGCCGGATTGCTGCCGAAGCCTGTTACCTCCTCGAGCTTGCCGGATGTTTTCTTCGCGGGTCTTACCGACGGTTTTACGGGAGCCGGGGTGGAAAACGGGGAGAGCGCAATGGCCTTTCGGGATGCCTTGACCGCTTTCAGAACGGTCTTTTCGAGGCGGCGCTGCTGGCGCAGCATCGATGAGAAGGAAAACTTGAAGGGGGATCGCAAGGCATGTCCTTCCTGGCAGGCTTGCCCTCCAGCAAGGCCGGTATGCTCCACCCGAAAAGGAATATGGCGCGCGCCGCACCCCGCGGCAAGGCGCGGCGATCAAGATGGTCGCCGAAACTGTCTCAGCGGCGCGTCATGAAGGCCTCGAAGGCCGCACGTGCCTCGACGCTTTTCAACTGAGCCGCGAAGTGGATGGCCTCCTCATCGATGCGGGCGAGCACATCCGCACGGTCGCCGCGCAACAGCCGACGGGCGATGGCGAGTGCTGCCGGTGGCTTGGCGGCCAGCTTTGTCGCGAGCGCCAAGGTCTCTGTCTCAACGGCTTCGGGTTCAACGATCTTCCGGATGAGACCGGCAGAAAGCGCCTCCTCTGCAGAGAAGGCATCGCCCTTTGCCAGGAGCGCAAAGGCTCGCTGATGCCCCATGACGCGCGGGGCAAGCAGACTGGATGCGGCCTCCGGCACCAGCGCCAGATCGACGAACGGCGTGCGAAACATAGAACGCGCAGACGCGACTGTCAGATCGCAATGCATGTGGATCGTCGTGCCGACACCGATCGCCAGACCGTCCACGCCGGAAACGACGGGCTTGTCGATGCTGGCGAGCGCGCGCAGGAAGTCGATGACGTCACGCCCCATGGCGCCGCCCATGGCAACCGAAATGAAATCTGCCATGTCGTTGCCGGCGGAGAAACAGCCTTCCGTGCCGAGAAAGGCGACGACCCGCAACGCCGGATCGCGGGAAGCCGCCACGAGGGCGTCCGCCATCTTGCGATACATGGCGCTGGTGATGGCATTCTTCTTGGCCGGGCGATTGAAGCGGATGACTTCGACACCCGGATAAGCCTCGGGGCGTTCGATGAGCACGTCGTCGGTCATGGTGTTTCCTCAGGCAAGCGCGATGCGGGCGGCGGCGAGGCTGTCGGCGCCGTAGACGATGCTGTGTTTCAGGGCGGCGGTCTCGCCGATCAGGTTTTCGGCCGCGAAACGGCAGAGCGCGATGCGGGCCGGCTGTTGATCATCGCCGGCATCGGCAAGCGCACCCTTGGCGAGATAGATGCCGGTGAGCGTCAGACCGAACAGGCGCTGATAGGCGGTGGCACCAGCAAGGGCAGCGGCCATTTCACCGGCAGCGAGGCGTTCGAGAAGCCAGACAGTTGCGGTTTCGAGATCGCGCAACGAGGCGTTCAGGCGATCCTTTGTATTGCCGAAGCCATCAAGATTGGAGGCGGCGACGACGCCAGCGATCTTGGCCAGCTCGACGATGAAGCCGCGAACGTGGTCGCCATTGCCGATCGGCAGCTTGCGGGTCACCAGATCGACGGCCTGAATGCCGTTGGTGCCTTCGTAGATCGGGGCAATGCGGGCGTCGCGCAGCAGGCGGGCGGCACCCGTCTCCTCGATGAAGCCCATGCCACCATGAACCTGTACGCCCATGGAGGCGACATCAACGCCGGCATCGGTGCCGAAGGACTTTGCGATGGGGGTGAGCAGGCTGGAGCGATCCGCCCAGAAACGCACTTCGTCACCCTCCAGATGGCGCGCCTTATCGACCGCATAGGCGCAGATGTAGGCGATGGCCCTCGCCCCTTGGGTCAGCGCCTTCATGGTCAGCAGCGTGCGGGCGATATCGGGATGCTCGATGATCGGGCTCATGCCCTTACCCTCCCAGCCCGGCGCCTTGCCTTGGGTGCGCTCGCGGGCAAAGGCGATCGCCTTCTGGGTCGCAGCATCGGCCATGGCGACGCCCTGGACGCCGACCGCGAGACGGGCATTGTTCATCATCGTGAACATGCAGTTGAGGCCACGGTTTTCCTCGCCGATCAGGTAACCGATCGCTCCCTTTTCCGCGCCGAAGTGGCCATCGCCGTAGATCATCGTGCAGGTCGGGGAAGCGTGGATCCCGAGCTTGTGCTCAAGCGCGTGGCAGAAGAGGTCATTGCGCGCACCGAGCGAACCATCGGCATTGACGAGGAATTTCGGCACGAGGAACAGCGATATCCCACGCGTGCCTTCCGGCGCATCGCTCAGACGGGCGAGAACCAGATGCACGATGTTGTCGGTGAAATCGTGCTCGCCCCAGGTGATGAAGATCTTCTGGCCGAAGATGCGGTAGCTGCCGTCGTCGCGGCGCTCGGCACGGCTCTTCAAGACGCCGAGATCGGAGCCGGCATGGGGCTCCGTCAAGTTCATGGTGCCGGTCCATTCGCCGGAGATCATCTTTTGGAGATAAATCGCCTTGAGGTCGTCCGAGCCGTGCTTTTCCAGTGCATCGACGGCGCCCATGGTCAGCATCGGGCCGAGCGCAAAGGCCATGGCGCCGGCATTCCACATTTCCATGGCGGCGATGTGCAGCATATGCGGCAACCCCTGCCCGCCGAATTCTTCGGCCGCCGTGAGGCTGTTCCAGCCGCCGGCCGCCCAGTTGCGGTAGAGATCACGCCAGCCGTCCGGCGTCTTCACGGCACCATCCACCAGCTTGGCGCCCTGGATGTCGCCGATGGCAGCAAGCGGCGCGATCTCGTCGCTGGCGAAACGGCCCGCCTCGATCATCACGGCATCGACGATATCTTCGCCAAGATCGCCAAATGCGCCATCGGCAAGCGCGGCATCGAGCCCTGCGACGTGCTTCAGCGTGAAAAGAATATCTTCGACGGGTGCCTTGTACATGATCGTCTCCTCCTGCCTTCCCATGATAACCTTGCCCGGCGTCGCAGGGCGAGATTTTCCTGACGGGATTTTCTTGGGGCCGAAATTATTGATTTTTACGTAAACGTCAATATCGACCGGAATGCCGATCGGGCCTTTGGCGCGGAACGTTCTGTAACAAGAATGTCATAAAAGGCGCATAAGCGTCTTCTGCTTTCCTCTAGAGGAGGTAGGGTTCAGATTGAACGAGACCTCCTCTGATTTCTTTTGTTTTCGTGTGTCTTTTCGGGAAACCCGTTCCCACTTTTCCCTGACAAACTCCAGGATATCCAGCCACATGAACCTGCTATCACGCGAAATTCCGGGACTGGTCTGGGCCTATCGCTTCGTTCCCGGAGAGACGCGCTGTAACCGGATCGCCATCGATTCTTCCGTGGAAAATCTCAGGCAGACGGCCGCGGGTTGGGTCTGGGTGCATCTGGCGCTGAGCGATGCCCGCACACCAGCGCTGATCGAAAACATTTTCGACCTGCCGGCTGACGTCAGCTCGACACTCACCAGCCACGATACCCAGGCAGCCATCGCCGTCACCGACGACATCGTGCATGGAACATTGGTGGATTTTGAGCGAACTTTCGATGCCGAAACCAAGACCATCGGCTGGCTGCATTTCGCCGTCAGCGATCGCTTCATCATCACCACGCGGCTGCATCCGCTGCGCAGCATCGACCGGGTGAAAGCGACGGTAGAGAAGAACGCGCGCTGCACGAGGCCGATCGATCTTTTCGAGATGATGGTTGTCGAGTTCCAGCGCACCCTGATCAGCCTCGTTCTGGAGCTGACCGAAGAGCTCAATATCATCGAGGACGATGTCTACGGAGAAGCGGGTCACAACAGCCAGCCGCGGCTTGCGCCGCTGCGCCGGACGGCCGTGAGGCTGCACCGGCACCTGCGCACGCTGCTTGCCCTGCTAAGGCGCGTCGGCACATCGGAGGAAGACGAGGTGCCGCCGGGCTTCCTGGATGCGGCGGAGCGGCTATCGGATAGGCTCGAAACCGTCGATCGTGACGTCTTCGCGCTGCAGGAACGCGCCCGTCTGCTGCATGAGGAAATCGACAGCAAGCTCTCCTCCGAGACCAACCGCCACCTCTACATTCTGTCGCTGATGACGGCCTTCCTGCTGCCGCCGACACTGGTCACCGGCTTTTTCGGCATGAACACCGGCGGTCTTCCCTTCGAGCAAGGGCTTCACGGCACGCTGGTCGCGGGCACGTTCATCCTGATGTCGATGGGCCTTGCCTGGATGATCCTGAAGCGGATCGGCATTCTGTAGCCATAAAAAATGGGCCGGAAAAGTTCCGGCCCAGTTCGTGCTGAGATTGCTGTTATCAGTAGGGCGAAGCGCAACGACGGCGCGGGCCAGAGTTCGGCTGATACGTGTCGTCATAGGCGCGGTAGGACCGGTACCGGTTCTGGCACCATTGGACATGACTACCACCATAAGCCGGCACGGCCTGCGGCTGGGCAATGGCGCCGCCGATGATGGCGCCGGTGGCAAAGGCAGCCAGCGGGAACCAGTAGCCGTTATATTCGCGGTAGCCCGGACGGTAGTAATTGTAACCGCGATGGCCGTTGTAATAGTAGCGACCACTGTTCTTGTAGTATCCGCGACGATAGTCACGATCGCGATCATAGCGATACTGAACGTCCAAGACATGGGAAACACGTTCCGCCTTGGTCGGTATCGGAATATTGGTAAGAGCCTGCGACGGCGCGACCGAGGCGATCAGAAATACTGCCGACAAGGCCGCAGGCACGATTCTTGTTTTAAATATACCCATCTGGGCTTCCTCCGTAAGGTCCATTGATCGTTATGGACTTGAAACGGGCAACCCGGCCGGTTTGTTCCGCTCGTGACCAGAGCCAACCGCCCTAGCCAGAAATCGCGATATTCTAATTTATGCTTTGTTAACCAACATCCCGGCACGCTGTCTCCCATGACAAAGCGCCGGAAAACACTGGGTTCAGGGCTTTTGAGCCTCACTCTTGCAGCGATCTTGCTGGCGACGCCTCTCAACGCGCGCGATGTCATGCCCTGGAAGAAACCTTCAAACGCGATCGTGATCGATGCCTACGAGATGAACATCATCGACTGGGATGCCATGCTGACGGACAAGCGCATCGCCGGCTTCATCTCGAAGGCATCCGACGGCCTGCCGGAAAGTTTTACCTGCACCGGCGACCATGCTGGCGACACCGTCAACCACTGCAAGACCATGTGGCGCAAATACGCGGTCAGCCGCGAGCTTTACCAGACACGACGGATGCTCGCCCGCGCCAACGGCCTGCTCTGGGGGGCCTATCACCTCGCACGCCCTGGCAACCCGATCGATCAGGCCAATCATTTCCTGGACTACGCGTCTCCGCGCGATGATGAACTGATGGTTCTCGACTTGGAAGGGATCGACGCGGAAAAGTTCATGTCGCTTGAAGACGCCAGCATCTTTGCCGGCCATATCAAGACCCGCACCGGGCGATATCCGACGCTCTATACCAACCATACGACGGCCACATATATTGCCCAACACCGGAGCCTCTATCCGATCCTCTCGCGCCTGCCGCTCTGGTATGCGCGCTACAAGCCGGGCATCCGCAATGTTTTCCCGATGGGCAACTGGGACAGCTATGCGCTCTGGCAATTCTCGGCTGCCGCCAATTGCGGCAAGCGGCGTTGTCCCTACCGGGTCACCGGCACGCTCGACGATATCGACGTCAATGTCGCGGCGATGAGTGCCGCTGAACTGAAGAAGGTCTGGGCCAAGGGGGAACTGGTTCCGGCAAAACCGCCGGTTCTTCTGGTTTCCGCGACGGCAATATCCTCGTCGGGGGGCGGCATCGGCATAGACCTGATGATGACAGCCTCGATCACACCCACCGGAAAGGTTAACCCCTACAGCGCGTACAGCCCGCGCCGGAAGACATTTTTCGAGCTTCTCAATTGATGCCACACTGAACGGCAGGCTGCCCTGAAACCCAACCTCCCCAGATCTGGGGAGGCTCCCATGCTCAGGACGCACTTGTCTTTCTCGCCCGCCGCAAGCATATGTTTACCATGGCCGGTGAATGACGCGGCCGGCCGGGCAGGTTTTGTCCCCTTCCGTCGCAGAATGGTCTAGGGACTTTCCCATAAGACCACTGCACATGATGAGCAGATGAAGACTAATATCTTAATCAAAAGCGACCGCACGACGCCCGTGTCGGTGCTCAAGACCAACAGCGAGTTGGTCGTAAATCAGAACATCAGCGTTTCCACGTCCGGCACCGCTGTTATCGCGACCGGCACGGCGACTGATCGCGATTTCTATATCAATGGCAATCTCATCTCCGCGTCCGACTATGCCGTGAAGTTCGGGGCGAGCGGCGTCGCCGACAGTGACAGCATTTTTGTTGTCGCAAAGACCGGCAAGGTTTCCAGCACATCGGGCGGCGGCATGCAGATCATGAGCGGTGGGCTGGAACTCGCCAATCATGGCACGATCGAAGCCAAGCTGACGACGCTTCTCGTCACCGGCGCGTCGACCCAGATCGTCAACAACGGCCTCACCACATCTTCAGCCGGCACCGCCATCAAGGCTAGCGGCAAGATGGAAGTGGTAATCAATAATGGCACGATCAAAGCTGCAGGCGATACCGTTGTCCTTTCCGGCGCCTCGGCCAATTTCACCAACAACGGCGAAACCAGTTCCAGCAAGGCGGGGGCACTCGTCTCTTCAGGCAGTTCTGCGACCCTCACCAATCACGGCACGTTGAAATCCACCGCCAATACGGTTGTATCTTCCGGAACCGAGGCGAAGATTACCAATGATGGATTGATATCCTCGACCAAGGGCTCGGCAATTCTTGCCAAGGGCACGTTGGCAATCGTCACCAACAATAAGGGCACGATCACGGCGTTGAAGGATGCTGTCGTGCTGACCGGCGACGCCGGCACGGTGACCAACAACGGTTCGATCACATCCTCGGCCTATGGCATCTCCGTCGATGCCGACAAGGCGATCGTTACCAACAACAACACGATCCAGGCAGCCGGCGGCGTGACTGCCGACGGGACGGATGTCTCGGTGAACAATACCGGCACGATCACTGCGACGAAGGCGGGGATTGCTGCAATCGACTTTACCGGAACGGCAACGTCCACCTTTGAAAACTCCGGCTTGGTCGAAAGTACCGGCAGAGCCTTTCTAGGCGGCAATGGGGTTCAGAAGGTCATCAATACCGGCACGATCAAAGGCTCGGTCTGTCTCGGCGGCGGCGACGACTTTTTCAACGGCTCCATCGGCAAGGTCACCGGCAGCGTCCATGGCGGCAAGGGCAACGACACCTACGTCATCAGCAGCTCGTCCACCAAGCTCGTCGAAAAAGCCGGCGAAGGCACCGATCTGGTAAAGTCCAGCGCCAGCTACACGCTGAGGGACAATTTTGAAAACCTGGCGCTGACCGCCTCCGGTAACAGCAGCGCCACCGGCAATGCCCTTGCCAACCAGATCCATGGTAACGGCGGCAAAAACGCCATCGACGGCGGCGCCGGCAACGATACGATCTGGGGGCATGGCGGCGCCGATAGCCTGACCGGTGGCTCAGGTTCCGACACGTTCGTCTTCGCCAAGGGTGACGGCAAGGACACGATCACCGACTTCGCCGCGACTGGATCGAGCCACGACATTCTCGACCTGACCGGTCTTTCGAGCATCACCGATTTCAAGGATCTGGTAAAGAACCACATGACGCAGCAGGACGGCTACGTCTACATTGACGGCCTGAACGGCGACAGCATCACGCTGAAGAACGTCAAGCTTGCGCATCTGCACGCCGATGATTTCCTGTTCTGAAGACGTAGTCTGCAGCAACCCCTCTTCCGTCGCCGCGAATCAAGAGCCGCCACCCGCTTTCGTGGATGACGGCCTAAAGGATTAGGTCATTGCAAATACCATCATTGCAGATGGCATGGAGTGAACGGTCGTTTCGCCCGGCAAGTTTCAGCCATCGACCTATCCGTTTGGCGTAGAGAACGATACCTCAAAAGGCGTATCAATACGTCTTTTGAGGTGCATGTCTGTACCCTCGTGATGATCGTACTAGCCCGCCGTTAGATCGGATGGGTGATGGGGCAGCATTTTCGCCTGTGCTATGATTCTTATGTTGATGCGGCTACCTGACCCGCCCCGTATCTGTTGGACTTGCGGGGCGGAGGGTCTTTCAAAACGCAGGCTGCCGAAACCGGCATGCAGTACCGAGCGACCGCATCAAGCTCAATCACCACAGATGCAAACGCTGGCTCACGCCTCGATCTGTACGTCTCCGATCGGCCGCGAACAGCAGGCGAGGATATAGCCTTCCTCGATCTCGTCGTCGAGGATGCCGCCATTGTGGTTCATCTCGACCTCACCCGAAATCTTCATGACCCGGCAGGTGCCGCAGATGCCGCCCTCGCAAGCGGCACCAATGCGCACGCCGTTGGCACGCGCGGTCTGCAGGATGGTCTTGCCCGGCTGACACTTGGCTTCCTTGCCGGCCATGGTGAAGGTGATGGTGGAGACCGCGTTGGCATCCGCCTCGCCCGCCCCTGCTCGGATGGCAAGCTCTTCCTCGGCCGGCGCATTAGACGGCTGGAAGCTTTCCTCATGGTAGCGTGCCATGTCGAAACCGACGCTTTCCAGCATGGTTTTGACACCGCGCATGAACGGTTCCGGCCCGCAACAGAAGACGGTGCGATCGCGGAAATCGGGTGCCAGCAGCGCAAGCTTGGAGGTCTCGATGCGGCCGCGCAGGCCGTGCCAGCCATGGCGCGGGGCATGGGTTTCTACGATGAAGCCGAGATTGAGGTTCGGCATGTTGCGCGAGATGTTTTCCAGCTCCTCGCGAAACAGGAGATCGTCCGGCTGGCGGGCGCAGGAGAGGAACGTCACGTTCGTCTGCGGCGCGCAATCGGCCATCCAGCGGGTCATCGACATCATCGGCGTGATGCCGGAACCGGCGGAGATGAACAGGTATTTTTCGCCGGGATGACGCACGAAGGAGAAATCGCCGAGCGGGCCGAAAGCCTTCAGCTTCATGCCCGGCTTCAGGTTTTCGAACATCCAGCGGGTGCCGATGCTGTTTGCCTGCGCCTTGACCGTGACCGCCGCGGAGAAGGGCCGCGACGGGGTAGACGAGAGCGTATAGGTCCGCATGACAGGATCTTCCGGCGTGACCGGAAGCTCCAGCGTCAGGAACTGGCCCGGAAGATACCGGAACCAGCCATCCTTGTCGGACTTGAAGGTGAAGGTCATGACATCGGCCGCCTCGACAGTCGCGGCGATGCATTCGAGCAGCTGCTGGCGGTCGTTGAACGGCTGCAGCTCGTCGAAATGGCGGAAGGAAGAGGCGATTGTCATCTCAGGCGACCTTGAACAGAGGTGCGGTTGCGCCCTTCAGGCGGTCCTGCATGAAATTCACGTACCACTCGACGAACTGCATGACGCCGCCTTCGTGTTCCGGCGAGTAAGGGCCGGGCTGGTAGGCGGGTGAGCGGATGCCGAAGGCATTTTCCTCGACGATCTGGCGATCCTGATCGTTGGTTTCTGTCCAGACATGGGTGAGTTCGTCGAGATTGTAATCGACGCCTTCGACCGCATCCTTGTGGACGAGCCACTTGGTCGTGACCTGCGTCAGTTCTGGCCCGAGCGGCAGCACGCGGAAGGTGATGGCGTGATCGGCCAGCACATGGTTCCAGGTGCTCGGATAATGGAACATGAGCAGCGTGCCGATATGGCTCTGGCTGACATCATCCGACAGCTGGCGCTTGACGGCGCGCGCACCGGACATCGTGTAGCTTTCGGCCCCTTCGATCAGCGGCATGCGGGCAATGCGGAACTGGCCGGTATGGTCGATCTTGAACTCGCTCGGCAGGCCGGTGGCTTCGCAGCGCGCCCAGTGCTCGGCAATGACAGGATCATCCTTGGCGCCCTGCACCCCGGTCGCAGTCGGCGCTTCCGGATAGGTGCGGCAGAGTTCCGGATGGTTAGCGGCGCAGTGGTAGCACTCGCGGTTGTTTTCCCAGACGAGCTTCCAGTTGCCCTTCTCGATGATGGTGCTCTCGAAGGCGACCTTGGTGTCCTTCAGGTTATGCGGCTGAAGGTAACGGGTCACCATATCGCGCATCGGCGCGAAATCGATCGGCTCGTCGGCGAGGCAGATGAAGATGTAGCCGCCGACGGTTTCGCAGGCGATCGGCTTCAGGCTGTGCACCGCCTTGTCGAAATCCTCGCCCATCTGGCGGGCAAAGAGCAGCGAACCGTCAAGCTCATAGGTCCACTGGTGATAGGGACAGACGAGCTTGGCGGACGACCCTTTCTGGCCGGCGCAGACGCGCGAGCCACGATGGCGGCAGGAATTGTGCAGGGCGCGGACCGTGCCCTGACGGTCGCGGGTGACGACGACAGGGTAGTCGCCGACCTGAATGGTAAAGTAATTGCCGGCCTTCGGCACTTCGCAGTCATGGCCGATGAAAAGCCAGTCCCTGTACCAGATCTGCTCCAGATCGAGCTTGTAGAGATCGGGATCGGTGTAGAAGGCCTGCTCCAGGCTATGGCCGTCGCGCCGGGTCTTGAGCTTGCGGAGGACTTCGCTGCGAAGATCCATGGTTCTTTCCTTGTGTTCGCCACATCGTTTGGGTTTTTGGCGAGCAGGAAAGGAACCGCCGCCGTGCCGGGAGCGCACGCGGTCTATTGGTTCTCCTTCCGGCTGCCCGCCGCAACCAAGACATCAATTTCATCCCAAAGGCTGGTTTCCGGGCTCTGGAGCTGTCCTTGGCAGGACTATTTCGGCGCCTTCCCGGATTTCTCCAGTGGCCTTTTGCCGAGGTTTCGCTCCACCACCGTTGCGGGGGCAGCGCCGGATTTTGACCGGCTTCCCAATTCTCCGCCCTCCCTATAAAGGCGGCACCGTTGAGTGTTTTCATTTAAGCTGAGAGTTTGATGTCGCAAGTGTCAATTAGCGACAGCGGATTCAAGAAAGACGACACCGCACAGATTGTGACGCGTCAAAATTTATCTATTAGAAACAAAGCGCTGACGATTTTTTCGGCAGATGGCGCTTTTTCACGCTGCCGGTTGCCAATCGTTCCGGCTGATGTCTCATTGCGACATCGCTTCTCCCCGCCCAACGCGCGATCACACAAGCCTCGCATCATCGTGGGGGGCTAGAAGGAAGACGGCGTTAACTGCGTCATAGTAGCATTTCCTGAAGGAAGACCGGGCAACCTCTATCGCCAGCGTCTTCGTCTGAAGCAAACGGGTATGAACCATGCCAAATCTGCGTTACTTCGATTCGTCGAGCGAAAAGGCCGAAGCGCCGAGCTCCAAGACGGCAGTGCACACGGAGTTCCTGCGCACAGGCCGTATCGCGCGCCGAGGCAACGACTGGCACCCCGCAGAAAAGCGCTATCTGACCCATCAGGAAGTTGCTCAAAGGACCGGCCGCAAGTTGGAAGTTGCGGGCACCCAGGCGCATGAAAAGATCAACAGTTTCCACGCCTCGATTCGCTTTCCGAAGCTCGTCTTTCACAAGACGCTCGCCGGACGTCCGCATCTCGGCTACTGTCATGTCACCTCGGCAAAGACAAAGCTTGCCCAATTCGACGATGTGCGCTGGTCGTTCTACATCGCCAATTTCTTTGCCGATGTCAGCGACAAGGATCAGTTCTTCAAGAACATCAGCCTTGGCTATTCGCGCATGTACTTCGCCGTTGCCATGGAAAAGGACACGGACGAAGGAAGGCTGATCGTCGACCGGAAGATTCGCGACGACGGGCTGCTGTTTCGTACCCGCGACCCGAAAGCGGCCCTGAAGAACGTGCTGATGCTCGGCGCCTGCAACGACGCCCTGCGCAAAATCATCCGCAGCCTCTGAAACCCGACGCCGCTCCCGACTTTTCGTTCTTTGCTGATCCCCGCGCATGCTCTAAGAAGCCGTCATCGAACGCGCTGAAGGCAAGAGGCATGGCTGAGATCATCGACACGAGAACCGACCCGGAGGCAGCGCTTTCGCGCGCCGAAGAGGTTCTGTCGGAAGGTCGGCCCGTCGCAATTCCCACCGAGACGGTTTACGGCCTCGCGGCGGATGCGACCAATCCTGATGCGATCAGCCATATCTACGAAATGAAGGGGCGTCCGCGCTTCAATCCGCTCATCTGCCATGTCAGCGACGTGGCCATGGCCGAAGAACATGTGGCCTTCGATCCTCTTTCGCGTCGGCTTGCCGAGGCGTTCTGGCCCGGGCCGCTGACGCTGATCCTCCCGCTCAAGACAACGAGCAAGGTGCATCCGCTCGCCTCCGCCGGCCTCGATACGCTCGGCGTGCGCATGCCGGACGGTTTTTCGCGAAAGGTCATCGCCCGCTTCGGACGCCCGCTGGCGGCGCCGAGCGCCAACACCTCCGGAAAGATCAGCCCCACGACGGCCGCCCATGTGGAAGCTGATCTTGGAGAGAAACTCCTGTTGATCCTCGATGACGGCCCTTCCCAAATCGGATTGGAATCGACCATTCTCAAGGTCGAGGGCGACGCGATCCGGCTGCTTCGGCCCGGTGGACTGGATGTCGCCGATGTCGAGAGGTTGACGGGGACTACGGTGGAAAGGCCCTCGACTGCGGGTGCGACGATCGAGGCACCGGGAATGCTGGCCTCGCATTACGCCCCCGGCGCGAGTGTGAGGCTCAATGCGACCAGCGTGGTTGGTGGTGAGGCGCTAATCCGGTTTGGCGGAATGACGATCAATGGCGAAGAGAATGCTGCAGTCGTCCTTGATCTCAGCCCGAGCGGCAATCTGCGCGAGGCGGCCGCCCATCTCTTCGACTACATGAAACGAGCCGACGCCTCCGGCGCCGCCACAATCGCCTTCGGTCCCATCCCTAAAGAAGGTCTTGGCGAGGCCATTCTCGACCGCATCGAACGTGCGGCCGCGCCGCGCGATGGGGGACTGGTGTGAGCGGGAGGCATCGACTTGCTGCCTCGTCTCCCCAGCAGGGAGAAGTGCCGAGCGGATGCGAGGCGATGAGGGGGTCTTCACCGCAAACTCTGAGCAAGCCATCCCCCTCATCCGGCGCTGCGCGCCACCTTCTCCCCGCTGGGGAGAAGAGGGAGCAAGCGGCTCCCTTTGCGCCCCACCCAAGGAGCTTCCCAGCATGACCATCCCCTCCCCTGAACTCATCGCCATCGTCGGCGCCGCGAATGCGTTGACCGCAGCAAGCGATGTCGCGCCCTATCTTGTGGAATCACGCGGGCTCTACAAAGGAACCACGCCGCTGGTGCTGAGGCCTGGCAGCGTTGCCGAAGTCTCCGACATCATGAAGCTTGCAACCGCGACCGGTACACCGATCGTGCCGCAGGGTGGCAATACCGGGCATGTGGCGGGGCAAATTCCGCGCACGGGGCAAAACGACGTCGTGCTTTCGCTGGAACGGCTGAACCGCATCCGCGACATCGACCCGGTCGGCAATGTCATCGTTGCCGATGCCGGCTGTATTCTTGCCGATATCCAGAAGGCCGCCGAAGACGTCAACCGGCTGTTTCCGCTGTCGCTTGGTTCCGAGGGCTCATGCCGCATTGGCGGCAATCTTTCCACCAATGCCGGTGGAACGGCGGTGCTTGCCTATGGCAACATGCGCCAGCTTTGCCTGGGTCTCGAAGTCGTTTTG
Source organism: Pararhizobium capsulatum DSM 1112 (assembly GCF_030814475.1). Classification (NCBI taxonomy): domain Bacteria; kingdom Pseudomonadati; phylum Pseudomonadota; class Alphaproteobacteria; order Hyphomicrobiales; family Rhizobiaceae; genus Pararhizobium; species Pararhizobium capsulatum. Next base: position 1,587,903 of record NZ_JAUSVF010000001.1, on the reverse strand, counting down.
CCGACGGGCGAAATATGGGACGGGCTGCGGCGCCTGAAGAAGGACAATACCGGCTACGACCTGCGCGATCTGTTCATCGGTGCGGAAGGCACGCTCGGCATCATCACCGGCGCGGTGCTGAAGCTTTATCCACGCCCGCTTGGCCATCAGGTGGCCTTTGCCGGCGTGGCCAGCGTTGCCGATGCGCTTGCGCTTTTTGAAAGAGCATCAAGTCTTGCCGGTCCGGCACTGACCGGTTTCGAGCTGATGCCGCGGCTTGGTGTCGAATTCACAGCAAAGCACATCCCTGGCGTCCGCGATCCGCTTGAAACACGGCACGCGTGGTATGCGCTGATCGATATCTCGACTTCGGACTCCGCCGAGAACGCTTCGCGAATGATGGAAAACCTGCTTGAGGCAGCGATCGCCGACAGGATCGTTGAAAATGCTGTGATTACAGCAAATGAAACGCAAGGAAAAGCGCTCTGGCATATGCGTGAAAGCATGTCGCCGGCACAGAAGCCTGAAGGCGGCTCGATCAAGCATGACGTTTCGGTGCCGGTGTCGAGCATCCCCGCCTTCATGGCCGAGGCCGATGCGGCTGTGATGAAGGCCATACCCGGCGCCCGGATATGTTCCTTCGGCCATATTGGCGACGGCAATATCCACTACAACATCTCCCAGCCCATCGGTGCCGACAAGGAAACCTTCCTCGCCCGCTGGCGCGAGATGAATGCCATCGTCCACGGCATCGTCCTGAAATACAACGGTTCCATCTCGGCCGAGCACGGGATCGGCCAGCTGAAGCGCGACGAACTGGCGCAGGTGCGCGCACCGATCGAAATCGACCTGATGCAGCGCATCAAACACGCTTTCGACCCCACCGGGATCATGAACCCCGACAAGGTGCTGAAGGTTTAAGCCCCACCGGTGCGCAGCTGCGTGAGGCTGAGAAGTGTATCGGCGCTTATGCCGGTGCCGCCGCTGCCGGACATGATGATTTCGGCAGGCGAGACATCCGAGTTGTTGTCGATATCGTAGAGCGACGCGAACCGGACGAGCAGTTTCTCAAGCTTTGCCGGATCCTGCAGATCCTGGGTATCGAGCACGCGGTTGATGTAGGCGTATTGAACATCGACGTCGGCGCTCGACATTTCTTCGGGAATACTGAACGCAGTCTGGATCACCTGCAGCAGGGCGCTGTCGGCCAGGATATCGTAGGCGTTTCCTATGCCTCCTGCCATGCGACGGAAATAGAGAGCCAGGCGAACACCGGCATTATCCTCGCCTTCCTGCTCTTCCAGGGTCTGGTTGTAGTAGAGATCCTGAGTCTCAAGCAGGCCGCGGCGGGTCTGGATGCCCTCCTCGGGCTTCACAATCTGGCCTTCGGTGTTGAAATTGAAGGAAGCGACGAGTTCGCGGTAGCGGGTATCCGGCTCGGTATTGACGAAATTCTTGGGATCGTCGAGGTCGGATTCGAACATCTTGCGCAGATAGCCGGGCTCCACCTTATCCGGGTCCAGACCGTTGGCGACAAGAACGAAATCCACGAGGCGTTTGTTCGAGAGAAAATCGTCGAGCGATTCGACCTTTTCCATTGTTGAGCTGTAATATTTCGATTCTTCCGTCGCCTTGGTCTTGTCGTCGGCGGTGCCAAACTGGCTTTTGGCAACGACATAGGACTTCGCCGTCAGCAGGATTTCGGATTCGGACTGGGCAAGCGTCGGCGTTCCAAGCGAACCATCGGCATTGAAGTTGAAGGCCTTGACGAGATCGGTGTAGCGGCTGTCCTTCAGCGAGTTGGCGTAGCTCTTTGGGTCGCTCAAATCGCTGGTCAGCACTTTCTTCAGCTTGCGGGCGGTGTCGCCTTCGTTTTCAAGCCCGAAGGCCTTGAGCACCAGAGACGTGATCTTGGTATCGGCCAGGAAGCTGTCGACGTCCGTCACAGTCTGCATCAGTGTCTGGAAGCTTGAAATCAGTGTCTCGTCGGCGGCGTCCTGCTTGTCATTGTAAAGCGCCATCCAGCCGGCAGAGGTCGATGCCATCTGCGTCGTCGTCTGGGCTGCCTTGCCGGACACGAGCGTCCCGTCTGCCTGGAAATTGAAATCGGCAGCGATCTTCTTGTAGACTGCGCTGTATTGCCCACCCTGCGTATTGGCGTAGCTGTTCGGGTCGCTGAGATCACTGGTGACGATATTTTCGAAGGTCGTCGTCAGCGTGCCTGAAGGCAGGCCATAGGCGGTGACGATGTAGGAGAACAACGTACTGTTGCTCTTGATGCCGCTGATCGAAGTGACGTTCGCCATCGCCGATTCGTAGTAGGACTTGGTCGACAACGCGGCGCTGGAAGACGTGCGGGGCTGGGCGAAAATATAGGACGTACTCGTTGTCGACTTCTGATCGTTGGTCATCGGCAGATCGCCGGCAGACAGCGTTCCATCCGTCTGGAAATTGAAGGCGGCGGCAAGCGTCGTGTAGTCCGGCGCATTGTTGATGGCGGATTGATACTGGGCGATCTGCTTGCGGGCACTGCTCGCGGAATTCGCCAGATCCTCGGCGGATGCCGTGGAAACGATGCTGTCGATTCTGGCCTGGAGACCCTGCTTGTAGGACGCAGCCTGGGTGTTTACGTAGCTGCTGGAATCATTCACGTCGCTGGTGACGATCCCTTTGAAGTGCTCATAGGACATATACTTCGGATCGAATCCGTAGGCGGTCAGCACGTAGTTCTTAAGCTTGTCGTTCTGCCAGAGCTGGTCGACGGTGGTGATCTTGTCCATCGCCGCATTGAAATACGCCGTGTCGGTACCGACGGCGGCCTCCTGATCGGCCATGGTCTGCTTGTAAAGACCGATGACATCCTCTTCCTGTGCACTACTTTGAACCACCGCCGTCCCCTGCGAGAAGCTGAAGGCCATGGCGAAGTTACGGTAGCGGTCGTCGGTTAGCTTGTTGGCATAGCTGGTATCGTCGCTCAGATCGCTTTCCAGCACCTTGCGCATGAAAGCCTTGGCATAGGTCATGTCCTCCAGACCATGGGCTTTCATGGCGTAGGAATAGAGCTGGTAGTCATCCATGAACGCGTCGATGGAGGTGACCTTGCCGATATTTTCTTTGTAGTACGCGGTCTCGCGAGCCACCTGTGCCTGGTCGGCGGTGCGCTGCAGACTGAGCTTCATGTCGCGCGTGATGAGATTATAGTCGATATAGGTGTAAACCATGAGCCGCCTGCCTGAACCTGCCTTAAGCGCGCATGCGCGCGCGATACCGCATCTTGCGGATGAGCTTGGCATACCTTCGCGCGCGTGCCTTGCGCGTGGCTTTTGACGGGGTCGAATCCTGAAAATTTGCACGTCGATGTTCACATCTTGGAAACCGTGAAGCGTCGGCTTTTGCTAACCATCGGGAAATGCAAAGTTTTTTAACCGCGATTTTTAAGCGGTCTCAAACATAGCCCGCTTATCGTCCAAACCCATAGAGGACGAAAAAGTCCCGAAAGAGAAGACCGGGAACCGGCTCTCAAGGAAAACAAGGGCGATTGAAATGCTGAAGACACTCACTCAACCGGCATGGGTTGAAACCACCCTGCGTCTCGATCCGATGCGCTTTCCCCAGCAGGCAACGTATAGCTTGCCTGGACAGGCAAGCGATGTCACGATAAGCCTCGACGAACGCGGTGCCGTGATGCGCAAGATTCTTCCGACCAGCGGCCTGCCGCTATCGATTGCTCTGCCCTCCCGCGCGTTCAAGGGGGTCGCCGCCCGTGCGATCGATCATGGCGATGGAGAGGTTACCGTGACACTCGAACTTCATCACGACGATCCTGATCTGTGCATTCCACTTCTGGTGGCACACGATCTTTCCGACATCGCCGCCGACTGGCGTGCCTGGGCGGAAGCTTACCGGATCCCCATGATGATGGTCGAAGCCGATGGCGTCGCCCGTCCGCTCGAAGAGCATCTTGGCGAGGTCCGCACCCGTGATATCAAGCCGCGCCGCCGCCATTCGCTGTTCAACGGCCGTCGCCCACGCTTCCTGATGCGCCGCGCGACCGGTAGCCTCGGCGTCAACATGAAAATCGACGGCCGCGAGATCATCGCCCGCAGCTGATCCCGCCTTCCACACCTCCAGTAGAAAACCGGCCGTCCCTGCGGTCGGTTTTTTCGCTCTTCTTTCAGGGTGTTATTGGACTTCCACCGGAAAAAAGCGGCACTGCCTTTTTCATGCCACATGCCGTTTCCACACTGCATGCGGATGAAGGAGACGGACATGCGATTTTTAATTGCCCTCTTCAAAGGCGTTTTCGCCCGCACCGGCAAAAAGAAAGACGCGCAACAAGAGCCGAGCTGGGCCTGAATTATCAGACACGGTTCTGCAATCCGCCTCCCTCTAAAGCGCGTCGCGATCTTTCAGATTCGCTTTGGCGCTTTAAGCTTTTGTTTTTGCGCATGTCGTTATCGCAAAATCGCTGCGCACTTTTGCGCGACGTGCTCTAGCAGAACTCATCAGGCTTAATGCGGTGGACCTCCAGCCCCTGACCGATGAAAAAATCGGCAGGGGCTCTTTTCGTCAAAGCAGACGAACGAGAAGAGCCGCAACCAATCCGACGAAAATGATCAGCCCGACGATGTTGTTGAACTTGAACAGCGCCAGGCACTGGCCGGCATCGTGGATGTCGAGCACCAGTATCTGGTAGAACAGCATGATCGCGGCCGCCAAAAGCGCGACATAGGCGAGGAAACCGGCACCGGAAGCCATGAAGGCAAACAGGATCAGCAGCGTCGTGATGCCATAGAGCCCGACCAGCCACGGCCGCGGGCGCTCCCCGAATCGACGCGCGGTGGACCGAACGCCGATCAGTTCATCATCCTCGCGATCCTGATAGGCGTAGATCGTGTCATAACCGATCGTCCAGGCAACCGCGCCGAGATAAAGCAGCACCGCGCCGAAGCTGACACTTCCGAATTCCGCGGCCCACCCCATCAGCGCGCCCCATGAGAAGGCAAGCCCAAGGAAGAACTGCGGCCAATCGGTAAAGCGCTTGGCAAAGGGATAGATCGCGACGATTGCCAACGACAGGATGCCGAGCGCAATCGAGAAGCCGTTGAACTGCAGCAGAACGATCAGGCCGACGAGCGCCTGCAAAACCAGGAATATCTTGGCCTGGAGCCGCGAGACCCGGCCTGATGGCAGCGGGCGCGAGCGGGTGCGCAGCACTTCCATGTCGATGTGGTGATCGACGAGATCATTATAGGTGCACCCGGCACCGCGCATGGCGACGGCGCCGACAAAAAACAGAAAGAGATGAAAGGCGAACCGGCTGAAGGAAAAACTGCCGAGGTTTGCTGCCGCATTGGCCGCCAGCCCCGCCGCCCAGAAGCACGGCCACATCAACAATTGCCAGCCGATCGGCCTATCCCAGCGGGCAAGCTGCGCATAGGGCCACAGCGCCCGCGGCAGGACGCGGTAGACCCAGTTGTTAGACGGTGCGTCATAGACGCGGCCGGAATCGAGGCTGGTCGTGTTCATGGCAAACTGTTTGCCGCTGTTGGCCCTGACGGTCAAGCGACTTGCGGTCGATGCCCCCTATCCTGCCCGCGAACGCAAATAGTTGCTGGGCGAACTGCCGAGCATGCGCCGGAACATCGTCGTAAAGGCCGCGATGTTCTCATAGCCGGCATCGAGCGCAACCGAGGTCACCGATTGCCCCTCCGCGAGGCGCGGCAGGGATGCGAAGAGGCAGGCCTGCTGACGCCAGGTGACGAAGCTCAAGCCTGTCTCGGCCCGGAAGAACCGCGTGAACGACCGACGGCTCATGCCGAGATCGCGCGCCCAATCGTCGATACCGGCATTGGCGGCCGGGCGTTTCACGAAATGTCGGCACAGACGCGCAAGCCGTTGATCGACGGGAAACGGCAGGCCAAGCGGGCGTTCCGGCAGGCGGCCGATTTCATCGAGCAGCAATTCCATGATCAGCCGCTTGCGCCGCTCCGGCAGCGGGCGCTCATCCGATTGCACAAGCTCCTCCATCAGGTTGCCTGCCAGGGACGTGACTTCCAGCACACGGGGGTCGTCGGTCGCAACGATAGCCGCGTCCACGTAAAGCGACTGCATGCGCACGTCACTCACCATTTCCGTGGCATGTTCCAGTCCTGCGGGGATCAACAGGCCGTGTCCGGGGGGAAGCATCCACCGACCGCGCGCCGTGCCAACCAAAACGACGCCCTCTCTCGCGCACCAAAGTTGCGTCTTCGTGTGGCTGTGCAGCGGCACACGGAAGCCGGCCGGATAGTTGCGGCCGAGCGCAAGCACCACATCGCCCGTCCTTTCGATCCAGGAAAGGCTTTCTTGATGCTGGAGTTCCTCTTCGGCATCCTTGTTCGGCAGGGTGATAATACGCATTTGGCCCACTCACATAAAAACAAGACCAGAGCACAAAAGCAGGCCAGCCGCAATCACTGTAGACACGCGGAACTTATTTTCGGATTCGGGTGGATGGATAAAATGGCAAGCGTAACGGCCGGCAACAGCGGCACCGCAGAGCGCACGGCTTTCTCGATCATCGTGGCAGTCAGCTTCTGCCACATGCTCAACGACATCATGCAATCGCTGCTGACCTCACTTTATCCGCTGCTCAAGGAAAGCTATGCGCTGGATTTCGTACAGATCGGTCTCCTGACCTTCACGTTCCAGGTCACCGCATCGCTTCTGCAGCCGGCTGTCGGCGTGGTCACCGATCGCTGGCCGATACCGTTTTCGCTGCCGGCAGGCATGCTCAGCACCTGCGCCGGCCTGCTTTTGCTTGCCAACGCCCATAGTTTCCCGCTGCTGCTGGTCGCCGCAAGCCTGATCGGCCTTGGCTCGGCAATCTTCCATCCGGAATCATCGCGCATCGCGCGTCTCGCCTCGGGCGGTCGCCATGGCCTGGCGCAATCGCTTTTTCAGGTCGGCGGCAATGCCGGTACGGCGATCGGGCCGCTGCTTGCCGCCTTTATCGTCGTTCCGCGGGGACAGGGCAGCCTTGGCTGGTTCTCGGGCATCGCGCTGGTCGGCTTCGTCATCCTCTCCTTCGTCAGCGGCTGGTACACCCGCCACCGCCTCGCCAACAGCAATCGCCCAGCTGCCAGCCGTACACTGCCGCTGCCTCGCAACAAGGTGATCATGACGCTGATCGTGCTGATCGTGCTGACAGCGACGAAGAACGTCTACATGGCAAGCCTCTCCAGCTACTTCACCTTCTATACGATCGAGAAATTCGGTCTTGGGTTGCAGGATGCGCAGATGCTGCTGTTCCTGTTCCTCGGCGCGAGTGCAGCCGGCGTTCTTCTCGGCGGCCCGTTCGGCGATCGCTATGGCGCCCGCTTCGTGATCTGGTTCTCGATCCTCGGCGTCATTCCGTTTGCGCTGATGCTGCCCTATGCCAACCTGTTCTGGACCGGCGTTCTGGTCGTCCTCATCGGCCTGGTGTTCTCGTCCGCCTTCTCGGCAATTGTCGTCTTTGCGCAGGAACTGGTGCCGGGTCGGGTCGGGCTCATCGCAGGCATGTTCTTCGGTTTCGCCTTCGGCTTCGGCGGCATCGGCGCTGCCGTGCTCGGTGTCTTTGCAGACCGCCAGGGCATCGAATTCGTCTACACGATGACGTCCTACCTGCCGCTGCTGGGTATCCTCACGGTTCTTCTCCCGAAAATCCCGGGACACCGCTGACGCCATCAGAACGGCTTCATCACCACCAAGAGCACGATGACCAGAAGGCCGCCAAAGGTAATGGCGGCCGAGTAGGGGAGATGGTTCGGCACCGGCCGTGCCGGATCGTTTTCCATGCGGCGGAAAGAGGCCGTCAGATTTCCGTGCAGCGCCGACAGCACGAGCACGACGACGAACTTGGCGTGCAGCCAGGCATCCATGTACCAGTCGCCGAGATAGGCGATGGTGATCCCGAACAGCCAGACAAGCCCCAGCGCCGGATTGGTAACGCGCGCATCCCAGCGGCGAACGGCTGATATCACCGAACTCTCGCGCTCGCCCCGCGGACAGCCTGCCTTTGCCAACCAGAGCGAAGCTACGGACAGCAGCACCATGCCGCCCATCCAGAGGATGACGGCGACGATATGCAGGGATTTCAGGAACAGATACGTCACGAAGCACCTCCCTCTTTTACGCCTATATGTGGCACCGGGTCAGCAGGGATGCGAGCCCCTCAGGCAGCGTTTTCGTGAAAGATCAGGACAGGTAGAGATCGGCCCGGTAACAGCGTAAAAGACCTGATATGTGCGCAGCAAATGCGCATGGACGTTTTTTCGGCAATTTTGCACCGCAATACGAAGAGCTGCATCTCCTTGTAAGTATTCAGCAAGCATTGCTCTTTAAAGTTATCGGCAAGGCTGCCAGGGGATGGGCCATGCTAAAGAAGACGATTGCCGCCGCCACTTTGCTTTCCGCGACCTTCACGGTCGGTGTTGCACGCGCCGAAACGCTGAACCTCCTGATCTGGGAAGCCTATATCGATCAGGGGATCATTGATCGCTTCACCAAGGAAACCGGGGTCGAGATCCGCCAGACCTACTACGACAGCGGTGATGCGCGCGACGAAATCCTTTCCGATCCGGCAAGCAACATCGACCTTGCCGTCGTCGGCGAGAACGGCGCGGCACTTTTTGGCAAGCGCGGCATCCTCGAGCCCCTGACGGACACCAATGTCCCCTCGCTAAAGGACTACAGCGAACAATGGCGCTCCCGTTGCGCCGGCTATGCACTTCCCTATCTCTGGGGCACGATGGGCATCGTCTACCGTTCGGACATGGTCAAGCAAACGCCGACCTCCTGGAACGACCTGATGGCGCCGAAGCCGGAGCTGAAGAAGCACATCGCCATGTATGACGATCACAACGAGGCGTTCATCGCGCCGCTCGTCCTGCTCGGCAAATCGATCAATGCCAACGACAACGAGACGCTGAAGGCAGCCTTCGAGGTGATGAAGAAGCAGGCGCCGTTCGTGCTCACCTACGACTATGTGATCACCTCCATCCAGAACCCCGAGATCGGCAGGAACATCTACATGGCGCTCGCCTATAGCGGCGACCAGCATGTGCTGAACGACAAGGCGGGTACACCCGGCGTCTGGCGCTATGCCGTGCCCAAGGAAGGCACGCTCTCCTGGCTCGATTGCATGGCGGTGACATCAGCTTCGCCACGCAAGGATCTGGCGCTGAAATTCCTCAATTTCGTCGGCGCGCCGGAAAGCGCTGCCACCAATGCCGAAAGCCTCACCATGCCGACGGCAAGCTCGGCAGCCCTGAAACTCATTCCGGCCGAGACCCGCGACAACCCCGAAATCTACACGCCTGACGATATTCTGGCCAAGAGCCAGTATCAGGAAGAACTCAGTATCCAGTCCGTCCAGACGCGACGACGCATCATCAGCTCGATGGCGAACTTCCAGTGACACTTGGCAAGCGCGCGTTTCTGCTGATCTTTCCGGTCGTTCTGACAGGCTACCTGCTGGCGGCCTTCGCCGTCTATCTGGCAGAAAGCCGCTCCATGCAGAGCCTGGAGCAGGCTCGGCTTTCCCAGCAGCTCGATCATCTGGCCGCTCTCTATCGCAACGAAGTCAACCAGAGCCGAAGCTTTCTCTACACGATCCTCGAAGGCAACGCGATCCGCCGCTTTCTTTCAGAGACTGACGAGAGCTACCGCAACAACGCGCTTGGCCTGCGCCTGCAACAGAGCGTGCGTTCGCTGTCGGACGATCCGAAGAAGTTTCTTTCCTTCTCGATCCTCAATCCTGACATGTCACCGGCCTATTATTTCGAGAACAGCGACGACCCCTTTGCCGAAATCGGCAGCGCCCAGATGGCGCTGGTCAAGCGCCTGACGGCCGGCAACCAGTTGCGTGACTGGACGTTCCTGGAGGGGCCGGGCATGCGGCCGCTGATCATCTATTCAGAATTCATCGATCCCACGACCTTCAGTCGCCCCTTGCCAAGCGCCAAATCCTCCGCCCTGCTGATCCAGGTCGCGATCGAGCCCGTGCAGTTCCTGGCTATGAAGCGCAGCACCGAACTCGAATACGGCGTGAACGCCGAATTCATGATCAGCCCGCCGTCCGCCTGGCACGACAAGCTGGCTGCGGGCGTCAGGCTCGCCCCATCGCTGTTCCTGACCATCGATGCCTCGGAAACCCACGTGGCAACAGGTCTCGACAAGCTGAAGCTGCTGCTTGGCCTTGGCGCTCTGGCGATGAGCTTCGTCTCGGTGAGCCTGATGGCCGTGCTGATCACCCGCTTCATCACCAATCCCATCTCCGCACTCGACCGGCAGGTCACGACCGTCATGAACGGCCAGAGAGACGGCATTCTCGAAACGGGCGCCGCCGGAGAAATCGGCCGCCTTACCCGCAACATCAAGCAGATGCACGATCAATCGGTGCGGGCGCTCCGGCTTGTCCAGAATGCCTCCTGGACAGATACGCTGACGGGCATCAGCAACCGCGGCCACTTCAACAGCCTTGCTGCAACGATCGTGCAGGAAACCGTGGAAGCCGACCGCCCTTGCAGCCTGCTGTTCATCGATATCGACAACTTCAAGTTCGTCAATGACAAGTACGGTCACGAGGTCGGCGACGAGTTGCTGCGCAACCTCGCCTCCCGGCTTCGTGAAACCGTCGATGCCGTCATCGAGCGGCGCGTACTGCCGCCCGCTGTTCTCGCGCGTCTTTCGGGCGATGAGTTCGCTGTTCTTCTCCAATCCTCGCCGGGCGATGGAACCATCCGGGAAACCTGTGCCGGCATCCTCAGCCTGTTTTCCGGCGGCTTCGAGGTGCGTGGCAAGCAGTATCCGGTCACCGCCAGCATCGGCATTGCGATCTGCCCGGTCGATGCAGCGAACCTCGCCGAACTGATCTCCAATGCCGATGCAGCCATGTATCAGGCAAAGACCACCGGCAAGAACCGGGCGTCGCGCTTCTCCCGTGAGCTCCAGGCAAAACGCGATCGCGTGCGGCTTGTCCAGGAGGAGCTGCGGCTCGTCGATCCCGACGAACAGTTCCACCTCGTCTACATGCCGATCGTCGATGATGGCGGCAAGGTCGTCGGATGCGAGGCGCTGCTGCGCTGGGTATCGCCGACACTCGGCAATGTCCGCCCGGACGAGTTCGTGCCGATTGCCGAAAGTTCCGGCCAGTTCACCAAGATCGACTGCTGGGTGATCGACCGGGCGATGTCGGAATACCACCTGCTCGAACAGCTCTTCGGGCGCGATACGACGCTTGCGATCAACATTTCCTCGGCAGAGCTGCACTCGAAGTCGATCGCCAATCATTTCAACGATTGCCTTGACCGCCACGGCATCGCGCCGGGCGTGATCGAGATCGAGCTGACCGAAACCTATGCGGTGACGCTCGGCGACCAGTTGCGCCAGAATATCGAGGAGCTCAGGGCTCGCGGCTTCCGCATTTCGATCGACGATTTCGGAGCAGGCTATACCTCGATGCAGCAGATCATCGAGTACACGGCCGACACCATCAAGCTCGATCGGGCGCTCGTCGCCAATCTCGCGCGCGAAGAGATGCTGCCGGCGCTGAAGGCGGTCATCGCGCTCTGTCATGCCCAGAACATGCAGGTCATCGCCGAAGGCGTCGATACCAATGAAAAGATGGCCATGCTTTCGGCTGCCGGTTGCGACAACTACCAGGGCTACCTGATCTCCCAGCCGTTGACGCTTGAGGACCTCGGCATCTGGTCGCTGAAGCGCACGGCGGAGCTGGCTGGCAGAACCGGGCAGCGCCAGCTCGTTGCCGGCCGCCATCGTCGCAGCGGCACGGATGGGCTTCTTTAAGCCTCCCAAACCGCTTTTTCCTTGACGTTGCGCACCCCTCGCCTTAACCGCACCAGCTTAGGCGAAATGCTGCGCGGGGTTTGGCGATGAAGGTTCTGTTGATCGGTTCGGGTGGACGCGAACACGCGCTTGCATGGAAGCTTGCTCAATCTCCCCTACTGACCGCGCTTTATGCCGCGCCCGGCAATCCCGGCATTGCCGAGGAAGCCACCATCGTTGCGCTCAATACCGATGACAATGATGCCGTCGTCTCTTTCTGCCGCAGCGAAGGTATCGATTTCGTGGTCATCGGCCCCGAAGCGCCGCTTGTCGCCGGTCTTGCGGATGCGCTGCGCGACGCCGGCATCGCCGTCTTCGGACCTTCCGCAGCGGCGGCCCAGCTCGAAGGTTCCAAGGGCTTCACCAAGGATATCTGCGCCAAATACGGCATCCCGACCGGCGCCTATCAGCGTTTCACCGCAGCCGAGCCTGCCAAGGCCTATGTACGGGCTGAGGGTGCGCCGATCGTGATCAAGGCCGATGGTCTTGCCGCCGGCAAGGGTGTGACCGTCGCCATGACGCTCGACGAAGCGCTCGCCGCCATCGATGCCTGCTTTTCCGGCACATTCGGGGCTGCTGGAGCGGAAGTCGTCGTCGAAGCCTATCTCGATGGCGAGGAAGCGAGCTTCTTCTGCCTCTGCGACGGCGTCAACGGGCTAGCGCTGGCCTCGGCCCAGGATCACAAGCGAGTCGGCGATGGTGATACCGGCCCGAACACCGGCGGTATGGGCGCCTACTCCCCTGCCCCCGTCATGACCGCCGAAATGGTCGAGCGGACGATGAAGGAGATCATCGAGCCGACAATCCGCGGCATGGCTGATAGCGGCCACCCGTTCAGCGGCGTGCTGTTTGCCGGGCTGATGATCACCGCCAAGGGACCGGAACTGATCGAATACAATGTCCGCTTCGGCGATCCCGAATGCCAGGTGCTGATGATGAGGCTGAAGAGCGACCTCCTGCCCATCCTTTACGCTGCGGCCACGGGCGGGCTCGACAAGGTCAATGCCGAATGGCGTCCCGATGCGGCTCTGACAGTCGTCATGGCCTCGAAAGGTTATCCGGGCAGCTATGACAAGAACACGCCGATCGACGCGCTTCCGGGCGAGGACGCTGCTGCCAAGGTGTTCCACGCCGGTACCGCGCTGAAGGACGGCAAGCTGGTCGCGACCGGCGGCCGGGTGCTGAACGTGACCGCCATGGGCGCAACCGTGGGTGCGGCGAAGGACACCGCCTATCAAGCTGTCGACCGGGTGCGCTGGGATAACGGCTTCTGCCGCCGCGATATCGGCTGGCAGGCCGTTGCCCGCGAAGAGGCGTAAACCGCTCGCCTCAACAGGTAATGCCGAATTCACTCAATCTTTACCAGTTCTCCTGACGGGAACGTAACGGTAACGGGCCTATGGTTTCCTGTCCATTTCAGGGGAGACCGTCAATGCGCGTTCTTTTGCTCAGTTTTGTCGGCCTTGCCGCCGCTTCAGCGCATGCCTCGTCGATCGAAGCATTTGCAACCGCCAACACCAGGGCCCCCAGCGTTTCGCAGATGCCCTGTGCCAAATGCCCGCCGCCTATCGTCAAGAAATCCACGAGCTACATCGTTCCGGAGGTCGCACCGGGTACGGAGCGGGTGGAAATCAAGGAAATTGACGGCGAGATGCGGGTGTTACGCACGGAAGCCTGGCTCGGTGGCTCGCCGGTGGTCTTCGTCACCAAGGCATCGGAAGATGTGATCAAGGCATCCGAGGCTGCAAAACTTCTGAACGGCGAGACCGCCGCAACCGTTATCGACCCCATGCCCGCAGCAGCGGCCGCTTCCGCCACGATCGATCTGTCGGTGGATCCGACCGCAAAAACGGCATCCTTGAGCGTTGATTCGGCAGAACAACTCGCCGCCGCTGCACCTGCCGAACCCCGTTCACAGGAAATTGATCTTGAAAACTACCAACTTCGTCTACAATAAATGAAGAATTAACAAGTCCCTGCCCTCGCCTGCGACCATGTTGCAGTATGGGCATCGCCTCCAAAGGCGGAAATTGCGCCCCTGAGAGAAGCAGGGGCGCAATTTTTTTGACCAGTATCCAAGTCTTCCACGTCGGTTTCAGTGCCTGAGCTTGTTGCATGCCGCGTGTGATGCAACATAACCGCCGCGATAAGAGATCTCGCTGCGCAGGATCATCCATGGACGTCTTCAATATTGCCAAGTCGATCGAGAAGCTGATCTTCGAGCTTCTGATGTGGCTGATCTTCTATCCCTATACGCTGCTTCGCGTGATCGTGCAGCCGGGCCGCATGATGGACTATGCGCGGACGGAAACGCTGCGCGACGAAAACGTTTCCTTCGACAGCGGCATGAAGCCGTCGATCTTCCTGTTCCTGTCGATCGTGATCGCCGCCTATATTGCTCCAGTGACGAAGGCGGACCTGGCAGATGCCAGCGACACCCTGACCGGTCAATATGTCACAGCTTCGTGGCTGAACCTGATCATCTTTCGGATGGTGATCTATTCGATCTTCCCGATTACATCAGCGCTGATCTACGACCTGATCACGCCCGGCAGGGTGACCCGCCTGACGCTGCAGATCCCCTTCAACCAGCAATGTTATATCTGCGCACCGTTTGCGATGATCACGTCGCTGTCGATCGTGCTGTTTCCGCATACCGAAAATCCGGTCTTTGCAGCCCTGTTCCTCGCAGCCCAGCTCTGGCTGCTTTTCTCGAATTTCTCCTTCTTCCGCACCCAAGGACAACAGTCGGGTTGGAAGGCGGCAGGCTTGACGACCGTCAGCTTTTTCGTCGCCTGGAGTGTGTTTCTGAGCGTGACCATCATCGCCCTGCGCTACAAGGGCATTGCCCCAAGTACGTGAGCGCGTCAGCCATCGACCTCGATGCGCTCTACGAGAAGACCGATTTCGCGATCGGAGAAGACTTCGATACCGTTTTGCCGCAGGAGGGCGGCGGTTACGCCCTCACCTTTCCGCCTGCTGCCGGAAAAGCTGCCATCATAGATGAAACCCGAGCCGCAGGAGGGACTGCCGTCGATCAGCAGCGCATATCGGCAGCCGGTTTCCCTGGCGAGATCAAGCGCATTTTCCGCAGCCTGAAGGAACCCGCCTGTAACATCGCCACCGGTGATCTCGGCCACGCGCGCATCGCCGGACAGAACATCCGCACCGTCTGCTGCGTCAGCGATTTCCGCTGGCGGACGTGGCACCGGCATGCCGGCCGACATTTCCGGGCAGATAGTCACCAGCCGCCCCTCCTCACCCCAGCGCTGGAGTGCGGGATGGATCAGCGGCTTGGCCTTGCCGTCATAGCGCACGGCATGGCCCATCAGACAGGCACTGACGAGGATTTTCGCCCCCGTCATGATCGTCAGCCGGCGATCTTGGAGAAATCTGCCACCGTGCCGGTTGCCGCGCGGATCTGCGCGAGCAAGGCCAGACGGTTTGCACGCACTGCCGGGTCCTCGTCATTGACGAGCACATCCGCGAAGAACTGGTCAACCGGGCCACGCAGCTTTGACAGGGCTTCCATGGCGACACGGAAATCTTCGCCGGCAATCGCCTGACGCGCTTCGCTTGCCGCTTCCGTCACGGCCTCATAGAGCGCCTTTTCGGCATCGAGCTTGAAAAACGACGGATCGACGGTTTCAGCGACAGCCGTTCCCTTCTTCTCCTCGGCAGCCAGAAGCTGCGTTGCGCGTTTGGTGCCGGCAAGCAGGTTCAGGCCTTCTTCCGAGGAGATGAACGCCGTCAGCGCCTCGACGCGGCGGGCAACCATCAGGAGGTCGTCGGCATCCGGCGTCAATACGGCGTCGATCAGGTCGTAGCGGGCGCCGAGATCGCGAAGGTAACCCTTCAGGCGATCGTGGAAGAAGGCCAGGAGGTCAGGATCCGATGCAACCGCGGAGAGCGGCAAACGCACCTTCCGCTCAAGCAGCATACGGATCACACCCAGCGCCGCACGGCGCAGTGCATACGGGTCCTTCGAGCCCGTCGGCTTCTCGTTGATGGCCCAGAAGCCGACGAGTGTATCCAGCTTGTCAGCAAGTGCGACGGTGATCGCGACCTTGTCGTCGGGGACGCGGTCGGAGGGGCCGTTCGGCTTCCAGTGGTCTTCGATCGCGGCGGCAACGGAGGCGTTCTCGCCCTGCAGGACGGCATATTTGCGGCCCATCAAGCCCTGAAGCTCGGGGAACTCGCCGACTGCTTCGGTGCGAAGGTCCGCCTTGGCGAGCACGACGGCGCGATCCACCAAGGCCGGATCGGCGCCGGTGACCTTGGCGAGTTCGGCGGCGAGCGTCCGAATGCGGGCAACGCGCTCACCCTGCGTGCCGAGCTTGGCATGGAACGTCACGTTCAGCGCGTCGAGCTTGGCCATGCGCTGGTCGAGCGGTTTTTTCAGGTCGAGGTTGAACTTGGCAGCCGAGGCTTCCAGCGTCTGGAGGTCAGGCAGGTCGCCCTGGTCGCGGGTCCAGAAATGCTTGGCATCCGACAGGCGGGCGCGCACGACCTTGCCATTGCCGTGGATGATCTCGGCGCCGCCGTCCTTGGCCTCGATATTGGCAACGAGGATGAACTTGTTCGACAGGCCTTCCTCACCCTGGATGCGGGTGACGAAACACTTCTGGTTGGTCTTGATCGTCAGGCGGATGATTTCCGAGGGGATCGCCAGATAATCCTCCTCGAACGCGCCCATCAGCACCTGCGGCCATTCGACGAGGCCTGAAACTTCTTCCAGCAGGCCTTCGTCCTCGACCAGCTCAAGGCCGCTGGCAAAGGCGATATTGGCAGCGTCAGACGCGATGATCTGCTTGCGCCGCTCTGCATCGAGCACGACCTTGGCCTTTTCCAGCTTCTCGATGTAATCGGCAAACCGGCGCACGGTGATGGCGTCCGGTGCATGGAAGCGGTGGCCGTAGGTGATGTTGGACGCCACGATGCCATCGACTTCGAAGGGGATGACCTGGGTTTCTTCATGCTCTGGCCCGAACAGGCAGACGATCGACTGCAGCGGGCGCACCCAGCGCAGTGAGCCCGGCTTGGCAGAGGCTGCACCCGAGCGCATCGGCTTCGGCCAGGGGAAATTCTTGATGATGCCCGGCATGACCTCGGCGACGATCTCTTCGGTCGGACGACCCGGCTTGACGACATGCGCGACGTAGAAATCGCCCTTCTTCGGATCGGAGTGAACATGCGCCTCGGAGATCGAGGCAAGGCCCGCCTTGCGCAGAAAACCCTGGATCGCCTGTTCGGGCGCGGAGGTTGCCGGGCCTTTGATGTCTTCGCGCACATCGGCGGAGCGGGTGTTGAGGCCGCGGATATCCAGCGTCAGCCGGCGCGGCGTCCAGTATTCGCGCGCACCCTCATAGGTGAGACCCGCATTGACCAGCGCATCGGTCAAGAGCTTCTTCAGATCGCCGGCAGCCTTGCGCTGCAGACGAGCCGGGATTTCCTCGGAGCGGAGTTCAAGCAGAAGATCGGGCATGGCGGGTACTTTGCGATTGTTCGGACAGGTGCGGCGGACTTAGCAAGCTGCGCGTGAAATGTCACGACGCAAAGGCCGAAAATGAACGTCTGCTGCGGTTGTCGCTCTTCCCAGATTGCAAGACGATCCGTCGCGACCGGCGGCGCGGATTTGCGACGATACCGTTGCTCGTTGTAACCATTCCGACCGTTGGGTTTTTGGAGGAGATGCAGCATGGACCGGTTCACGGGTGGCTGCCTGTGCGGCGACGTCCGATTTTTGGCGTCGGGAGCCCCGTACCGCGTCGGTATTTGCCACTGCCTCGATTGCCGCAAGCACCATGGCGCCCTGTTTCATGCCTCCGCGATCTTCCCGCAGGATGCGGTCACGATCGCGGGCGAGACACGCGATTACGCCGGGCGGTTTTTCTGCCCGCGCTGCGGATCGTCTGTTTTCGGACGCAGCGGCGACGAAATCGAAGTGAACCTTGGATCGCTGGATGCGCCCGACCAGCTGATACCGACCTACGAACTCTGGACCGTCCGTCGCGAATCCTGGTTGCCACCGTTTCCGCTCAACAAACGATACGGTCACGAGCGCGAAAGCACTGAACGCTCCGAGGAGTAAGTCGCTCAGCGCATGATGGTCGGTCGGCAAATCCCGGGAGGCCGTCCCGCAACTGTTGCTTTACCAGCCGCCGCCTCCGCCACCACCGCCACCGCCGCCGGAAAAGCCGCCACCGCCGAAACCGGACGAACTGCTCTTGGGCGGTGGTGGAAGCGATGCGGTCATGGTGTTGGCAAGCGAACCGGCAAAGCCGCCCATCCTGTCGCCGAAGGAGCCGACCGAGAAATGATTGCCGTAGTACCAGGCCGGCTGATAGGCGGCTGCGCCCGCGGCAGCGGCAAGCAGCCAGCGATCGAAGGTTTCCGCCCAGGGCTTTTCAACCCCGAGTGCGACGGCATAAGGCAAGAGCTTTTCGAAATGCTGCGGCGACATCTCCGGCGCACCCGCCATGTTCATCCGCTCCTTTTCAGCAAGCGTCAGATATTGGCGCAGGCCATCAATGCCATCCATCATCCGCGCCCCGAGCGGGGTCGGCGCACCCATCAGGTAATAGAACAGCAGATTGGCGAGGATGATCCCGCTCACGGCGATCAGCAGCGGCAGCTCGTGCGCTTCAAGCGCTGTGGTGATGACGAAAGCGACGAGACTGAAGGCCCCCGAAAACAGCACGAAACCGAAAAAGGCGGCGAAGACGATCGCCTTTATGCGCGAAAAAAGCGTGCCCCGCTTGCGCAACGCCTTTCCGAGGCCGATCGCAAAGATGGAAATGACGACGGAAGCCAGCGCCGGGACGAGCACCAGCGCGATACTGGTGTCATCGAGATTGCCGAAAATGAAGATCGAGCCCAGGAAGACAACCGACAGCGCGACGCCACCGAGCACGTACCAGGTGTTGGCAAGATAGTAGCGGTTGCGGTGTTCCTTCTCCATGGCGCTGCGAAAACTGGCGCCGACCTTCTGCACCGTCTTTCCGTTTGCCTTGTCGATGGTGAGCTTGCCACCCTCAGTGACGACTGCCTTCAAAAGCATGCTCTCGCCCGTCGGCAGGTTGGCGGGCGCGCTCTTGTTCGTGGCGGTTATGACCAGCGCGTTTTTCAGATCTTCCAGCACGACGAAGCCGCCGACTGCCAGATTGAGTGCCGCGGCAGACAGCGCGGTCCAGCCCTCGCCGGAAAATCCCTTGTTGTCGATATAGTTGGCGAGCGCCGGCGAGATGCCGTCCGGCGCATCCCAGCGGGGCACGATGACGCCGCGATCGGCATCGCGCCCGACCCTGGCCCACATGCGCGTGTAGTAGAGCGCCACGACCACCAGCCCGGCGATGGCCAGAACCGACGGCAGGTGATCCTTCAGCCACCAGAGCTGCTCGGTCGATGCGGCCGGCGGGTCAATGCTGCCCTTCGGCAGCTTTATCGCAATCGTCAGTCCTTCCTGCGGCCGAAGAGGACGGGTTGTGGTAAAGACCACTTCACTGCCATCCTCGACGGCTGTGGCATTCTTGTCGCTCGAACCGTAACCGCCGGTAAAGACATCGAGCGCCTTGGCCCGCACGCCATCAGGCAGCGTGACGGTCGCGACCGCTTCCCCGATCGGGAAAGCCCATTCGGTACCGGTGACGTTCCAGTAAAGCTCGTCATGATCGGCGAAATATCGGATCTGGCGGGCGGTCTCGTAGGTGATTTCCAAGACATGTTCGCCGGCGGGAAGCAGGACATCCTGTTCTCCCGTGTAGATGCGGATACCATCGGGAATATTCTCCGTCCGATAAGGTTCGCTCTGCCCATCACGGGACACCGAAACGAGATTGAAATCGACCTTGTGGCGGCGACCTTCATCATCCTGAAACGTCAGGGGAAAATCACGGTAGATACCGCGCTTTAAGCGGATGCCCTCGACATTGACCTTGATCGTCTCGACCACGGCCATCTCGCCCGATTTCGACAGATTGATCGCCGAATGATACGAGGTAATGACCTCCTGCGCGGAGGCGGCGGACGCCAGGACGCAGCCCAGAAGGAAAAGTACCATCCCGATTGTCTTGATCAGTCGGATCATCAGGCCTTTCCCTCCGGCCGCAGCCTTGTTCAGATATCGGGACGATCGCCTTCCAGCGCGACGCCGAGCGAGGAGAGCTCATCCCAGTAGCGCGGATAGGTCTTGGCGACGCAGGCGGGATCAAGGATGGTGATCCCGTTTATCTTCAGCCCCGCCAGCGCAAAGCTCATGGCGATACGGTGATCGGCGAAGGTATCGATATCGGCCGGCAGGGTCTGGCCGGCGAGAGCCGGATCGGAAGCGACGACCAGATCATCCCCCTCTTCCGTGGCAAGGCCTGAGCGGATGTTTGAGAGACCAGTGGATAGCGCCCGGATACGGTCGCATTCCTTGACCCGCAGATTGGCGATACCGACGAAACGAACCGGCGTCGCGTTGAAAGCGGCGAGAACGGCAAGCGTCGGGATGGCATCCTGCATCTGCGAGCCGTCGATCACGGCCGGCATATGCGGAAAGCTGGCGATGACCTCATAGGCCTTGGCGTCCGGCTGGGAAAACGTGGTTGCCTTCACGCCAAGGTCGATATCGCCCCTGGTCAGAACTTCGGCAGCCCAGAGATAGGTCGCCGCCGAGGCGTCCGGCTCGATGAGGTAATCGGTCGCGGCATAGCCGGTGGGCTGCACCTGCCAGACGGAGGGACTCGGCTGGGTAACTTCGGCACCAAAGGCGCGCATGGCGGCGACCGTCAGATCGATATAGCCGCGCGCACCGATATCATCGCCGGCAAGGGCGATATTGATCGGGCGGGTGGCGCCGGCAGCGGCCATCAGCAGCGCCGAAACATATTGACTGGAAAGACCGGCATCGATCTCGACCCGATCCGTGCCGAAATCGCCGGTACCGTTGACGACGACGGGCGGGCAGCCGGTTTCCGAGCGGATATCGACTCCAAGTGCGGTCAGCGCCTTGACCAGCGGCGCAATGGGGCGCTTGCGCATGTGCTCGTCGCCATCGACGATCACTTCGCCTTCGACCAAAGCGGCAGCGGCTGTCAGGAAGCGGGTGGCCGTGCCGGCATTGCCGAGGAAAAGCGGCTGTTCCGGGGCCAAAAGCTTGCCCGTGCCGGTGACGACGAAGGTCGTGTCGTCAGGCTCGGTGATATCGACGCCCATGGCGCGCAGGGCTTCTGCCATATAGCGCGTATCGTCGCTCTTCAGCGCGCCGGTGAGACGGCTCGTGCCCTTGGCAAGACCGGCGAGAAGCAAGGCCCGGTTGGTAATCGACTTGGAGCCGGGAGGGCTGACGCGACCCTTGAGTGGATGGGACGGCGGAAGAACGGTAAGTTTCTGGTCTTTGCTCATGCTGATGTCTCTTGAAGCAGGCAGCGCCGGCCTTTTCGGCATGCCTTCATGACGTTGAAAGCCGTCTACGACGGAACCGGGTGGCGCGATAGATCAAAACTTCACAGATGGCACCGCGCGATCGGCTTCATTGGTGATCTCGAAGAACGGCGCCTTCGAAAATCCAAACGGACCGGCGATCAGGTTTGACGGAAAACTCTCCACCTTGACGTTCAGATCGCGGGCAGCGCCGTTGTAATAGCGCCGCGACATCTGGATCTCGCTCTCGATGGTTTCGAGCGACTGCTGCAGCTCGGAAAAATTCTGGTTGGCCTTGAGGTCCGGATAGGCTTCGGCGAGCGCGAAGACCTTGCCGAGTGCCTGGCTCAACATGCCCTCCGCCTGTGCGCGGCCGGCGACGTCGCCTGTGGGCAACGCCTGCGCCTTGTTTCTGAGCTCGACGATCTCTTCGAGCGTGCCCTTTTCATGGGCAGCATAGCCTTTGACGGTCTCGATCAGATTGGGAATGAGATCAGCGCGCCGTTTCAGCTGCACGTCGATGCCCGACCACGCCTCCTCCTTCACCTGCCGGGCCTTGACCAGGCCGTTGTAGATAAAAATCAGGTACAGGATTACTGCTGCGCCGATCGCCAGACCAATCATGAAAACGTCCCTTCTCGCCCAACTTTTGCGGCGACGATAATGCATATCACAGCAAAAGGGTATTCAGGCGTACCGCAACGCTCCTACGCCCCCGAAGCAGTCCAACAGCCCGCTCCTGTTACGAAGGTAACATGTTGATTTTCCTGTTTCATTGGGAACCGCGAAAATCGTCGTTCTGATCGATAGTGGCTTCATCAACCGGAACAGTCCGGTCAACACAACTGAAGCCAAAGATCATGAAAACGCCCGCAACCCTCATCAACGCCATCGCCTTTTCGGCGCTTTTCCTCGCCTATGCGAGCATCACCGCAGCTGACCGCCCTACCGGCATCCGCCGCGCCCTTCAGACCTATGCCGGTCAGCTTCCGACCGGCACCTATCCGACCATGAAGCCGGTTTGGGAAATGGGCGCAGGCATGAGCGACAAGGCCTGAAACCTAGTGAATTTCAGCGATAGCGAAAGTGAGCGAAATCCCTATCATATGCCTTGCTAGTAACTTGCGTCTTGCGGTCGATGATGACCGCCTGTTCCCGCCATGAAAGCGGGTTCATGGCCCTGACCCGGCCGATACGAGCGAGGCAAAATGACCATTCTGACTTTGATGACGACCAGCGCACTTGCGCTGATGGCTGCAACGCATTTCGTCGCGTTGCGCGTCGAACGCCAGCAGCAGGTAAAGCTGGCGCCGGTTCACGCCAACCAGCCCACCATCCGGGATATGGACGCCTAAACGCACTCGCCTCATCCGGGCGAGCCGTTATTTCCATGGCTTCTTTTCAGATTTACGCGGCGTCGCGCGTCAGATTGAAGCCACCGGCATCTGTCAGCAGGAAGGCTTCACCACAGGCCTTGGCGAGCGTGCGGACGCGCAGGATGTAGCTTTGCCGCTCCGTCACCGAGATCACGCCGCGGGCATCGAGCAGATTGAAGACATGGCTTGCCTTGATGCACTGGTCATAGGCGGGAAAGACGCATTTGTGCAGGACATTGGCATCGCCCGGTGCACCGGCTGCGAGCAGCGCGATACACTCTTTCTCCGCATCTATGAAATGCTGGTGCAGCATCGCCGTGTTGGCATATTCGAAATTGTGGCGTGAATATTCCTGCTCGGCCTGCAGGAAGACGTCGCCATAGCTGATCTTCTCGTCGCCTTCGCGGCCGTTGAAGTTCAGGTCGTAGACATTGTCGACGCCCTGCACATACATGGCGAGACGCTCCAGACCATAGGTCAGCTCGCCCGAAACCGGCGAGCATTCAATGCCGCAGACCTGCTGGAAATAGGTGAACTGCGACACTTCCATGCCATCGCACCAGCACTCCCAGCCGAGACCCCAGGCGCCGAGCGTCGGGCTTTCCCAGTCGTCCTCGACAAAGCGGATATCGTGCAGCAACGGGTCGAGCCCGATCGCTTCCATCGAGCCGAGATAGAGTTCCTGCAGGTTCGACGGGTTCGGCTTCAGGATGACCTGATACTGGTAATAATGCTGCAGCCGGTTCGGGTTTTCGCCATAGCGGCCGTCGGTCGGGCGGCGGGAAGGCTGCACATAGGCGGCGCGCCAGGGCTTGGGGCCAAGCGCACGCAGCGTTGTTGCCGGATGGAAGGTGCCCGCGCCGACTTCCATGTCATAGGGCTGCAGCACCGCACAGCCCTTGTCCGCCCAATACGCATGCAGCGTCAGGATCAACGCCTGAAAGGAGCGCTTCGGGTTCATATGGTCCGGCAGGGCGGCAGCAGTCATGATCGGATGTCCAGCTTGGAATTTTCTGGCTGTCTGGTGCCACGACGGGCCGGAGGGGTCAAGAGACGAGTGGTGCCTGCAATCACGCAAGGCACGGCAAGCCGCCTACTCCGGCTTCTTCAGCCGATACTCTCCCGTCACCGGGTCCTTGACCAGCGTTCCTTGGCTGCCGGTTTCCTTCTCCCGCCGCACCTGCTCGCGTTGGCGGGCGAGCTTTTCGGCGTCGGCGATGAATTTTCGGTATCCGAACCATGCAACGCCGACGATGATCAGAAACAGGATAATTTGCGGCATGCGTGTCCCCCGGAGCCTTTTCTTCTCGGTGTCAGAGCCCGTATCGGCCCCATAATGCCTTTTCCTCGGCAATATCTGCAAGACCCGACACCGCAGAGGCCGCGAAACGTTCCGCAACAGAACTGGCGATGGATGCCCCAGGCTGACGGCGACCAAAAAGGCCGCGGGCCGGCGAAATGAGTTGCAGCTCGGTTTTGGCGCCATAACGCTTCTTCAGCTCGCCGCGCATATCGCCGAGGCTGTCGATGAGGCCAAGTTCCTGCGCGCGTCCACCGGTCCAGAATAGACCGGAGAAGATTTCGTCGTGATCGGCCAGCAGATGCCCGCGCCGCGCCTTGACCATGTCGATGAAGACATTGTGGATCTGAAGCTGCAGGCTCTTCAGGTACTCGATGTCCTTTTCCTTCTCCGGCTGGAAGGGATCGAGCATCACCTTGTTTTCGCCAGCCGTGTAGACGCGGCGCTCGACGCCGATCTTCTTCAGAAGCTCGGGAAAGCCGAAGCCACCGGAGACGACGCCAATGGAGCCGACGATCGACGTCGGATCGGCAATGATCTCGTCGCCGGCCAGCGCGATCATGTAGCCGCCGGACGCTGCGACATCCTCGACGAAGATGATGACGCGCTTCTTTTTTTCCTCCGCGAGATCGCGGATGCGCTGGAAGATCAGGCGCGATTGCACCGGCGAGCCGCCGGGCGAATTGACGGAAATGGCAACGGCAGGCGCGTCCTTGACGGCGAAAGCCTTTTCCAGAACCGAGGCAACGGAGGCGAGATTGAGAGGAGGCCGGAACTGGCCGCCGCCAGCCACAATCGTTCCGTGAAGCCGGACAACAGGGATCGTGATGCCACCTTTTCGAAAACGCTTCGGCATCAACTTTCTGAAAAATCCGGCCATAAAACCTCCGTGGCAGTCTCTGATAATATCGACGTGGATGTATGTATTGGCGGGCCGAACGCAATGGCCAATGTCAAGAATCCGTCATCGTCGGGCTGAAACGACCTTTCGGGCATAGGCAGTGCGGCCGTTGTTGAGGTCATCAACACGAGGTGTGAAGCGATGTGCGTCGTCCTCGTGCATGATGAGCGGCGCCCTGAGCGCAAGCCGCGCGCGGTTCTGCTTGATTGCGGTAACAAGGATGCGCACCGCATTTTCGCCCGGCCGGGGGTGAAGCGAAGTGATTTCCAGTCCACCGAAACGGCGACCGCAAGCGTCGATGATCTCCGCAACGGATTCCGGCCGGGCTATGAGCGAAAGCTGACCTCCTGGTCGCATGATCGCGCCAGCTGTTCGGAGCCAGATATCGAACAGACCCTCTTCCATGGCATGGGCCTCGGCCTTGAGCGGATCAGGCGTGCGACGGTCGGAACCGTCATTGAAAGGCGGGTTCATGATGACGTGGTCGAAGCTGTCATCCAGCAGGCCCGCAGCGACGCGCGCGCGTCCCTTCAAGCCGACATCGGCTTCGATGACGCTGACGCGAGGTGCGAGGCGAGCGTTTTCAGGGAGCGCCAGGCTCCGACGAGCGAAGTCCACCATCGTCGGAGAACGCTCGACCAGCGTCACGGTCGCACCGTCGAGGCGGGAGGCAACGGCCATGCCGGCGGCACCGGCTCCGGCACCGAGATCGGCCACGCGGATCGGCCGTTCATCGGCCACGAGGGAAGCGAGCAGCATCGCATCCATGCCGGAGC
Source organism: Pararhizobium capsulatum DSM 1112 (assembly GCF_030814475.1). Classification (NCBI taxonomy): domain Bacteria; kingdom Pseudomonadati; phylum Pseudomonadota; class Alphaproteobacteria; order Hyphomicrobiales; family Rhizobiaceae; genus Pararhizobium; species Pararhizobium capsulatum. The sequence continues at coordinate 1,562,295 of NZ_JAUSVF010000001.1, read as the reverse complement.
GATGTCCTTGCCCCAAGGGCTGAACGACATGGAACCGGCCGCGGTGGAAGCTGTCTATGGATTCGGTTGTCATGGGGTTTCCCTCTTCTCCCTGGCGGGGATAAGTGCCGAGCCCAGGCGAGGCGATGAGGGGGCCGCGCGGCACATTCCGAGTTCCTGGCTCCCCCTCATCCGGCCCTTCGGGCCGCCTTCTCCCCGCTGGGGAGAAGGGAGAGAGAACCGCCGCTTCCGTTGCAGAAGCGAGTATGCCGGTGTGGTGGAAACAACAGTCAACGGCATTCTAATCGCGCAACTCCGCCTCAAGCCCCGCATCGACGAGAATCTTGCGTGCCTCATCCGCCTCATCATCCACCACCAGAAACCGGCGTGGCAGAAGGCCGAGCGAACCCTCCAGGATGCTCATATCCTGGTCGGCGATCAGGCAGCCTATACCGGCGTCCTTCATCAGGCTTTCGGCAAAGGAAAGCAGGACGGCATCGTTGGTTCTGATCAATTCTTTCATGCTGGCGGACTGCCTCCTGGATGAAATGCCTGAATATCACGGCGAATTTTACTCGGGATGGCTGATTCCCCCCTTGCCGCCGCAAGCCCCCCTTTCTATTGTCCGGGACTGAAATTGAACAGGAGTGTCTTGCGTTGGGCGTAGTGATACCGCTGGAAGACGGCAAAAACAAACAGGCATCGGTCAAGCCGCTCGTGGATTTGACCAAGGCCGATATGGAGCGGGTGAACCAACTCATTCTCTCCAAAGCCGGATCCGACGTGCAGATGATCCCGGAGGTCGCAAACCACCTGATCTCCTCGGGCGGCAAGCGCTTGCGCCCGATGCTGACACTCGCCTCCGCCTCCATGTTCGGCTTTACCGGCGATGCCCATGTGAAGCTCGCGACATCAGTCGAATTCATGCACACGGCAACCCTGCTGCATGATGACGTGGTGGACGAAAGCGACCTGCGCCGCGGCAAGTCCACGGCACGCATGATCTGGGGCAACCAGGCGAGCGTTCTCGTCGGCGACTTCCTGCTTGGCCAGGCCTTCCGCATGATGGTCGATGTCGGCTCCCTGGATGCGCTCGATGTGCTGTCCACCGCAGCCTCCGTCATTGCCGAGGGCGAAGTGCTGCAACTCTCCGTCGCCAAGAACATGGAAACGACCGAGGACGACTACCTGTCGGTCATTCGCGCCAAGACCGCGGCACTCTTTGCTGCCGCCGCCGAAGTCGGCCCGATCGTCGCCAAGACCGACAAGGCAAGCCGCAACGCGCTGAAATCATACGGTATGAACCTTGGCCTCGCCTTCCAGCTGGTTGACGACGTGCTCGACTACGGCGGCAAGGCGGCGGACCTCGGCAAGAATGTCGGCGACGACTTCCGTGAAGGCAAGATAACCCTGCCGATCATCCTTTCCTATCGCCGCGGCACGGCCGACGAGCGCACCTTCTGGCGCGATGCCATCGAAGGCGGCCAGAGCGACGACCGCAACCTCGAAAAGGCACTGGGTCTGATCAACCGCTATGGCGGCCTGACCGACACCATTGCCCGGGCCCAGCATTATGGCACGATTGCCCGCGACGCGCTTGCGCCGCTGCCGCAGTCACCGTGGAAATCTGCGCTTCTGGAAGTCATCGATTTTTGTATCGAACGCGTCAGCTGATATCCTGTCAAGTTCCGTTCACCCTGAGCCACGAAATTCTTGCTGCGTTGCGCCAAAAAAGCCATTCTGTTTCGGGAGAATGCCTGATGGGGGAAGTGACCTTCCCCCTTTGGCCTCCGATGGTCCTTTTCGGACAGATTGGTGATGGCCGCATGATCCGCAATGCTACCGATTCCGGTTGTTCGGGTTATGCGCTAATATTCTGGGAATTGATTCCGCGCGAATCCGGTAGCGGCCATCGGGACGCTCCGCAACGAAAGGCTTGTCATGCGGCAGATACACATTCTTCGCCTCCTCAGTGGTGCAGCGCTTATGGCCCTCGCCTCCTTCGCCAGCGCGCCCCACAGCTTTGCCGAGGAGACGCCGGCTGCCACTGAGACGAAGCCGTTCGATGTCAATTCGATCAACAGCTTCTCAGGCGCCTTCCTTGCAGCCCGCACGGCAGACGTCGATCGTGATCTCGATGTCGCCACCAAGCTCTACCGCACGGCTCTCGAATTCCAGCCGGACAATGTCGAAGTCAAGCAGCGGCTGATGATCACGCTTCTGATGAACGGTCAGTTCCAGGAGGGCGTGAAGGTTGCTGAACAGCTGAAATCCGATGGCTCTGTCGAGCGCATCACCACCGTTACTCGCGCCGTCGAGGCCATCCGCAAGCGGGAATACCGCAAGGCGGAGAAGCTTCTGGTCTATAACGGCCCGAACGATCTCGACCGGCTGCTCAACGGGCTGTTGATCGGCTGGGCCAAGGCCGGCTCGGGCAATCCCAAGGATGCGATCGCCTCGATCCAGGCCATGGAAGGTCCGGAATGGTTTGCGATCTTCAAGAACTACCATGAAGGTGCCATCGCTCTTGCTGCCGGTGACAAGGCGACGGCCCGCTCCAAGTTCAATGATGCCGTGCTCGACCGCAATGGCGGCGGTGCGGCCCCCGACACGTTCCTGCGGGCAGTCACCGCACTCGCGCGTCTCGAAGCCCGTGACGGCAACAAGCAGAAAGCGCTGGATGCGATCGCCGTCGGCGAGAACTTCCTCAACAACTATGCCCCGCTCAGCGCCCTGCGCACCAGCATCGAAAAGGGCCAGCCACAGGAGCAGCAGGTCCGCGACGCTGCCCAGGGTGCTGCCGCCGTTCTCTTCACGATCGGCGCTGCACTGAACCGCGAAGGTGCGGAAGACATCGTTTCGCTCTATCTGCAGTCGGCTCGGGCGCTTGACCCGGATAGCGCCGATATTCTCGTCATGCTTGGCGGCGTTGCCGAGACGCTGAAGAAGCCTGAGCAGGCTATCGAACTCTATAAAAGCGTGCCGGAAGGCTCGCCGATGCGCCGCCTCTCGGAAATGCAGCTGGGGCTGGCCCTCGCCTCCATTGGCAAGGTGGAGGAATCCAAGAAGCACCTGAAGGGCTTGCTCGAGCTCGATCCGAAGGACATCCGCAGCTATGTCGCCTATGGCAGCGTGCTGTCGGACGCCAAGGACTACAAGGAAATGGCCCATGTCTACGACCAGGCCGTCGAATCGATCGGCCCGCTTCCGCAGAAAAAGGACTGGTCGATCTTCTTCCAGCGCGGCATCGCTTACGAGCGGCTGAAGGAATGGGCCAAGGCCGAGCCGAACTTCACCAAGGCGCTGGAACTCAACCCGGACCAGCCGCAGGTGCTGAACTATCTCGGCTATTCCTGGGTCGATATGAACATCAACCTCGACAAGGGCCTGGAGATGATCCGCAAGGCTGTCGAGCTGAAGCCGGATGACGGCTATATCGTCGATTCGCTCGGCTGGGCCTATTTCCGCATGAACCGCTTCGACGACGCCGTTTCAGAGCTGGAGCGGGCCGCCGAACTCCTGGCCGGCGATCCGACGATCAATGACCATCTGGGCGATGCCTACTGGCGCGTCGGGCGCAAGCTCGAAGCCGTGTTCCAGTGGAACCAGACGCTGGAACTGAAGCCGGAAGAGGCGGAAATTCCGAAGATCAAGGCCAAGATCGAGAACGGCCTGCCGGCACTGAAGGAAAATGTTCCGAGCGCGGCCGATGCGGAGGAAACTCTGCCGAAGAAGGCAGACCCCGTGGATACGGCCGGCAAGAAGTCCTGATCGGGTTTTCCGTTCTGAACAGGATGTCAGCATGACTAGCAGGCGATGGTGGCTTGCCGCCTCTTCTCCCCAGCGGGGAGAAGAGGCGAGCGAAGGCGAGGCGATGAGGGGGTCTTTGCCTGATGTTCAGAGCCAGCCGTCCCCCTCATCCGGCGCTTTGCGCCACCTTCTCCCCGCTGGGGAGAAGAGGGAGTTGGCGGCAGCTGCCTTTCTCCTGAAGGCTCTGGCATGACTGCTGCGAATGCATCCCTGAACGAAAACCTGCCGCACTTCGACCTTGTGCAGTCGGCACCCGCCAAGATCAATCTTGCGCTGCATGTGATCGGTCAGCGGGCGGACGGGCATCACCTCCTCGAAAGCATCGTGACCTTCGCGGACCGGGGAGATCGTGTTGGCCTCTCTGCTACGGACGAGGACCGCTTCACGGTCTCGGGCAGCTTCGCGTGCGATATTCCAGCCGACGGGCCTGCCGCGTCCGGCAATCTCGTGCTCAAGGCGCGCAACAGCCTGCGTGCACTGCTGCTGCAACGTGGCCTTCCCGCGAGGCCGATGCATCTGCATCTTGAAAAGAATTTGCCAGTTGCCTCCGGCATTGGTGGTGGCTCGGCCGATGCCGCAGCAACGTTGAGGGGGCTGCTCGCGTTGTGGGCTGTTCCTCCCTTTGTGGACGATAGGTTTTCGGACGATCTCGCCGCTGTTGCGCTTCAGCTCGGCGCAGATGTGCCCATGTGCTTTCACGGCAAGCCTTTGATGGCGCGCGGCGTCGGCGAGCGGACGGAGGCGCTTGCCGCCTTTCCGGCCTTCCCGATGCTGCTCGTCAACCCGCGTGTGCCGGTCTCGACGCCCGTCATCTTTCGCACACTGACGAACAAGGCCAATCCGTCGCTTGTGCTGCCCCATCATACGGTTGCGGCCGCTGATTGGATTGGTGCACTGGCAGCCATGCGCAACGATCTTGAGCCGCCGGCCCAGGCACTTGCGCCGGTCATCGGTGATGTTTCCCAGGCCCTTTCTGAAACCGGCGCTCGCCTTGCCCGCATGTCGGGCTCGGGTGCCACCTGCTTCGGCCTGTTTTCCGATGAACATGCGCGCGATCGGGCGGCGGAGATGCTTTGCGCAGATCATCCCGACTGGTACGTTCTGCGCTGTTTCAGCATTGGAGGAGATCATCATGACACAGCTTGACGAAACAAAACCTTTTGTTCCCGTCAGCTTTGCGGTCATGACCGTTTCCGATACGCGCACGCTCGCCGATGATCGCTCCGGCGATACGCTTGCCGCCCGAATCACTGACGCCGGCCATATGCTTGCCGAGCGCACCATAGTGCCGGACGATCGCGCCGCCATCGCCGAGACGGTGCTGGCCTGGTCAAACGACCCCGCCATCGATGTTGTTATCACAACGGGCGGCACGGGCTTTACGGGGCGCGATGTCACCCCCGATGCGCTGGAGCCGCTGTTCGACAAGCGAATGGATGGCTTTTCGGCGGTCTTCCACCGCATTTCCTACGAGAAGATCGGCACATCGACGGTCCAGTCGCGTGCAACGGCCGGCTTGATCGGCACGACCTTCGTCTTCGTTCTACCCGGCTCGCCCGGAGCCTGCCGCGACGCCTGGGATGGCATCCTGAAGCAGCAATTCGACTATCGCCACACGCCCTGCAACTTCGTCGAGATCATGCCCCGCCTGGATGAACATCTGAAACGCGGCTGAGCCGAAACCTTCGCCCTTAAAACACGGACTCCAAATCCTTGGCAACGCGTGTTCCCCAGGGGACAGCGAGACCCTGCTTGTGTCGTCTATAAGAATTCCAGTAGCGGGGACAAGGGGAAGGCAGCGGGGGCAGAGGCAGATGCATCGACGGCCGACTTACATCACCGTTAATGCTGCAGGCATGCATGCCGGAGATTTCAGTCTCTCAGAATGCTGACGGTGGCACACGCCATCCCAGGCACGGCAAAAGTGGTCATACGACGCGCTGACGCGTGAAAATCCCTTTTCAGAAGTGATTTCATCAAGTACGGGCGGGTTCGAAAGAGCCCGCCTTTCTTCTTATCTCCGCGAGGGGTCACGGGCTTCCGTAGCAACCCAGGCCGGGATGATCTCCACCGCCAACCGCCGTGCCGAGAGCGCCTTCACGAGATCATCCAGCCGCTTGCCGCTCGTGGCCGCCGCCGCGTTGCGCGGAACCAGAAGACCATGCTCCAACGCGGAACCGCGGCGGAAAAGGCGTTTCAGCAGCGGTTTGCGATAAAGTCGTGCGGGCGAAAACCGCGCGGGTGCCCGGTTGAGCGCCATATATTCCGCGATATCGTCAATCCAGCGACCCGTCAGCCGCGCGCCGGGCTCCAGCACCAACAGCCATTCGCCTCGCGCCGAGCGGATCACATCGCCCAGTTCCCATTCGAGGAAAAAGCGGCAACCGGCGGCATCAGCCACCCGAGACGAACCGTCTTCGGAACCATGATCCAGAACGATGACATCGCTGACCAATCCTTCAACCGCGCCGGAGACAAGAGCCGACAGGCTCTGTGCGAGCTCGGCCTCGTTGTTGCGGGTTTCCATGATGATCGACAGCATGGCCCGTCCTACCGCATCGCAAACGGAATTGCCACATGACCCTGCCTGACACAGGCTTCAGCCTTCATTAATCATGAATCTAAACCATGGGGCGTTCCCAGTGAAATCGCGATGCGGGAATTTGTTCTTGCATTGTTCTCATTTTGGCGATAAAGATTCCCTCACGAAACCGTCGGAGAACGGCGCTGTTTCCGGGAGTTTGTTCCATGACCGATCTGTCTGAACTCAGGCAGGGCGCATTTGCGCCCGGCCACTCGGCTGATATTGCCGATGCGCTGGTGGCCAATTCCGGCCTGCGCATCGATATCGACCGCCGTCGCGGACGGGGCGCCGGGCTGAATACGACAGGCCGCTTCGAGCCCCTGGCACGCGAGACGGAGGATGACGGCTGGAGCTCGCTCGAAGACTTGCCGCCCTTCAAGACCGAGGTTCAGATCGAGAAGCCGCGGTCGATCATCAGCCGCAATGACAGCCCCGATATTCCGTTCGACCGGTCGGTGAACCCCTATCGCGGCTGCGAGCATGGCTGCATCTATTGTTTTGCGCGGCCGACCCACGCCTATATGGGGCTCTCGCCGGGGCTCGATTTCGAAGCCAAGCTGTTTGCCAAGCCGGATGCACCGCGTCTCTTGGAGCGGGAGCTGGCGAAGCCCGGCTACAAGGTGCGGCCGATAGCGCTTGGCACCAACACCGATCCCTATCAGCCGATCGAGAAGGAATGGCGGATCATGCGCCAGATCCTCGAAGTGCTGCAGGCATGCAACCATCCGGTCATGATCGTCACGAAATCGGCGATGGTGATGCGCGACATCGATATTCTCGCTGATATGGCAGAGAAAGGTTTGGCGAAGGTCGGACTTTCGGTGACGACACTCGACCGCAAGCTTGCCCGCCTGATGGAACCACGCGCCTCCACACCGGGCAAGAGGCTCGAAGCCATCAAGGCACTCTCGGAAGCCGGCATTCCGACGACGGTGATGATGGCGCCGGTCATTCCTGCCCTCAACGATCATGAGATCGAACGGGTGCTTGATAGCGGCAAGGCCGCGGGCGCGGAATTTGCGAGCTACGTTCTGCTGCGCCTGCCGCTGGAGGTGAGCCCGCTGTTTCGTGACTGGCTGCTGCGAAACTATCCGGATCGCTATCGCCACGTCATGTCGCTGGTGCGCTCGATGCGTGGCGGCAGAGATTACGATGCGGAGTTCGGCAAACGCATGAAAGGGGCTGGTCCCTATGCGTGGCAGATCGGTCGCCGCTTTGAACTGGCGGCCAAGCGACTTGAACTCAACCTGACAAAGAGGCCGCTCAACGGCGATCTCTTCGTGCCGCCGCTCGGCTTGGGCGTTCAGCTTTCCCTCCTCTAAGGGCTGGCAAACGGCCTCAAGCCGCGTTTGAAATCCGCCGGCCTTTGCCCGGCTCACGAGCATGCCGATCCCGTTCGTCCCTGTGACGGGAGCGGCCAATCCCCCGGTCGTCGCCGCATCCGGCCGGGGGGACTTGCAGGGAATCGGGCTTCTGTGCGAGTTTCCGTCCATGTCACGAAGCGCGTTGCCCGATTCCCCTTTTCTTTTCGATGATGCCTGCGGGCCGGATTTTTCCATCGAGCTCAGCGTCCGGCGTGAGGGCTTCTGGCCGATCGCGGGAACGGACGAGGCTGGGCGAGGACCGCTCGCAGGTCCGGTCGTCGCGGCGGCCGTAATCCTCGATCCGAACAATATTCCGGAGGGGCTGAATGACAGCAAGCAGCTCTCCGTTATCAGAAGGGAAGAGCTTTACGACATCATCCTGGCCAACGCGATCGTTTCGGTTGCCTCATCCAGCGCCGGCCGGATCGACCGTACAGACATTCGCAAGGCAAGCCTCGACGCCATGCGTCGCGCCGTTGCCGGCCTCGCGGTCAAGCCGGCCTATGTGCTGAGTGACGGGCGGGATGTTCCGCCGGGCATGGCCTGCGGCGGCAAGGCTGTCGTCAAGGGCGACGCCCGATCGGTCTCGATTGCGGCCGCCTCGATCATCGCCAAGGTGACGCGCGACCGGATGATGACGCGCGCCCACCTCGTCTTTCCCGTCTACGGCTTTGCCGGACACGCCGGATACGCAACCGCCCGCCACCGGCAGGCAATCGCGGAAGGCGGTCCTTGCCCGCTTCACCGCATGAGCTTTCGCCCGCTCAGGAAAGACGATGGAGAGCCGTTCAAGGATGATGCCCTGACCGAGTTCGGCGGCCTTTGAAGCGCTTCATACCCCGACAATCGAGCCTTTATTCACGACCTTGTGAGAGGCTGGTCCGTGGCATCTGGGAACGAAACCAGCCTGCCGCGCATTGATCTTGGCCGAGCCCAGGCAATATGCACCGAAGCTTATGTTGCCCTGGTGATACGCTCTGGAGATTTTTCCTGGGATGACGTAACCGCAGTAACAACGCAGGAGAGTGATGGACTATAGGTTTGGCTCGGAATCGCGCGTTGCGATTCGCAAGAAGGACTCGCCTCGTGATCTTCGCACTGATGCTGACAGCATTGATGACAACCGCAGAGATGCCAACGGCCGAGCCGACGGCAGAAGCGCTGCAGAGCGATTTGCAGACAGCCTATGCCTGCCAGGATATCGACGGACGGAAGGTCTGGAAGGGTGGCCTCGCCTATTACATCCAATCCTTCGTCTATGACGGCGAGACACCGGAAGCAGGTAGCGACGTCGCGACAGATGCCGTCTTGCCGGGTGACAACACGCCTGAAACGATGGAAGAATTCGAGCAGGCCTGCATCACCATCGCCCCGGCGCAAGCTAACAGCAACTGACATATAAACTTACGGCTGTTGCATCCGTCGTCGGAAAGCCGGGCGTCGTGCCCCTTGCCGATGGGCAGCGTGAGGCTTAGTCAAGCAGCTGAGGCTCTCGTCTTAACCGCTCAGAAATACGAAAAGTCGGACGCGGAGAGCGAGGTCACGCTTACGTCGTGAAGCAGGATGCTATCCTTCGGACCGAAGGTGAGCAGCGTATCCCCTCCTTGCGAGCCGGCGGCCTGCGCTACCGCCTGCACCTCCGCAAAGGTATCGAACCTGCTTCCGAGGTGAAGTGCGATCGTGTCGTGATCGGAGTGGCGGAAGTCGGTAACTTCGTCGTGTCCATCTCCCTTGTTGAAGACGAACACATCGGCGTCAGCGCCACCCAACAGGATATCATTACCGCGACCGCCGATCAGGCGGTCACTGCCGCCATTGCCTCTGAGAGTGTCAGCTCCGCCCAGGCCTTCGAAGATGTCGGCGCCGTATCCGCCAAACATATCGTTATTGAGGCCGTTGCCAGTGCCATGCAGGGCCTCACCCGTAACCGCGAGCGCTTCCACATTGGCACCCAGGGTGTAGCTTGTAAGCTGATAGGAGACATTGACCAGATCGAAGCCGCCATTGCGGGCCTCGATGACACGGTCGTTCAGATCATCGACCGAATAGTTGTCGTTATCAACACCGCCCGACATGCGGTCAGCCCCGGAACCACCGTCAAGGTAGTCGGTCCCTGCTTCGCCAAAGAGGCTGTCATTCCCTGCGTCGCCGTATAGCTGGTCGTTCCCCTCGCCGCCTTTAAGCGTGTTGTTTGCGGAATTGCCCGAGATCAGGTTGTTCAAACCATTGCCAACGCCGTCAACGGCAAGCCCCATCAGGCGAAGTTCTTCGACGTTGGCGCTCAATTTATAATCGGCGATACTCCAGACAATGTCCCGCCCCTCTCCGGCGAGTTCGACCACCTTGTCCGTTGAAACGTCGACATAGTAGAAATCATCACCGCTGCCGCCGATCATCACGTCACGGCCGGTACCACCGTTGAGAAGGTCATTCCCGGGGCCGGCTTCCAATCGATCCTTCCCGCCCCCGGCAAAGAGATAGTCATCGCCTGCTCCTGCCAGAAGCCGGTCGGCGCCGCTGCCGCTGATCAGAATATCGGCCGTATCGGTGCCGGAAATATGCTGGTTTGTCGTTTCGAAAGGTGCACTGAACACATTCCAACTCGCGGAGATGGCGGCTCCCGAAAAGCCGTTCTGCGCAGTGAACTGTAACTTCAGCTTCTGCAAGCCGGGCGTGGTATCAAACCCCAGTTCGATCGTGCCAGAGCCGCTTTCATAGCCGTAGCCCGCTTGCGTCCAGGACCAGCCACTCAGATTTCCGTAGCTCGCGTACCGGCTGGTGTCGGCGAAGTACTCTCCGGTCTCGGGATCACTGTATCCGTCTATCTGGTAGTCGAATGCAAAACGGAAAACGAACGAATCCGGATCAAGCTCAAAGCTGTAATTTGCAGTAGACATAGCCGCCTCCCAAGCCGCGGCTACATTAGCTCAATATTAATTTCCGGACCAGAGTGATCAGGAAGGCCGAGCGGCTGGAGTGAGGCGTTTCCAACCTTGACCGCTCCGGGGCAAGACGCGGTCTCAAACTCCCTCCGCTGAAGGGACGGCAAGCCCGGAGTGAACCTGGCGGCACTGCGGTTTTCGACATCGGGCGGCAGTCATCGTCAGGCACAAAAAAGGCCGGCACGAAGCCAGCCTTTTTTCATTCTATCGAAACACACCTCTTAGTTGAGGCGGGTCTTCACGTCGCTGACGGCCTTGGCAAACAATGCGCTCTGCGTCGCTGCGTCAGACTTGGAAACGATAACGCTTTCGGCAGCAGCAATGGCGATATCCACAGCGGTTGCACGAACAGCGTTGATCGCGTCGCTTTCGGCTTGACGGATCTTCTGTTCCGAGAGGGCAGTGCGGCGGGTGACGAACTCTTCCGTCTTGGCCTTGGCATCCGCCGTCAGGCTCGCGGCTTCGCGCTCGGCGACGGCCACGATGTTTCCGGCTTCCGCTTCAGCTTCCTTGCGCTTCTTCTGGTATTCGACCAAGAGAGCCTGGGCTTCTTCGCGCAGCCGCTTTGCTTCGGCAAGTTCGTGGGTGATGCGGCCGGCGCGCTCGTCGAGCGCCTTGGCCATCATGCCGGGAACCTTGAGGTAGGCAATGAGGACGAAGAAAAGCACCAGGCCAACGAAGGCCCAGAATGTCGCCAGTGACGTCATATCCATGATGCGTTCCTTACTTTGCCGTTGCCTTGACCGCAGCAGCGATCTCGGCCTTGGTTGCCTTGCCGCCGATCAGCTGTTCAACAACGGCGGTCGCGGTCTCTTCGGCGATGGCGCCGACATCGGCCAGAGCCTTCGCCTTGATATCGGCGATGCGGGCTTCGGCTTTTGAAATCTTGTCGTTGAGATCGGCTTCTACGGCGTTGCGATCGGCTGTCGCCTTGGCCTTTGCAGCCTCGCGTGCTTCGCCGGCGATGGCATTGCCCTTGGCCTTGGCCACGGCAAGATCGTGTTCGTAGGCGGCGATTGCCGCGTCAGCTTCAGCCTTGGAGCGCGCAGCATCGTCGAGATCGCGGGCGATCGCGCCGGAGCGGGTCTCCAGAATGCCACCGATGCGCGGAAGGATAACCTTCGCCATCAGGACGTAGAACAGACCGAAGGTAATCGCCAGCCACAGGAGCTGCGATGCAAATGTCGATTGGTCGAAGGGCGGGAACACGCCAGAGCCGTGACCGCCTTCATGCGCGACACCGGTTTCGGTGTGCACCTCGCCGGCAGCGGCGTCATGGGTTTCTGCGCCTTCGGTGGTGGTTGACTGGGCATAGGCCGCGGTCACAAACATGCTCACCTCCAGGTGCATTCAAAGAAATGCGGGCCGCGGGTTTTATCCCACGGCCCTGCCTTAAAGCCGGTATTAGACGGCGAAAAGGAGCAGCAGGGCTACGAGCAGCGAGAAGATGCCCAGAGCTTCCGTAACGGCGAAGCCGAATACGAGGCGGCCGAACTGGCTGTCAGCGGCCGACGGGTTGCGCAGAGCGCCGGACAGGTAGCTGCCAAAGATGTTGCCGAGACCGAGAGCCGTACCGGCCATACCGAGGCAAGCGAGACCTGCACCGATGTACTTTGCTGCTTCCGCTTCCATGATTGAACTCCTTCGAAATGGTTGTTGCGGCTTGTTTGGCACCCTGGCCGGTCGAACCGGCCGGGCCCCGTGACTTTATTCCTTAGTGGCCACCCGGATGGACAGCGTCGTTGAGGTACATGCAAGTCAGCACCGCAAAGACGTAAGCCTGGAGGAAGGCGACGAGGAATTCGAGACCCGTCAGGGCGACGGTCATGATCATAGGCAGGATCGCGCCACCGATACCGAGTGCACCCATGGTTCCGAGCGAGGCTACGAAGCCTGCGAACACTTTGAGGGTGATGTGGCCTGCCAGCATGTTCGCGAAGAGACGAACCGAAAGGCTGATGGGGCGGGAAAGGAAGGAAATGATCTCGATGGCGATGACGAGCGGCAGGAGAACGCCGGGAACGCCGTTCGGGACGAAGACGTTCAGGAAGCCGAAGCCATGCTTATAGAAACCGTAGAACAGAACCGTACCGATGACGAACAGCGCCAGGGCGAAGGTCACGATGATCTGGCTGGTGATGGTGAAGAAGTAAGGCACCATGCCGAGCAGGTTCGCCGTCAGGATGAACATGAACAGCGAGAAGACCATCGGGAAGAACTTCATGCCATGGGAGCCGGCGCCTTCGCGCAGCATCGAGGCGATGAATTCATAGGACATTTCAGAGACGGACTGGAGGCGGCCCGGAACCAGGCTGCGGCTCGTCGTTGTCATGTAGAGGAAACCGACAGCAACGATCAAAGTCGCGACCATGAACAGCGAAGCATTGGTAAACGAAAAATCAATGCCGCCAAGTTCGATCGGAACGATCTTGTTGATCATAAACTGGTGGGTCGGATCTACCTTATCGCCTGCCACAGCCGCTCTCTCTCGTTTTGACCGCCGGAGCGGACGCTTCTCATCCTGCAACGATCGCCTAGACGTCGTCGCCCTTGTTCTTGCCGACCTTGCCCAACTGATCTGCGGGATGGGGCGAAGCCACCATACCCGCCGAACGCAGGACGTTCAGCACACCGGCACAAAAACCAAGGAGGAGCAATACGATCATCCCCCACGGCCCTGTACCCGCAAAATGGTCCAAAAGATAGCCCAGAAGCGCGCCAACAATGATGGCCGCCACGAATTCGCTCGAAAGCTTGACGGCGACCTGATAGCCCTTGCGGTTCTCTGCAGCTCTTGCCTCATCGGCGGCTTCGCGGGGATCAGCGCCCAGCTTTGCCGACAATTCGGATTGAAGCCGCCTGCGCCGCTCTTCCAGACCCTCTTTCCGGTTATCCGTCATGTGGCACCTCCCTTTGATCCGCATGCACCCGGTCTTAAACCATGCGCATTGCCATACAAAGGCCGGATTTGAAGCCACCGTTCGGCCCGCTTTGAAGTCGGCCGCAACATAGTTTTAGGTGCCTTTATAGTCAAGGCATGGGGAGCTGTTGTTTAACGACAATATTATTGTTTTATATCAATAATTTACGAGAATTTTTGGAGTGTCGTGCGGAATCGCGGCGATCCTCGCCCGGGCTTTTGCAACCGGGACGATGGAATCGTCGGACACAACAGTGTGAAAGATTATCGCCTCAACTCCAGCCGCCGCCATAGGTGCGATAGAAGATGTGCTTGCCGATCTTCGACACACGTTTCATCGTCGGACCCCAGTCCGGCCTGACGTAAGTCGCGTGGTAATGGGTCGCCGAGCCAACTTCCGGCAGCCAGATCTTGCCGGCCGTGACAGCGAGCGCAACCTCCTTTGCCGTGCGCCAGGCGGACGGCGACCAGACGATGTCGGGAATGCGATCGCAGGTGAAGGAGAACTGGCAGCGGTTGTACCAGTCCTTGTTCTGGTAGACGACACCGCAGATCGTGGCTGGATAGGCCGGATTGCGCACGCGGTTGAGAATGACCTGCGCGACAGCAGCCTGGCCTTTGGCGGATTCGCCACGCGATTCGAAATAGATGCCTGAGGTCAGGCACTTCTGCTCCGCCTGGCTGAAAACTTCGGGCGGCAGAGGATTGGCGGCCCACGCATGATCTTCCGGGGAAATCTCGGGAATGAAACGACCGCCGGACTTGTCTTCCCTGAGAATGCTGTCGAAGGGCGACTGGCGGGCATAATCAGGCTTGGCCGGCGCATAGGCCGTGGCTAGGATATCGGCCTTGTCGCTGGTGACGAGGCTGGCGATCATCGGCGAAAGCGAGGTATCGACCTGCGGCGGCTTCTTCTTGTAGAAGGCCATGGCGATCTGGATTTCCCTGCCCCTGATCTCGGGCTTGGCAAAGGCCATCCGCTCCGCATTGTCGAAATCCGGCACGATCAGGAAACTGGTGCGCTCAAGGATCGAGCCGGCCGTGAAATCCTTTGGCGGGGTGACGGGCGAGACGGCGACGATGCGGCCCTTCTTGCCCTTGCGGTTGACGCGTTCCTCGTCCGTGCGCGGATCTATCTGCTTTTCCGCGGAGGAGAGCGCCACACGCTCGCCATCGGGCATATTGACACCCGCGCCATCGGCAATGGCACCTGTGGTGATCGGGTCGTTGAAGACCATCTCCACCTCATGCAGCGACCCTGCCGGAGAGCGCGTCATATACATGCGCCAGCGCTCGCCGCCGCGATTGATGCCCGAGAGAAACGTCGCGAGATCGGCATGGCCGGAAAAGGAGGGAAAACCGAGAAGCAGCCCGAGGCCGAGAAGCAGCGGCTTGGCGAAGCGGGAGCGCCGATTGCCTCCCATGCGGCGAAACTGATCACTCTTACGCACCAACCCCACTCCACGCGCAGGCAAGACGCGACCGTTCGTCCGGCACACGCTGCCGGAACGCTGACATCTGCGATGATGTAAACTCATGAAGCGGAACATGCCCAAGGCCCGATCGCCGCTTCGATCGAGGCTTGATAATCAGCTATTAACCTTGATGCTTGGTTAACGCAGGCATAGGGAATTTGGAGATAGGCGGGTTACTATCGCTACTGGAAAGAAAGCCCTCCCCACCTCTCCTACAAGGGTAGGGCTGGGGAAGGATTTTTCTCAGGCTCAGATAATGACGTGCGACCCGAGTTCCACCACCCGGTTGGTCGGCAGGCGGAAGTAATCCGAAGGGTCGATCGCCGCATTGGCGAGCGCGATGAACAGCCGGTCCTGCCAGTGCGGCATGCCGGACTGTGCATCCGGCACCAGCTTGCGCCGGCCGAGATAGAAGGAGGTCGACATGATGTCGAACTTCAGGCCGGTCTTGCGGAAGAGGCCCAGTGCCTGGGAGACGTTCTGCATCTCCATGTAGCCGAAGCGCATTTCCAGCAGGCTAAAACGCTCGGACAGGCTGGAGGCGCTGACGCGATGGTCCTTGGGGACCGTCGGCGTATTGACCGTTCGGATCGTCAGGATGAAATTTTGCTGATGCAGCACGTGATTGTGCTTGATGTTGTGCAGGAGGGCGGCCGGCGTCGATTCCGGATCGCTGGTCAGGAAAATTGCGGTGCCTGGCACTGAGACGGGCGCATGTTCGCTCTTGCGCTCGATCGACTTTACGAAGGAGGCGAGCGGAATATCGGTGTGACGCGTCTTGTCGTGCAGGATTTTGGTTCCGCGGCGCCAGGTCCACATGATGACGACGAAGGTGGCGGCGATCATGACGGGCACGTAGCCGCCGTCATGGATCTTCAGGAGGTTTGCACCCAGGAAGATTGTCTCAAGCCCGGCAAGCGGCAGAAGCACTGCGCAGGCTGCATAAAGCGGCCACCGCCAGCGCATCCGCACGAAGACAAAGGCAAGCACGGTATCGACCAGCATCGCCCCGGTCACCGAGATGCCATAGGCGGTTGCGAGCGATTCCGACGAGCCGAAGACGAAGACCAGCACCATGACGCCGAACATCAGGAGCACGTTGACGTTCGGCAGATAAATCTGCCCGGTCTGGGTCTCGGACGTGTGGAAAATCGCCATGCGCGGCAGGAAGCCGAGGTGGATCGCCTGCCGGGTCAACGAGAAGGCGCCGGTGATGACCGCCTGGCTGGCGATGATCGTCGAGCAGGTGGCCAGCAGCACCACCGGCAGCAGCGCCCATTCCGGAAACATAAGGAAGAACGGATCGGACATCGCTTCCGGGTGCTTTAGCACCAGCGCGCCTTGTCCGAGATAGTTCAGCGCCAGCGACGGGAAGACCAGACAGATCCACGCCCACTGGATCGGCCGCCGGCCGAAATGCCCGAGGTCGGCATAGAGCGCCTCGGCGCCGGTGACCGTCAGGAACACGGCGCCCAACACCACGAAGCCGACAAAACCTGCGTGAAGCAGGAAATAGACGGCGTACCAGGGGTTGAAGGCGGCGAGAATTCCATAGTCATCGGCAATATGGCTGACGCCCACAAGCGCAAGCACGATGAACCAGGCCGCCATGATCGGCCCGAAGAACTTGGAAACCGCTTCCGTACCGCGAGACTGAACCGCGAAAAGCAGCAGCAGGATGACAACCGAGATCGGCACCACATAGTCTGACAGCGCCGGGGTAACGAGCTTGAGACCTTCCACGGCCGAAAGAACCGACAAAGCCGGCGCGATGATCGCATCGCCAATGAACAGTGCCGCGCCGGCAATGCCCAGGAAGAAGAGCAAGCTGGTCTTGCCAGTCGAAAACTTCATCAGGAGC
Organism: Pararhizobium capsulatum DSM 1112; assembly: GCF_030814475.1. Lineage (NCBI taxonomy): Bacteria > Pseudomonadati > Pseudomonadota > Alphaproteobacteria > Hyphomicrobiales > Rhizobiaceae > Pararhizobium > Pararhizobium capsulatum. The sequence goes on along the minus strand of NZ_JAUSVF010000001.1, from coordinate 1,545,360 downwards.
GCCAGAAGGGAGAGCGTTCCGCCTTCGCCATTGTTGTCGGCGCGCAGGAGGAACAGAACATATTTGAGCGTCACGATGATCGTCAGCGTCCAGATCATCAGCGAGATCAGGCCGATGACCTCGATACGGCTCACGCCGTCGGCAGCAACGGGGCGCAATGCTTCACGGAAAGCATAAAGCGGGCTGGTGCCGATGTCGCCATAGACCACACCGACCGAGCCGAGCGCGAGGGCGAGCAGCTTTCGGATGTCCTTGTCGGACGCTTTGTCGTGGGAATGGGACATCTGCATTCTCAGGCTCCTCAGAGCCAGCCTTTCCAGCGGAAAAAATAAAACGGGATTATCGCGGACATGACCATGGCACCCAACGCGACCGGGTAGCCAAAGGTCCAATGCAGTTCCGGCATGAAATCGAAATTCATCCCGTAAAGTGAAGCGACCAGTGTCGGCGGCAGGAACACCACGGACGCGATCGAGAAAATCTTGATGATGGCATTCTGCTCGACATTGATGAGCCCCAGCGACGCATCGAGCAGGAAGGTTATGTTGCCGGAAATGAAAGACGCGTGTTCGGACAGCGACTGAATGTCCAGAGAGATCGTCCGGCAAAGCTCCTTGGTCTCGCGATGTTCCTGCACAGCCGACACGGTATTGAGAAAGGTAAGCGCTCGCGAGAGCGACGCAAGGCTGTCGCGTGTCTTGGCCACGAGACGATGATGGGCGGCCACATCCATCAGTCGCGCCTCGAGATAATGCGGCGGACGGCGCTTCTGCAGATTCTGGCTGCCAAAGACCTGCAGCGACAGGCTATCGACCCGTGCCACGGCGGTTTCAAGAATTTCCGCCGTGCGATCGACAATCGTTTCGAAAAGACGGGCAACGAGGATGCCCCCCGTAGCACAGCCGCCGGGAATGCGGTGCATCGCAGCCGTGAAAAGCTCGAAGGAACGCGGCTCGGCATAACGCACCGTGATCAGCATGTTGCCGGCGAGAACAAAAGCGACATCGGCGATTTCCGGCTGATCGGTATCTGCTTTCGAGACAAGCGACGCCGTCATGAAAACGGCATTGTCAGTGGTATAGAGCCGGCTCGAAGGCTCGATATCCTTCAGGTCCTCGCGCGTCGGGATCTCTATGCCGAGAAATCCTTCGATGAGCGCATCCTCCTCTTTGCTCGGACGGAGCAGGTCTACCCAGACCGTTGCATCAGGCAAAACACCGGGCGGCGTCGCCGCGCTGATCGCAACGGCTTCGCCATTGACGCCATAAGCAGTGATCATCGCGCACCCTTTTGACGAGCGACACCATCGGTCCGCGTCGCGCACGAGCAGGTTGGAACGCAATTATCCCGGATAGGCCAACAGAACGACGAAGCGACTGCACGCAGCAGGTTCATGAAAAAACTTTCGCCGAAAACAACAAATCCTCACTCGTCGGGGAGACGTTCACGCCATGAGGGCAACGCGAACGACACGTCGGATCAATGCGGGCAGGCATATGGCGCAAGAGCCTCAAAAAATCAATGAGGAATATGGCAACCCGCCGCACTTCTGCCCAAAGAATTAATGACGCCACGGTGCCGATGTCAACAGATCAGGGCATCGCCTAGCAAAACCCAGGGCCAGGAGAACCGCAATTGTGTCGGAACCGTGGCTATTCGAAGACGATGTTCGGCATGCCGCGAGAGCTATCGGCCTGCCGATCTGAAACCTGCTCCCAGACGCGCGTGGCGATCTCCCTGTAGACCTTGGCGATTTCGCTATCTGGCTCGGAGTGAACGACCGGAGTACCGGCATCGGACGTCTCGCGGATGCCCATGGTGAGCGGCACTTCGCCGAGGAACGGCACGCCAATGCGCTCGGCCTCCTTGCGTGCGCCGCCATGGCCGAAGATATCGTAGCGTTTGCCGGTATCGGGGGCGATGAAATAGCTCATGTTCTCGACGATGCCGAGCACCGGCACCTCGACCTTGCGGAACATGGCGAGCCCCTTGCGGGCATCGATCAACGCCAGATCCTGCGGGGTGGAGACGATGACGGCACCGGCAAGCGGCACCTGCTGGGCCATGGTCAGCTGTGCATCACCCGTGCCGGGCGGCATGTCGACGACGAGAACGTCAAGATCGCCCCAGGCGACCTCGCGCAGCATTTGCAGCAAGGCCGACTGGATCATCGGACCGCGCCAGATCATCGCCACTTCCTCATCGACGAGGAAGCCCATGGACATGACCTTCAGACCGTAGTTCTCCATCGGCTTGATCATCCGGCCTTCAAGCTGTTGCGGGCGACCGGAGATTTTCATCAGGCGCGGCATCGAGGGGCCGTAGATATCTGCATCGAGAATACCGACCCGCAGGCCGTTGGCCTTCAGGGCCAGCGCCAGATTGACCGAGGTGGTGGATTTGCCGACGCCGCCTTTGCCCGAGGCGACGGCAATAATCGCACCGACGCCCGGAATCCCCGGCTTGACCTGCGGACGTTGCGGCTGGGCCGGAGGAGCCGTGTGGCTGTGCGAATGATCGTGACCGGCGTGATCGCCCGCACCGGGTTGCCCCGGCCGGCGAACCGGTGCTGAACCGGAAGATGCCCTCTTGTCGGCCGTCAGCGCGACCATCGCGCCTTTGACGCCGGGTATATCCTTCACCACGCGCTCGGCGGCTGCCCGCAGGGGGTCCAGTTCCTTTGCCCGCTCAGCCGGCACGGTGATCGAAAAATAGACCTTGGAATCGGAAATGAACACATCGGAGACAAGACCCATATCGACGATGTTGCCATCCATATCCGGTCCACGCACGCTCCTGAGCTTCTCCAGCACCTGTTCCTTCGTTACCTCGGTCATGTCTTATGCTTTCCCTGTCATGCCCATATTCTTGCGCACGCGTCTGTCGATCACGGGCGATTGGCCCGTGGGCGATCACGGACCTATTGTCCTAGATAATCCAGGCACGGCGTTTCGCCAATGTTTCAAACATGAAATGGGCAGGCAAAGTAAAAGCCGTTTTCCGCTGCTGGTGTCCGTACATCCGGGATCACCTTTAGCAGAAAACGGCCTTTGATCGCGACCTTCGCGGGCGTTGTCTTATTATCAGTCCCCTCTGGACCTGATTTAAAGAAAGCAGGAAGCATGCCAGTTTGGAAAACCCCGGAAAATCGAGGGGTTTCGCTTAAGCTTGCCGATCGATACCAGCAATCTGCGCATTTTTTATGCGACAATTTTTGGTTTGCACGGATTACCGGCAATTCGAACGAGAAACACCGGGCAGAGCCCGGTGTTTCGCAAGGTTAGAATGACATGCTTAGAACTCGTCCTAGCCATCATCGCTTTTGACTGCCGGCGACGAAGAGCCAAAGGCGCCGGCCAGCTTCTGGCCAAGAGCACGGGCGGGAGATGGCGTTGCAGGGGTCAGAACCGATGCGCTCTTGAGCCTGGACGGGACGGAGGCCGCCCGAACGGGTTGCGGATCGCGACGCGGCGCTGCCGCACGATGGCTGGATACAGCGGACATGCCCTGGCTGACGGCAGTGCTCTCCCCGAGATGGAAGCGGGACAAAAGCTCGCCGAGTGCTGCGGCTTCCGCTGCCAGCGTATGGCTCGCAGCCGTAGATTCCTCGACCATTGCCGCGTTCTGCTGGGTACCCTGGTCCATGACGTTGACAGCACGGTTGATATCGTTGAGCCCGATGGACTGCTCGCGCGCGGCCTCGACAATCGCCGCCACTCGCAGATTGATCTCGTCGACCTCGTGCGCAATGGCGTCGAGTGCCGTCCCGGTCTGGCCGACCAGATCAACGCCGATGCGCACCTGCTCACCCGACTTGGAGATCAGCAACTTGATCTCCTTGGCGGCATTGGCGGAGCGCTGGGCCAGCTCACGCACCTCCTGAGCGACGACAGCAAAGCCCTTGCCCGCCTCGCCGGCCCGCGCCGCTTCAACGCCTGCATTAAGCGCCAGAAGGTTTGTCTGGAAGGCGATCTCGTCGATCACGCCGATGATGCTGGAAATTTCGCGCGACGACGTTTCGATCTGGCCGACGGCATCGATGGCGTTGCGGACGATCTTGCTGGAGGTCTGCGCACCGGTGCGGGCGGCAGCGACGAGCTGTCCTGCCTCTTCGGCGCGAAGGGTCGAGTCGCGGACCGAAGCGGTGATCTCGTCGAGCGCCGCAGCGGTCTCTTCGACTGAGGCCGCCTGCTGCTCCGTGCGGTGGGCAAGATCATCCGCCGACGAGCGTATCTCGGCGGAGCCCGCCCGGATGCCCTGGGCGTTGCTGCCGACCGATTGCAAGGCGTCTTGCAGCGTGCCCATCGAGCGGTTGAAATCGTCGCGCAGTGTTTCGAGCGTGCCGATGAAGGGGCGCGTGAGGCGGAAGGTCATGTCGCCATCGGAAAGTCGCTGAAGACCGGTCCCCAGCTCTTCAACGGCGAAACGCATGTCCTGCTCGTTGCGGGCGATTTCCGAGGCACGGCGCTGCCGCTCTTCCTCGCCCAACGTGCGGGAGGCGTCTGCCTCGGCTTCCAGCCTCTGCTTGGCAATGGTCGCGTCGCGCAGCACCGCCAGCGAGCGAGCCATGCCACCGATCTCGTCCTTGCGGTTGGCGTCAGCGATAACGATGCCGGTGTTGCCGCGCGCGATCTCTGCGGTTGCGTCAACGATTGCCTCAAGGCGGCGGCGGAAGCGATTGGAAATCAGCACGCCGAGCAGAACGAGCAGAACGGAAGCCAGCGCGATGATCCCAACGGAAATCCAGGCCATGTGAGTCAGATAGGCAAAGACCGTCGCCTTGGGCACGGAGACGACCGCATACCATGACGTTTCGGGAAGCAGCTGAACCGGCATCGCAACGGACATGTAGCCGATGCCTGCGCCATCAACCGTTTCGACCGGTGTGCCGGGACGGTCGATCATCTGCTGCCAGGCGGCGGCATCGACGCTGCTGTCCTTCAGGGCCTTGCCGAGGTTGGCGGGATCGACATGACTGATGATCGTGCCGCCCTGCGAGACGAGCGCGACGTTACCGTCGCCCAGCGGCTTCATCTTCGAAAGTTCACCCGAAAGGCTGTCGAGCGCGATATCGATCCCGACGACGCCGAGCGGCTTACCATCAACCGTTACAGGTGCTGCAAGCGAGGTCATCATCACGTCCTTGCCATCGACCGCATAGCTGTAGGGCTCGATGACGACAGGCTTCTGGGCCTTGAACGGAAGTTGATAATAATCGCCGACGCCGGATTTGTCGTAATCCACCAGCGGCGTCACGATGATCTTGCCGCCCGAGCGGACCCAGTAGGGAATATAGCGGCCGGTTGCATCATGGTTCGGCTTGCCGGCAAAATCGGCGTCCTTGCCGTCAAAGGCATTCGGCTCCCATCCGCTCCAGACACCGAGTGCAAAGGGATTGTCTTCCAGGGCTTTCATCATCATCGCATCGGCAGAGCGGCGATCTGCCGCGCCGGTCGTTTCCAGGGCGGAGAATGTGCTTTGAAAGACGTGAACAAGCTGCAAGCCCTGCGCGATCTCGCCCTTGATATTGGCGGCAGTCAGCTGGGCGGCGGCGTTCATCTCCTCCACGCTGCGGCGCTCAACCTCTGAATAGGAAATAGAGAACAGCGTTCCGGCCGTGACGACCGTCGCTAGAAGCCCGGTCGCGACGATGGAGAAGATATTGCGGGAAGTGGCAGTCTTGAACAGCATCTCGGGTCCTCGAAAGCGCAAGAACCCGCAGCGCTCCCCTCCGGAACGCGCTTGGCCTGTCGCTGAATGTCGATGGGAGAAAGGTTAGGAGCGCGTCGGACGACGCTGGCCCGATGAAATCATTTCACCGTAAAAACAGTGCACCGGAAATGTTAATGATCGTCTAAAATGCAACGGGTCATGCACCGCCCGGCTGGATATTCGCAGCCCGGACCTGGGGCGCAGAAGTCAGCTGATATAGCCCTTTTTCATCGCCTTCACGACGGCCTGGGTGCGGTTCACCGCGTCGAGCTTCTTGGTGACGTGATTGAGGTAATGATTGACCGTATGTTCCGACAGACCGAGGATGCCGGCAATTTCCGAACTGGTCTTGCCGGCGGCCGTCCAGTTGAGACACTGAATCTCGCGCTCCGACAGGGAAACGGAGTTGTCCTTGAAGACAGCGCCGATCTCCATCAGCCGGTTGAAGACGTGAATTGCGATCATCTGCAATTCCATCATCGTCGCCATCGACAGATCAGTGCATGCACCCAGCCATATTACGGTTGCCCGGCGGCCATCCGCGTCGTGCACCGGAAAATAATTTGCTTGCGAGATGCCATGCTCACGCAGCAGGCTCAGATAGCCTGAAAGTTCCGGCGGCGAATTGGCATTCTGCTGTTCCCAGTCATCGATGGTGATCTGGAAGGGGGTCGTGGTCTCGCGCAGACGGCGCAGCCCGACGCTATATTGCACCATTGCCGTGCTGTCGTATTTGCTGACGAGATCGGGCGGCATGTTGGACAGAAGGGAGGCAACAGCCAGTTTTTCGGCATCGAAACCGGGGATCTGGCAGATCAGGAAATTCTTGAAACCAAAGGCCTGACTGGTGCGGCGCATATACCGTATCAGATCGAACTGGGTCTGCAGCGTGGAAATTTCCGCCGCGAAATCGCCCCCGCGCGGCTGCTCTTTTTCGATCGTGTCACTCATCACTGTTTCAGGCATTCACTGGCTCCGCCGCACCCCATGTCCGGCGTCTGCGGGACGCTGTCAAATCCGGCGCTTGGATCACTGCTATAGTCTCCTTGTACACAAAACACCATCGGTTCCTGCATACAAGAAGCCTCGCCCACAGTTCAATTGATCAACCCCGCCCGCAGGGCTTTTGCTATGGTTTGAACCCGGTTTACCGAATCGAGCTTTCGTGTCGCGCGGCTGAGATAGTGATTGACGGTGTACTCGGAGAGTTCGAGAATCCGCGCCATTTCGGTGGTCGTCTTGCCGGCCGCCGCCCAATGCAGGCATTCGATTTCACGCCGGGATAAAGGTGCTCCCTTGCGGCCTCGCTTTCCGCCAATCTCGCAAAGCCGACCGAAAAGATAACCCGACAGGAACGTGAGTTCGGTCATTTCCTTGGAGCTAACCAGCTCGCGCGTCCCGCCGAAACCGACAGCACCGCGAGTGCCGTGGATATCGTGAACCGGAATATAAACACCGCGCACAAGCCCTTCGCGCTCGAACAGCTCTACGGCCACGTCGTTTTTGCCGTCATCCCGTTCGCGATTGTCCAGACGCGCGTTATATGTGAAGGGCACCGTGCTGCGTCGCAGGTGCTCGATCACCGGGCTTCCGCTCAACATGCAGGCGGCGTCGTAGCTGCGCAGAAACTTCTTCGACCAGTTGGTCATGACCACGGTTTCGGACAACAGGCGTGTGTCCTTGCCCGGCACGAACATCACCAGATAACCGTCGAAGCCATAGGCCTTCATTACCTGGCCAAATACCTGGCGCAGGTCATCCTCATGGCTGAGGTTTTCTGAGATGCGCACGCCCTTAGGCAGCGCCAAAGATGTCACGTCGCGGCTGAAATCGTTCATTTTCCCACACTTCCGGTCGTGTCATCCACCACATCGATCGCGGCGGATCTTCATCGTCTCGCTTGCAAATTTCGCAGCTTCGAACGATAAGCCGGACGAATCTGCACGACGATCCAGACCCTATAACATCGGCTTCGTGAAACCACGCCGGTCAGGATCTGAAAGGACTTTTGTTTGTACGAATGCAACCCGGACATTCAAACCCGGATCGCCACTGAAATCAAAAACGGCTCAGTTGCCACACCGCCGATATGGTATTGCTATCGCGCCGGTTCCAGCCCGTCCACCTGAAATTCCTAATTTACTGTAAAACGATCAACAGGATGGGCGCTCAGCGGCTGGGGCCAAGACGGAGAGCGGCCTCCTCACTGAGGTCAGCCGCGATTCGCCGGACCGAAGGCGCCCAGCTTTCCAGCTGCGCCATCGACACGCGGTAGGCAGGGCCGGTGACGGAGAGGCCTCCGGTGAAGCCAAGACTCGGCCCATGGATCGGTGCTGCAACACAGCGAATTTCCGCCTCGTGCTCCTCCCTGTCGAAGGCGTAGCCCAGCCGCCTGATCCCATCGAGATCGTGCTTCAGCGAAACGGCATTCCTGTGGGTGTGGGGGGTAAACGCCCTGAACGTCAGCTGCGCGATGACCTCATCGACAACCTGCGGCGGCAGCACCGACAGCGCCGCTTTGCCAAGGCCGGTGCAATAGACGGGCGACGCGTTCCCGATCTGCGACTGCATCCGCACCGTCTGGCGGCTTTCAACTTTGTCGAGATAGATCACTTCACTGCCGCGCAAGATGCCGAGATGCACGGTTTCGCCGGTTTCTTCGTGGAGCTCTCGCAGATGCGGTTCGGCAATCACCCGGAACTGATTGCCCGACCATGCCCGCGATGCGAATTTCAAGAGGCGCAGTCCCGGCTCATAGGTGAGGTCTCCGCGAATCGAGAGAAGCCCCTCCTCCACCAGATGGGAGAGCTGGCGATGCAAGGTGCCGCGCGGCTGCCCGGCAACCGCTAGAATATCGGTAAACCGCAAGGGGCGATCGCTGCTCACGACGATCTCCAGAAGGGCAAGCGCCTTGCCGAGCGTGCCCGTGCCGGTCTCCATCTCTTGGGTCTTGCCTTTCGTCACCGCGACATCCAGTTTCACGTTTCCGTATCGCACGCCACGATCTTGCTGCGGTCCGGCGCTGCGGCTTTCAACCTTGACAAACTAGCACCGACGGCGCGATTATTCCACATAATAAGATTGAGTTCCATTTAATGGAACATGATCCATCCTTTGATGGATCGCCAGGGAGTTTTGACAGCATGGGCTTTCCAGCCGCCGAGTTTCACGACCTCAAGGGCCGTGGCGTTCTGATCACGGGCGGCGGATCCGGTATCGGCGCTGCACTCGTCGAGGGATTTGCCCGGCAGGGTGCCCGCGTCGCCTTCATCGACATCGCAAAGCAGGAAAGCAACTCTCTTGTCGAAAAGTTGGCCGGCGAATGCCGCTTTCCCCCGGTCTTTTTTCACGCCGATCTGCGCGACATATCCTCGCTTGCGGCAATCGTCGAAAAGGCCGCGGAAGCGACGGGCGGCATTCAGGTGCTCATCAACAATGCTGCACGCGACGATCGCCAGGGGCTGGAAGACGTGACGCCGGAAAGCTGGGACGAGAACCAGGCGGTTAACCTCAAACACGTCTTCTTTGTCTGCCAGGCGGTTGTCCCTTTCATGAAGCGTGCCGGCGGCGGCTCCATCATCAATTTTTCGTCTATCGCGTTCATGCTGAACATGGGCGAAATCCCGGCTTACGCCACGGCCAAGGCCGGCATCATTGGCCTCACGAAATCGCTCGCTGGACGGCTCGGACCGGATAATATCCGCGTCAATGCCATCCTGCCCGGCATGGTCGTGACCGAACGGCAGAAGGATCTCTGGATAGACGACTCGGCCATTGCCGCCATGTTGAAAGAACAATGCCTGAAACAGACGCTTGTTGCAGACGACATGGTGGGGCCATGCCTCTACCTCGCCTCGGACTGCTCGGCGCGGATGACGGCACAAACGATGATTATCGACGGAGGCGTATTTTAATGACGGCACCATCCTATGCGGCAGTCGACTGGGGCACGACGAGCTTTCGTCTGTGGCTGGTGGGCGAAAACGGCGACGTGATCGGCGAGCGCCGCAGCGGCGAAGGCATGACCACGGCGGCCAAGACCGGCTTCTCAGCCATTCTGGAAACGCATCTTGCGGCCGTCGGTGCGCCTGCGCATCTCCCCGTCGTGGTCTGCGGCATGGCCGGCGCGCGCCAGGCCTGGGTGGAAGCAGGCTATCTGGATACCCCCGCGCCGCTTTCCGGCATCGTCGGTGCGGCAGTGACCGTGCCGGACGACAACCGCGATATCCGCATCCTGCCCGGACTGGCGCAGCGCAGCCAAGAACATCCGGATGTCATGCGGGGCGAGGAGACCCAGCTTCTCGGCGCGGCAGCGTCGCTCGGCAATGGCAACCACATCGTCTGCATGCCCGGCACCCATAGCAAATGGGTGCGGCTGACCGGCGGGGTTGTCGAAGGCTTCTCGACGTTCATGACCGGCGAGCTCTTCGACGTTATCTCGAAGCATTCGATCCTTGCCCAAGCGATGGTCGATGCCGGCGCATTCGACGGGGAAAATACCGTGTTTCTCGATGCTGTTGCCCATGCCGGGCAAAATCCGGCCATGGGGACCAATCTGCTGTTTACCGTTCGCTCGGGGCAATTGCTTCACGGCCTCTCGCCGATCGATGCCAAGGCCCGCCTTTCCGGCACGCTGATCGGCCTGGAGATTGCCGGCGCCCTTTCATCGGCACGCCCGGGCAGCAGTGTCTGCCTCGTCGCTTCCGGCCCACTTGCCGCCCTCTATCGCTCGGCGCTGCAAGCGCTTCAGCTCGAACCCACCATTATCGACGCCGACGAGGCCGTTCGCCACGGTCTCGCCGCTGCCGCCCGCACCCTCTGGCCCGCCTGAGAAAGAGATCTTTCATGAGCCGCATTCCCTTCCCCAAAATGAAGTATCCGTTGATCGCCATCCTGCGCGGCCTCAAGCCGACCGAAACGGAGAGCGTCGTCGGCGCGCTGATCGAAGCGGGCTTCACCGCTATCGAAATCCCGCTCAACTCGCCCGATCCGTTCACCTCGATCGAGATCGCCGTGAAGATGGCGCCCGCCAACTGCCTGATCGGCGCGGGCACCGTGCTGACGACCGATCAGGTCGAACAGCTCGATACCGTTGGCGGCCGGCTGATGGTGAGCCCGAATGTCGAGCCCGGCGTCATCCGCCTCGCTGCGGAAAAAGGCATGGTGACCATGCCCGGCGTGTTCACCCCGACGGAGGCACTGGCTGCTGCGCGCGCTGGTGCGACCGGCCTCAAGTTCTTCCCGGCGAGCGTGCTCGGTCCGTCCGGCATTTCCGCAATCCGCGCGGTCCTTCCGCCGGAACTGGAAATCGCGGCCGTCGGCGGCGTGTCGGAAGCCAACTTCGGCGACTATGCCAAGATCGGCGTGAAGAGCTTCGGCCTCGGTTCCAGCCTCTACAAGGCCGGGATGGATGCCGCCGAAGTCGGCAAGCGCGCCAAGGCGACCATCGCCGCCTATGACAGCGTTTACGGAGCCTGACCCATGGTTGAGACCATCGCCTTTTCCGGCAGCATTTTCTGTGACGCAGCGCTTCAGCTCGGCGAAGGCCCGGCCTTCGACCCCGCGACCGGCATTGCCTGGTGGCACAACATCAAGGGCAAGGAACTGCACGAGCTTCACCTCGAAAGCGGAGCCAAGCGCGTCCACGCCATGCCGTTCCTGTCCAGCGTCATCGCCGTCATCGATCCCGAGCGCCAGCTGATCGTTTCCGACGACGGGCTTTTCGTCCGCGAGATCAAGAGTGGCACGCTGACCAAGTTTGGTGCGCTTGAGGACAAGCCGGGCAACCGCTCCAATGACGGCCGCGTGCACGTCTCCGGCAGCCTCTGGGTCGGCACCATGGGTCGCACCGCAGAAAAAGGCGCAGGCGCCATCTATCACGTTGCGGGAAGTACCGTGACGAAGCTCTATGATGGCGTCAGCATCCCCAACAGCATCTGCTTCTCGCCGGATGGAAAGACCGCCTATTTCGTCGATTCCATGGTCAACCGCATCATGCGCGTCGATCTCGATCCGGCGACAGGACTGCCAACTGGCGACGCCACGGTCTTCTCTGATCAAAGCGGTAATCCCGGGGATGTCGACGGCTCGGTCTGTGATGCCGACGGGCTGATCTGGAATGCCCGCTGGGGCCAGGGTGCTGTCGATGTCTACAGTCCTGATGGGACCTGGCTGAAGCGGTATGCCGTGCCCGCCAGCCAGTCGAGCTGCCCCGCCTTTATCGGCGCAAAGGCCGATCGGCTGATGGTAACCTCGGCCTGGGCGGACATGGATGATGAGGCCCGCGCGGCCGATCCGCATGCCGGCAAGACCTTCGATCTCGGCATCATCGTCAATGGCCGCTTCGAGCCAGCTTTCGTTCTCTGATTCCGGAGATATCATCGACGTATCTGCAAAAGCCGGGTTCGCCCGGCTTTTTTTGTTTTCAGCGGTGCAGTGGAATACAGCTCCCGATTGTCGAAATCGCAAAAAGTTCCATGAAAACCGTTGGATTTTTTTCGGAACCACTTCTGGAATTTGACGTTCTTAAGTCATCACCGGTGCGGCGGAACTGTCCCTCATCCACGCGCCCTGATCGACAAAGAGAACGAAAGGTAGGTTCACAATGACCAAGAAACTCGTAGCTTCCGTCGCCGCAGGTGCACTTCTTGCAGGCATCACCGCATTCGCCCCGGCGAGCTTTGCCCAGAGTGCGACGCAGCCTGCGACCCAGGCTCAGCCAATGGAAACCCCGATGACTGGCGAGCAGCCTGCAGTCGTGCCGGTTAAGCCTGCTGAGCAATCTGCAGATGCCGCCGCTCCGGCAGGCGGCGCCACCAGCTTCATTTCCGAACAGGGCGAAGACCAGATTGCTGCCAGCACCTATATCGGCCAGTCTGTCTATAATTCCAGTGATGAAAGCATCGGTGAAATCAACGATGTGATCTTCACCAAGGACGGTTCTGTCGAAGCAGCCGTGATCGGCGTTGGTGGCTTCCTGGGTATCGGTGAAAAGAACGTCGCCGTGCCGCTCGACACCATCAATGTCGCGACCGTTCCGGACTCCGACGACCTGAAGCTGACCACGCAGGAAACTGCCGAATCGCTGAAGGCTGCCCCGGAATTCAAGACCCGCTCGCAGCAGGTTGCCGAGCAGAACGCCAATACTCCGGTCGACACCTCGACTACGTCTTCCACGACGCCGATGGCGCCGGCAGGCGAAGTCAAGCCGGCTGATCCGGCTGCAACCAACAACTAAAGTGTTACGCCCTGGATTGAGAAACGGCGGTGCGAAAGCGCCGCCGTTTTCGTTTGCTAGAGGATGTCTGGTTCAGATTGAACCAGACATCCTCTAGATTCTTTTGTTTCCGTTTGTCTTTTCGGGAAAACCGGTTTCCATTTTTCCCGGACAAACTCTAGAACAACAATCCGTACCTCATCGGGTCGTAGATACCCGCATGGATGTTGCGGCTGGCGACGGCATCTCCGATCCGGATCAGATCGAAACCGCCTTGCGGATTTTTCGTCATGATCGGGTTCTGCTGGCGGATCAGCGCCTTGTAATCCACGGCGCCCATATTGCGGGAAAGCGGCTTGAGTTCCAGGTAGAGATCGGCCATCGGCATTGTGCCGTGCTCGACCACCACCTGTGCCACGCGCCGCTCCACCGTCGCCGTATCGGAATAATCCGAGCCGAGCGTGGCGATCAGACCGTTTCCATCGCGCCGTACCGATTTCAGCCGGGTGTTGATGGTGACGCGCACATTCTTTTCCGCGAATGCCTTGGCGTAGGGGACATGGTTCATGCCGCCGATTTCCGGCGCGAACATACGTTCCGGCGATACCACTTCCAGCTCGACGCCCGTATTGGCGATAAGCTCTGCGGCTGTCATGCCGGTATGGGCGCCATTGTCGTCATAAAGCAGCACCGGCCCTTCCGGCTTGATGGCACTGGCGATGATATCCCAGCTCGAAATGACCAGATCGTCGCCGGCATCGAGAACCGGGTTCTGGGCGATGCCGCCGGTGGCGACGATCACCAGATCGGGGTTGCAGTCCAGCACGTCGGAGGCTTCTGCAAAGACGTTGTAATGGATGGAAACGCCAAGCCGTTCCAGTTCCGCCAGCCTCCAGTCGACGATGCCGATCAGCTCCTTGCGCCGCGGATTGCGGGCGGCAAGCAAAATCTGCCCCCCGGCCTCTCCAGTCGCTTCCAGAACCTCCACCTGATGACCACGCTCCGCCAGCACGCGGGCGGCCTCCAGCCCTGCAGGACCTGCGCCGATAATCACGGCCTTGCGAACCGGTCCTGTCGTCTTCGAAATGACATGCGGAATGGTTGCTTCGCGGCCGGTTGCCGCATTGTGAATACAGAGCGCGCCGCCGCCTTCGTAGATGCGATCAAGACAGTAGGTGGCGCCGACGCATGGGCGGATCTGCGCTTCGCGGCCTTCCGCGATCTTCCTGACGATATGCGGATCGGCGATATGGGCACGGGTCATGCCGACCATGTCGAGCTTGCCCTCGGCTATCGCGTGGCGCGCGGTCGCGACATCGGCGATGCGGGCAGCGTGAAAGACGGGGAATTTCGTGGCGGCACGCACTTCGCCGGCAAAGTCCAGATGTGGCGATGTTGCCATGCCCTGTATCGGAATGACATTGGTCAGATGCGCGTCGTGATCGATATGGCCACGAATGATGTTGAGGAAATCGACATTGCCGCCAGCCACGAGCTTGCGGGCGATTTCAATGCCCTCCTCCCTGGACAGGCCGATATCCCACTGCTCATCGGCGACCATGCGCATGCCGACGATGAAATCCGGTCCCGTCGCCTTGCGGATCGCTTCGAGAACCATGTTGGAAAAACGCATGCGATTGTCGAGCGAGCCGCCATATTCATCATCGCGATGATTGGTGGCGGGCGACCAGAAGCCGTCCATCAGGTGGCCATAGGCTTCGATCTCGATACCGTCGAGGCCTGCCGCCTGCATGCGCTGGGCTGCGGCCGCATAGTCACCGATGATGCGCTCGATGTCCCAATCCTCGATCTCCTTCGGGAAGGAGCGATGGGCAGCCTCGCGTACCGGCGATGCGCTCAACACCGGCAGCCAGTCGCCCTTGTTCCAGCCGGTGCGGCGGCCGAGATGGGTGAGCTGGATCATGACGGCGCAGTCATGCTCATGACAGTCGTCGGCGATCTTCTTCAGCCACGGCACGATCTCGTCGGAATAGGCACAGAGATTGCCGAACGCGGGCGGCGAATCCTCCGAGACGATGGCAGAGCCCGCCGTCATCGTCAGCGCCATGCCGCCCTTGGCTTTTTCGACATGGTAGAGACGGTAGCGGTCCTTCGGCATGCCGTCTTCGGAATAGGCCGGCTCATGGGAGGTCGACATGATCCGGTTTTTGAGCGTCAGGTGTTTCAGCTGGTAGGGCTGGAGCAGCGGGTCTTTCGAGATGGTCATTCTGGTCCCTGGGAGGAATGTCGGCGGGGGAGAAAATCAGTACCAGGCATCCGCCATGCCGGTCTTGCGTCGGTTCATATAGTCGAGCAACGCCTCGTCGATGGCCATGTCCAGGGGCGGCGCTTCGTATTCGGCGAGCGTCTTTTTCCAGAGCCTGTTGGCGCGGGTGGCCATATCGGTCGAACCGCCCTCGTCACTCCATTTCTCGAAAGGCTCGTTGTCAGACAGGGACGAATCCCAGAAGGCGGTCTGGTAGTTGCGCATCGTGTGATCACAGCCGAGGAAATGGCTGCCGGGGCCGACCTGGAGGAAGGCATCCATGGCGAGCGTGTTGTCATCGACGACGACCCCGGCGAGATAGGAATGCAGCGCGCCGCAGAAATCGATGTCCATCATGAATTTCTCATAGGACATGGCGAGCAGGCCATCGAGGAAACCGGCGGAATGCAGGATGAAGTTCGCACCGCAATGCACGGCAGACAGCATCGACATGACGCCTTCCTGCATCGCCTGCCCGTCTGGCAGCTTGGAATTGGAGAAATTGCCGGCACAGCGCAGCGGCAGCTTCAGCCGGCGGGCAAGCTGGCCGATGACCATGGAGCCGATTGCCGGCTCCGGCGTGCCGAAAGTGGGCGAGCCCGAGCGCAGCGACATCGAGGAAAGGAAATTGCCGAAGATCACCGGCGCGCCCTTGCGCTCCAGCTGCGTCAGGGCACAGCCGGCCAGCGTCTCGGCATAGGATTGCGCGATCGCACCGGCATTGGTGACCGGCCCCATGGCGCCGCCGAGGATGAAGGGGACGATGACGGCTGCCTGGTTCGCCCGCGCATAGGCGCGCAGGGACTTCGTCATCGTGCCATCCCACACCAGTGGGGAATTGACGTTGACGTTGCCGAGGATGACGCAGTTCTGATCGACGAAGTCCTTGCCGAAGACGATGCGCGCCATGGCGATCGAATCTTCCGCCCGATCCTCGGCCGTGATCGAGCCCATGAAGGCGCGGTCGGAATATTTGATATGGCTGTAGACCATATCGAGATGCCGCTTGTTGACCGGAATATCCACCGGCTCGCAGATCGTACCGCCGGAATGGTGCAGCCAGGGGCTCGATTGCGCCAGCTTGATGAAGTTGCGGAAATCCTCCAGCGTGCCGTAGCGACGGCCCTTGTCGAGGTCCATGACGAAGGGCGAGCCATAGGCCGGCGAGAACACCACGTTCCTGCCGCCGATCTCGACATTATGGGCCGGGTTGCGTGCATGCTGGGTAAACTGCGCCGGCGCCGACGAGACGACCTCGTTGAGCATGCCGGGCTCGAAACGC
The DNA here is from genome assembly GCF_030814475.1 of Pararhizobium capsulatum DSM 1112. NCBI lineage: Bacteria > Pseudomonadati > Pseudomonadota > Alphaproteobacteria > Hyphomicrobiales > Rhizobiaceae > Pararhizobium > Pararhizobium capsulatum. Next base: position 1,528,884 of record NZ_JAUSVF010000001.1, on the reverse strand, counting down.
ACCAGCACGCCATCGACCTTGGCACCGGCCTTTTTCCAGAGGTCGAGGGCCGCCGGGTCGTCGCGGAACTCGATGCCGACTTCGGAGAGGATGCGCTCGGCAACCTTCTCGATCTTCACGAGGTTTTCTTCGCCGAGGATGTCGTAGGTCGGGATGTTTCTCGCGATATAGGGGACGCCGGGGTTGCGGACACCGCTATTGCCCCGCGGCGGGCGGGCGCCGCGGGTGCGGCGTTGCGGTGCTGCTTCCGTTGCTTCAAGCGTATCCATGACCGTTCTCCCCTCGTTTGAGCTGATGCTAACGGGGAAAAAGCGCGCTGTAACGCTGGAAAAATTTGCGGCATCATATAACCTAAACTTATGGAAACCTTTCGCCGCCTACTACCCTCCGCCTCCAGCCTTGTCGTTTTCGAAGCGGCTGGCCGGCATCAGAATTTTACCCGCGCCGCCCAGGAACTCGGCATGACGCAGGCGGCCGTTTCCTATGCCGTGCGCAGCCTGGAGGAGCAGCTGGGCGTTCCGCTGTTTCACCGCGTTCACCGCGCCGTGCACCTCACGGAAGCCGGCGAGAAATTTCATACGGACGTTTCGCTGGGCCTCTCGCGCATCCAGAAATCGGCGGAAGATATCCGCGCCAAGAAGCGGGAGACCAATGTCACGCTCGCCGCCTCCACCGCCTTTGCGTCGATGTGGATGCTGCCGCGGCTTGCCCAACTGAGAGCCGACCTGCCGGAAATCGACCTGCGCATCCAGACAAGCGTGCGCGACCTCGATCTCGACGAGGAACCTATACCGCTCGGCGTTCGGGGCGGCGAGCCCGCAAACTGGCCGCAATACCATGCGGCGCTGCTCGCTCCGGAGGTGATCGTACCCGTCACCTCCCCGTCCTTCATCGAGGCCAATGGCTTCCCGTCTACTCCCACGGATCTCCTGCAACATCGGCTGATCCCTCTGGAAGAGCCGGTACGCCAGGCCTGCGACTGGCCGGAATGGTTTGAAAGTGCCGGCATATCCTACCCGCCGCAATCACGGCGGCTGGCGATCAACGACTATGTGCTCGTCGTGCAGGCGGTTCTGGCCGGAGAGGGTGTTGCTCTCGGGTGGCAGCACCTGATCGAGCGCCAGATGCGCTCAGGGGCACTGGTCCCGGTTGGAGGGCATGTCCTGGAAACCGGCCTTGCCTTCTATGTGGTGTGGCCGCGCTCGCGCGACCTCAACCATCAGGCGCGCAGAGTGAGAGACTGGCTGCTGGAGGAAGGACGAAAGGAAAGGGAGGAAAGTGCTGCAGCGCTTCAGACCGCGATGGCGGCTGGTATGCCCGGCTGATATTTTTCCGCGAGATATCGCATTGTCGTGATGGCGTCGGCGGGCTTGCCATAGAAATAGCCTTGCCCCATGCCGCAGCCGAGTGCCTTCAGCTTCAGGGCTTCCGGGAAATGCTCGATGCCTTCGGCGACCACTTCGAGATGAAGGCCGTCGCACATCGCGACAATGGCCTTGACGATATGCTCGCAGGCGCGATCCGTTGAAATTTGCGAGACGAAGGCGCGATCGACCTTGACCTTGTCGAAGGAGAATTCACGCAGGCGGCCGAGGCTCGATTGGCCGGTGCCGAAATCGTCCAGCGACACGCGAACGCCTGCAAGGCGCAGCTCGGCAATGATCTTCTTGGCGATATCCGCGTCCATCATGACGGCAGTTTCGGTGATCTCAAGCTCCAACCGGCGCGGGTCGAGCCCGGCGCGTGCGATAATACTCAGCACATTGGCGCTGGTATTAGGATCCGTCAGCTGGGCGGAAGACAGGTTGAACGAGAGAAACAGCTCCTTCGGCCAGGACAGCGCCGCCTCTGCCGCCTTGTGCAGCAACGTTTCCGACAGAGAATCGATAAAGCCGCGCTCCTCGGCAAGCGGCACGAACGCGGCGGGCGAGACGTACCCCAGATCGGGATCACACCAACGTGCGAGAGCTTCGAAGCCAACCACCATGTCGGTCTTCAAATCGACGATCGGCTGGAAGTGCACATCCACCTCGTCGGCGATGATGGCGTTGCGCAGCGCCTGCTCCAGCTGCGTCGAGCGCTTCATTTCCTGGGCAATTTCCTGGGAATAGACGGTCACCTGTCCACGACCGCGGCGTTTCGAGCGATAGAGTGCCGTGTCGGCGCTCTTCAGGAGATCCTCGAATTCGTTGCCGGCAAAAGGGTATATCGCAAAACCGAAGGACGCGGACAGGCGCACATTGCGCTCGCCAAGATCGAAGGGAGCCGACAGCACTTCCTTCAGCATCTGCCCCATTTTCTCGGCCGTCTTGCGCTCAAACACCAGCGGAAGAATGAAGGCGAACTCGTCGCCGCTTGCGCGGATGACGCTTGCCCCATCGGGAACGCAGGCAACAAGGCGGTTTGCCACCTGCCGCAGAATGGCATCGCCTGCCGCAGGGCCAAAGAGATCATTGATCGGCTTGAAACCATCGAGATTGGCAAGACCGATCGTGAAGGGGGCGGGATCGGATGCGCGATCGTCCGCAAGCTGGCGGACCTTGTCGCGCAAGTCATAGGCATTGCCGAGGCCTGTCAGTGGATCGACATAGGCCATCGCAAGCAGATCATTCTGACTGACGTGCTGAGACGACGCTTCAGCAGACTTCATAAACACATTCCTGGCCTTGGTTCACACCAACCTCGCTGGCAAGACCATGGCCACCGAGGGTTAAGATTTAGGAAGCAAACGATACCCCAGTTCCAGCATGAGCATCCCTAAGCTTAATGGGTTGACAGACGATCCCCCTTTGCGCCAACCGCAGGGGCAGACAGTCCGGCTCAGGCGGTCAACTGCTCCTGCTTGCTCTGGCTTGCGACGTATTTCCGGTAGACCGCCTCGATCATGTCCGGGCTGATCGGCTTGGTGATATGATCATCCATGCCGGCAGCACGGCTTCGCTCGACATCGAGATCGATCGCAGGTGTCGTGACGGCGATGATCGGCGTCCTGGTGGAGCCTCCACCCTCAGCCGCGCGAATGGCAAGCGCTGCGTCGAAACCATTCATGACAGGCATCGCGACATCCATCAGCACAAGGTTCGGCCGATGCTGCTGCCACAGCCGCACGGCCTCCTCGCCGTTTGCGGCGATGCGGTAGCTGATGCCGAGTCCTTCGAGAATCTGGGCGAAGACGAATTGGTTGATCTCGTTGTCTTCGGCGACGATGACATCGACCTCGGCGACGTGGATTGCCTGCTCGCCCGGTTCGGACACGATGATATCCCAATCGGCCGGCAAGCCATGGGCTTCGACCTGCGGCGCCTCTACGTTTGCGAGAAGCGCTGTGATGTCCGCATGGAGTTCGGCAGTTCTCCAGTCGCGTCCGACAAGCAGGAAGGGCGATGCATTCCAGGCGGAAAGGATCGCGCGTATTTCGGTGCTGGCGGCATCGACGAGGAGAATGTCGATGGCCACGGAGGACGCTGAGGCAATCTCGCCAAAGGCCATCAGCTCATCAAGGCTCGTGACTGCGCAGGCATCGAAGCCCCATTTCCGCAGCTGCGGCACAAGCGATTGCTCGAATACCTCGGCATGGCTCATGACGAGCGCACGCCGGGTCACCGGCAAAGCCGGCTCAATGATGGAGACCGCTTCCCTCAGATGCTGGACATCGATGGAGCGGAACGGGTCGTAGCAATTCTGCGCCGGTTCGAAGGCGTCAAAGTCCTTGATGCGCAAGGGTTCGTTGATGTCGATCTCGCGGCCCGCCACCAGATCGGTCACATCGCTCATGCATGTGACCAGCATATGCTTGCCGGCCTCCCCGATGCGGAACTTGCGCGTCAGGACCCAGATGTCTTCGCCGTCATTGCGCACGATCTGCTCGGCGAGCGAGAACATCTCGCCGGTTTCCAGCACATGCCGATCGGATATCTCGAATTTCTCTGCAAGTTCCGGATCGACCAGGTCCCAGGCGGAACGACCAAGAATGGCTTCGGGCAGGATGCCGTGTATGGTGCAGAACGCCTTGTTGACGCCGACATAGGTCAAGCCGCGGTCCTTGACGAAAATCGGATTGGGCAGATCGTCGAGGATGTTTTCGGTAACGCCAACACGGTCCATGTCGATCTGGAGCTGCTCTTCGCGCTTCTTCTGCTCGGAAATGTCGGTGAAGGACACGACGCCCATGCCGGTCGGCAGCCGGCGCATGCGCACGCTGACCCAGCGCTGCTGGCCCAGCCGCTGCACCGTTTCGTATCGTTCGCGCCAATGATGGGAAATCCGCTCTGCGATCCAATCGTCGCGGTTGACGCGCCGACGGCTCTTTTCCGGAGAGGTTCCGCCCCTCAAGCCGACATCGAAAACGGCGCCCAGGAAATCGCGCAGTCGCGTGCCGGGTGCGATGAATTCGGGAGCAATGGCAAAGAGCTGCAAGATCGGACGGCTCGCGAAGACGAACTCGTCGTTCTTGTCACAGACCAGAATGGCCAGGCCAAGAGCGTCCAAAGTCGCCTCGAGCGTCACTCCATGGATGTCTGCGCCGGACGACGCCACATCAGTCATTGCATAGTCCTCATTTCACCTTGACGGCTTCTTTTCGGGGACATGCTGACGAAGACGCCTCACAGGCATCGCCGAGGGAACTCAACTCCAGCGCGGCCAGCGACGCGATGGTTTCCAAAGGACAAAACCCGTGCTCATTCAGGTTCTTCGGCAAAAATCGCAGCTTTATATTAAGGCCTGATTAAAGACCTCTCCGCCGTTTCGGGAATGCACGTCTTGCGGGGTCCATCAGATCTCGTGGGGATGTTCGCATCGCGGCCCTTTCCACACGGCACAGAATCCCCGACAATGGGCCATGCCGATCAAACAGCTTTCCGAAACTCTCATCAACCAGATCGCCGCCGGCGAAGTCATCGAGCGTCCCGCCAGTGCCGCCAAGGAGCTGATAGAGAACGCGCTCGACGCCGGTGCGACGCGAATCGAGATCGCCACTGCAGGCGGCGGCAAGACGCTGCTGCGCGTGAGCGACAACGGCAGCGGCATGAGTGCCGGTGATCTGGAACTCGCCGTCCGGCGCCATTGCACCTCGAAACTCGATACGGGCTTGAGCGATATCCGCACGCTCGGCTTTCGCGGTGAAGCCTTGCCCTCGATCGGGTCGGTCGCCAAACTCACGATCTCCAGCCGGCAGGCCGGCGCCGACCGGGGCGCGCAAATCGCCATCACCGGCGGCAAGGTCGAGCCCGTCAAGCCGGCCGCTGCCAATACCGGCACCGTCGTCGAGGTGCGCGATCTTTTCTTTGCAACACCCGTACGGCTGAAATTCATGAAGTCGGAGCGGGCGGAAGTTTCCGCCATTTCGGACGTTGTTCGCCGCATGGCGATTGCCTTTCCGCAGGTTCGCTTCGTCCTGTCAGGATCGGACCGCACAACGCTCGAATTCGCAGCCACGGGGAGCGACCGGCTGGCACGCATCGCGCAGGTGCTGGGCCGCGATTTTCGCGACAATTCGATAGAGATCGATGCCGAGCGCGAAGACGTGCACCTGTCAGGTTTCGCCGGTGTGCCGACCTTCAATCGCGGCAATTCCCTGCAGCAATATGCTTTCGTCAATGGCCGGCCCGTACAGGACAAGCTGATCTGGTCGGCCCTGCGCGCCGCCTATGCCGAAACCATTCCGCAGGGCCGTTATCCGGTTGCGGTCCTCTCCCTGACGATCGATCCTGAATTGGTCGATGTCAATGTGCACCCGGCAAAGTCCGACGTGCGGTTTCGCGATCCCGGGCTGGTGCGCGGCCTGATCATCGGCGCCATCCGCCAGGGACTGGCCGAAAATGGCGACCGGGCCTCGACGACGGGTGCGAGTGGCCTCATGCGCGCCTTCCGCCCCGAGCAACCGCGGCCAGCCACCAACTGGAACGCCAACACCTCTCCCTATCGTCCCGCCAATTTCGAAGGGTCTGCCGCCTTCGCCTTCGCCGAGGCACCGCAGGCCGGCTTTCAGGAAATGGCCGCACCGTCGGCGCGTATGCAGGTCTTCGAACCGGCTCCCACCCAAAGCGAAGCTGCCGTCGAGCAGACCCACCCTCTGGGCGCGGCGCGGGCACAGATTCACGAGAACTACATCGTTGCGCAGACCGCCGATGGGCTTGTGATCGTCGATCAGCATGCGGCCCATGAGCGATTGGTGTTCGAGGCCCTGCGGAAAGGCCTGAACGCCAGACCGATACCCGCGCAGGCTTTGCTCATTCCGGAGATCATCGACCTGCCGGAAGACGATTGCGATCGCCTGATGGGCCATGCGGAGGAGTTTTTCCGGTTGGGGCTTGGCATCGAACGCTTCGGCCCCGGCGCCATCGCCGTTCGCGAGACCCCGGCGATGCTGGGAGAGGTGGATGCCGTTAGCCTTGTGCGCCAGCTGGCGGACGAGCTTGCCGAATGGGATACGGCCTCGGGGCTTGCAAGCCGCCTCGATTATCTCGCCGCCACCATGGCCTGCCACGGCTCGGTGCGGTCCGGCCGAAGGATGCGGCCCGAAGAGATGAATGCGCTTCTGCGGCAGATGGAGCAAACGCCCGGCTCCGGCCAGTGCAATCACGGCCGGCCGACCTATATCGAGCTCAAGCTCAGCGACATCGAACGTCTGTTCGGACGCAGCTGAAACACGTAAATGCGCTGGAAATCCTCGTTCGGCCGCGCTACAGCAGACGCACAGGAAGCAGACGCCCCGGCACCCGGCCGCGTGGCCGCTGACGTCAGGTCAACAGGATGCGAGGGCGACGGATGATGAACCGGTCGGAAGGAAACGGCAGCAGGGAAGCGAAGATCCGCTATCTCGATGGTGATTTCCAGATCGTACTGCCGGGCTCGTTCGTCACCTGCGCGATGACGGGCAAGGCCATCCCCGTCGATGAACTTCGCTACTGGAGCGTTGCCCGCCAGGAACCCTATATTGATGCCCAAGCCGCCTTCGATGCCGAAAAGCGCGCGGGCGCCCTTCCCGGCCAGAAGAGCTGAACTGATTTTTGCAAGCAGGCAGGGCTGCCGCCCTGGCCTATCCCTTGCGCAGCAGCCGCGTGCGTGCCGCCCTGACCGCAGCATCAATGATCTTGGCCGGAGACGTGGGATCGTCGAAACGAATTTCGACCTCGATCACCGCTGTCTTTTCGGCAAGTTCGCCGGCTCGGCCGTGCTCCTGCCCGAGCCGCACCTTGTCCTTTGCCGTAGTGACCAGCCGATAGCCCCTGCCTTCGGCGTGATCGATAAGATCGGCAATCTCGTCCTCCGAGAAATGATGGTGATCGGGGAAACTGCGGGTCTCGCCGATTTCCGCGCCGGTTTCGCGCACGGTGCGGAAGAACTTTTCCGGATCGGCAATGCCCGCCCAGGCAAGCACCGGCCTGCCGTCCGCTGCCGGATGGCCAATCGGCACAACATTCGCCTCGTAGATCGCCTTTCCTGCCCGGGCTGCGCTGCGGATCAGAGCATCGGCACGGTCACCGTCACCGATCTTCAACAACGCTGATGCGTGACGCAACTGCTGGCCCAGCGGTGCTCTCACCGGACCTGCGGGGACGAGATGGCCATTGCCGATACCACGGCGGCTATCGATGACCAGCAGCGAATAGTCAAAGTGCAGCCGGGCACTCTGGAAGCCATCGTCCATGATAATGAGATCAGCACCTTCGGCGACCAGCCGCCGGGCGCCTTCGACCCGCCTGCGGCAGATCACCGTCAGCGCCTCGCGCGCCAGAAGCAGCGGCTCGTCGCCAACATCCCGCGCGCGGTGATGAGCGGGTTCAACAACGGTGGTGACATCGAGCGTGCCGCCATAGCCGCGCGACAGGAACCCCGGCTTCAGCCCCCTGGCTTTGGCCGCGCGGGCAAGCGCAATCGCAGTCGGTGTCTTGCCCGCACCGCCAACAGTAAAGTTTCCAACGCAGATGACCGGCACCGGCATGGCTGCCCGCCGCGCGCGATCCATGCGCATCCCGGCAATACGCCCGTAGATCCATGCAACCGGAGAAAGAGCATACGCACGCCAATCCGCCTTGGTCCACCAGAACGGTGGTGCTTCAGAAACCATCGGCGATCAGTCCCTTCCCTCATGAATAAGCATCCCGTCCGTCGGACCTATTTTTTCGACAGACTTGCCCGACTAGCATAAAAAAATTGCGTCAGGCCTGAAAAAAAATCAACTAAGTAAAGCTGAGCCCAGGGGCCTCTGAGCGACACAAAAGGCCATATCGCCTCAGAATGCAAGGGTTTGGGGCGACCTTGATAGGCCCATTAGCAACCCGTCAAACAACAGTTTCGACCCACGTCAAGCAATACAATTATACCGAGTTTTAACCACTGTCGGCGACATTCGATTAACCACACTTGGTAACCTCCGTTTTTGTTTTTTTGTAGCGGACTTTGTAATGACTGACATGAGTTTCAACGCCGCGGCAACGGCCGCACTGGCGATCCTGCGCCACAACGACACCACTGCTGCAAAGCAGCAGGATATGGTCACGACCGGGTTGCGTATCTCGGAGGCGGCGGACAACGCCGCCTACTGGTCGATCGCCACCGACATGCGCAACACCAACAAGGCGACATCAACGGTCATCGATGCGCTGGAGCTCGGCGCAGCCCTCGTCGATGTCGGCTATCAGGCCATGGAAAACGTGGTCGACATCACTTCCGAGATCAAGGACAAGCTGGTGTTGATGAAAGACCAGAGTGTCGACCGCTACAAGGTCAGCGCCGAGGTCTACGAACTGCAGAAGCAGTTTCTGTCGGTGACCGAATCCGCCTCCTTCAATGGCCGTAACCTGCTTGCACCAGGAAAGCTGAACTACACCGAGAAGTCCTATGTCGATGCCAATGGCGTGACGCTGAACTATATCGAGATGGGTCCGCCGGATACCAATCTTGTCTTTGGCGGGATCGTGTCGAACTACACCAAGGGCAAGATCGGCCTGATTAACGTCTACGACTATATGAACCTCAACGTCTTCGGCCAGGCCAACTACAAGAACGAGAATGGTGGCCTGACGCTGATGGACGGACTTGCGGATGTACCGGATGTCAATGGTCTCAGCGGCGGCGTTACCAACGCGGATCCTTCAAAGACGACAGCATGGCTGCCGGCGTTCAACGGTCACACCGCCGTGTCCTTCAACCATGCCGGCCACACGGACGACACGTTCAGTGCCGCGCACATGGGCGAAGTGCCGGATGACCTTGTCGGCTATGCGACCGACCTGCTCATCAGCCGATATGACGAGATCGAACAGAAGCTGACGGACCGGGCCGCGACGATCGGCTCGCTCAGCATGCGCATCGAGATCCAGACGGACTTCAACCGCACCCTTTCCGACACGATCACCAAGGGTGTAGGCCGCCTCGTCGATGCCGACATGAACACCGCATCGATGAAGCTGAAGGCAGTGCAGGCGCAGGTGCAGCTGGCCGTGCAGGCTCTCAACATCGCCAATAATTCGCCGTCGCTGCTGATGCAGTTGTTTCGGTAGGTGATACGGAGCTTACCGCAAAACGCTTTCAAGCTCCGTGATATCATTGAGGCAGTAATCCGAGGCCTCGGCCAGGGAGGCCGGCGAACCGGTTCCGGTCAACACCGCGACCGTCATGCCGGCACCGGCGCTGCGTCCCATATGCAGGTCGTGGTTGTTGTCTCCGACAACGGCGACCTGATGCGGTGCAAGGCCGGTCGCGGCGCAGAAACCGAAGACCATTCCCGGCTGCGGCTTGGTGCCGAAACCGCTGTCGTAACCGGCGACATAGTGCAGATAGTTTTCAAAGCCGAAGCGCTTGGCCGTTTCCCGGATAGACCTCTCGTTGTCGCTGGAGGCAACGCCCAATCGGTAGCCCTTTGCATGAAGGTCGGCGAAAAAGGCTCCGAGATCGGTGACCGGCACGGCATAATCGGCTGAATTGGCAAACAGACCATCAAGCTTGATGGTCAGGCCTTCGACCGTATAGGGGGCGCCGGCGGCGACCATGCCGGTTGCGATCTCCACCGTATTGCCGGCAGCAAGCAGGCTATCGGGCAGCACGTGGCCGGTTTCGGGGTCCATACCGCAGGCGCGCAGCAGCGTCCTGGAAAGCTCTTCATCGCCATTGGCGGCGATGCGCGCAACCTCGTAGTTCACAGGGACCCAGCTACGGACATAGTCGAGCAGTGTCCCGTCCTTGTCGAAGAGAATGCCCGAAATCACCTTGTCGGTCGTCATCTGTACCAGCCGAAAATAGGCTTCAGGCATCCCTGCGCGGCTGAAGCCGGGCCTTAACCGTCAGCGGATTGATATAGGGCTCAAGCCCGCGCACCGTTGCCGAAAGTGCGCCGCGCATTTCATGCACGGTTTCCAGCCCGGCATCGATCATCTTGCGACGCATCTCGTCGTTGACGAGCAGATAGTTGACCCCCTTGGCCAGCATCTCGACATCCCGGATGATCTTGGCGCTGCCGTTCTTGGCGAGCATCTGGTAGGTGTCACGGAAATTCTGGACATTGCCACCGGACAGGATGGCGCAGCCGAGCATGGCAGGCTCCAGCGGGTTCTGGCCGCCTTCCGCAAACAGCGACCGGCCGACGAAGGCAACTTCTGTCAGGCGAAGATAGAGGCCCATCTCGCCGATCGTATCGCCAAGGAAGATGTCGGTATCGGCCGTCAACGGATCGTTGCGGGTGCGGCGGGCAACCGTCAGCCCCTTGGAAACCAGCATCGCCTCGATCTGATCGCTGCGCTCGGGATGGCGCGGAACGATGATCGTCAGGAGGCCGGTGCGTTCCTTGAGAGCACGGTGGACGATGCCGGCGGCAGCTTCCTCGCCCTCGAACGTCGAGATCGCTGCCCAGGTCTTGCGCCCGCCGATCTGCGCCTGATAGCGCCGCAGCGCTTCGGCATCATGGGGCGGGGCATCGGTATCAACCTTGAGATTGCCGGAAACCATGACAGGCAGGGCGCCAAGCGTGCGAAACCGATCCGCGTCGAGATCGGACTGGGCTATGACCAGGGCAAGGTTTTCGAACAGGGCATCGGCCAGCCACAGCCGCTTCTTCCAACGGGCAAAGGTGCGGTCCGAAAGCCGGCCGTTGACGAGCACCTGCGGGATGTGGCGCTCCCCCAGCTCCATGATCGTCATCGGCCAGATCTCCGACTCCGCGATGATTGCGAGATCCGGTTCCCAGTAATCGAGGAAACGGCTGACGGCGGGCTTGAAATCCAGCGGCACGTATTGATGGATGATGCCTGGATCGAGACGTTCAACGGCCACGCGAGCCGATGTCGTCGTGCCGGTCGTCAGGATGATCGAGACGCCTCTGCGCGAGACTTCCTTGATCAACGGGATCACGGCATTGGTTTCACCAACGCTTGCAGCATGAAACCAGACGAGCGGCCCCTGCGGACGCGGGGCGCTGGCATAGCCATAGCGCTCCTGCCGGCGCTTCGGATCTTCCTTGCCCTTTGCAGCACGCAGAGCAAGATAGGACCAGACGAACGGGTACATCGCGGTGCCAAGCCAGCGATAGCCCGACAGAGCGACTTTCGCGAGCAAACCGCTCATTGAACAGCCACCGTCTTACGCGACAAGCATCCGCCAACCGGCAGCTGGCGAACACAATTGGCCGGCAATGCCATCAACCCGCGCCTCAAGCCCATCAGGCCTGTTCCGGATCCAGAAGCTTGTGCATGTGAACGATGAAGTAACGCATATGGGCGTTATCGACAGTCTGCTGCGCCTTGGATTTCCAGGCGGTCAGGGCCGTCTCATAGTTGGGATAGATACCGACGATGTCGAGCTTTTCGAGATCGCGAAAGTGCAGGCCGGTCAACGAGGTCAACTCACCGCCGAATACGAGATGAAGCAACTGCTTCTTATTGCTATCCTGAGCCATCTTTGTCGTCCGTTCTTTTACACGTATTTTTTGGGGGGTGGTTTGCGGCATTCAAGCCGAAAGGTCAATGGCTCTCCAGACCCTGAGCAGCCGCAATCAACGCCGAAAGGGCGGCATTTTCGGCAGCGCACATGACCCCGTGCGTCACATCAGGCCTGTTATAGACGATCGTCTGGCCTTGCAGGTCGCAAAGCGAGCCGCCTGCCCTCCGTAGGATCAGGTCTGCGGCGGCAATATCCCAGTCATGGGAGTTTTTCTTGACGACGGTACCGTCGATCGTGCCGTCCGCGATCATCGCGATCCGATAGGCAAGCGAGGGCACATGCGGGACGCGGGAAATGCCGGTGCGGTAACCGCTTTCCAGAACCGGGATGACATCCTCCGCAAGCGCGATACGGCGGATCACACCTTCGTGGCCGGGCGAAGCGGTGATGACCATGCCGTTCTTGCGGGCAACCGACGTCAGCGACGCTTCGAAAAGCTCGTCGAGCGCCGGTGCATAGAGCACACCTGCCACTGGCCGTCCGCCGTGGACCACGGCAACGCTGACACACCAGACATTCTTGCCGGCAATGAAGGCCCGCGTGCCGTCGATTGGGTCAACCACGAACACGGTCTCGCAGCCAAGGCGCGCCTCGTCGTCATCGGTTTCCTCCGAAAGCCAGCCGTAGTTCGGCCGTGCGGCAAGCAGCTTTTCCTTGAGGATGTCGTTGGCGGCGAAATCCGCCTCACTCACCGGTGAACGACCGCCGTTCTTCCACTGAACGTCGGGATTCTGCCGGAAATAGGTGAGCGCCTTTTCCCCCGCAGCCTTGGCGGCGGTCACGATCAGATCTAGGTCCCTCAGCCATTGTTCCGGCGACGGGTGGACGGCGTTCATGCGCTTGTCTTTCCAGTTGAGGCGACGTGAGAACCCCGCCGCCTGACCGCTTACGTTCCAGCGAGCGTCATGCCCTCGATGGCAAGGGTCGGCGCCGCAACGCCGAACTTGCGGTCGATATCGTTTGCCGGCGTTACCGCCATGAACATCTGCTTGAGATTGGAGGCGATCGTCACCTCCGAGACCGGGAATGTGATCTCGCCATTCTCGATCCAGAAGCCGGACGCGCCACGGCTGTATTCCCCGGTCAGCATGTTGACGCCCTGGCCGATCAGCTCGGTGACATAGAAGCCGGTGCCGACGGAGCGGATCAAATCCTCGGGCGAGATATCTCCAGGCTCGAGCGCAAAGTTGGTGGAACCGGGATTGACTGCCGGGCCACCGCGCACGCCGCGTCCGTTGGTTTCCAACCCCAGTTCCCGCGCCGTCGAGGTCGACAGGAACCAGTGCTTCAGCACCCCATCCTCGATCATCGAAAGCTTTTGGCCCGTAATGCCTTCGCCGTCGAAGGGGCGCGACGAGGAACCACGAACGATCAGCGGATCATCGGTAATCGTGAGACCTGCCTTCATCACCGGCTCGCCCATCTTGTCGCGCAGGAAGCTTGTCTTGCGCGCAACCGAGGCACCGTTGATTGCGCCGGCGATATGCCCGACGAAACCACGCGCCATGCGCGGATCGAAGACCACGGTGAGGTTCTGCTGGGTCGGCATCTGGCGGGGAGAAATTCTGGCCACGGCCCGCTCGCCCGCAGTGCGGCCAATGTCATCAGCGGATTTCAGGTCGGCGAAATAGAGACGGCTGTCGAAATCATAGTCGCGTTCCATCCTGGTGCCTTCACCAGCAATGGCGCTGACGGAGCGGCCGAAGCGCGTTCCCATATAGGCACCGGAAAAGCCGCGCGAGGTGACGAGAACCATGCCACCCATGCCGGAGGATGCGCCGGCTCCGCTGGAATTGGTGACGCCCGCAACGGCGAGAGCTGCGGCTTCCGCAGCAAGGGCAGCCTCGGTCAATGCCTCGGTCGAGACGTCGGTCGGGTCGAAAAGTTCGAGATCGGGATAGGATTTCGCAAGGCGCTCGTCATCCGCCATGCTGGCAAAGGGATCTTCCGGCGAAGCCTTGGCCATGGCGACGGCACGCTCGGCCAGCACCTTAAGGTCGAAACCGGGATTGGCCGAAACGCTGGCGACGCGGCGCCCGACAAAGACGCGAAGGGAAAAATCATCGCTCTCCGAGGATTCCGTTGCCTCGACCTTGCCGAGCCGGACGGACACGGAGCGGGAACGCCCCCGGACGACAACGGCATCGGCCTCATCCGCCCCTGCCTTTTTCGCGAGCTCGACAAGCTCGGACGCCCGCTTCAGGAGAACGTCGGAATCGATAACATCGGACATGATTTAGCCTTTCATTCCTGTCCCATTTATTGTGCAGTGGCCTCAGCATCAAGGGCATTCGATGATTCTTGTGTGATGCGCCCCGGAGAACCCGCCGTAGAGGGCTGCTACCCGACAATCGATGACGAAACGAAGCGGCCAGCTGGACCGATCGAGAGAGAAAACAGGCATGACGACGACGCCCGCGCTTACCTCCCAGGCCCTGCTGCTGCTCGGCGGCGCTGTTTTTGCCGCACCGATTTTCAGGAAACTGGGGCTTGGAACCGTGCTCGGCTATCTCGCAGCCGGCGTGATCATCGGCCCGCTGCTGCATCAGATCAGCGATGGCGAGCAGATCCTCGGCTTTGCCGAACTGGGTGTCGTCTTTCTTCTGTTCGTCATCGGGCTGGAGCTCAATCCCTCGCGCCTGTGGCAGATGCGCAAGGATATTTTCGGGCTCGGCACCGCCCAGGTGATCCTTACCGGCGCGATCCTGACGCCTATCATCTTCTGGTTCGGGCTTCTGGACTGGTCCGGCAGCGTCATCACCGGCTTCGGCCTTGCGCTGTCATCAACGGCCTTCGCGCTGCAGATCCTCGACGAGAAGAACGATACCAACACACGCTATGGGCAACGGGCCTTCTCTGTGCTGCTGCTGCAGGATCTGGCAATCGTGCCACTGCTGGCGCTCATTCCGCTTTTGGCGCTGCAGGCACCGGAAGACACGACACCGCCGCTTGAGGATTTCGGCGTCGCCATCGGGGCGATCCTGGCCATGGTGATCGCCGGTCGTTACCTGCTCAATCCGATTTTCCAGGTGCTTGCCCGCACGGGCGCGCGCGAGGTGATGATCGCGGCCGCCCTGCTCATCGTGCTCGGCGCCGCGTCCATGATGCAGCTCGCCGGGCTTTCCATGGCCATGGGCTCGTTCCTTGCCGGCGTGCTTCTGGCAGAATCGTCCTATCGCCACGAGCTGGAGGCTGACATCGAGCCTTTCCGCGGCATCCTGCTCGCGCTCTTTTTCATGGCGGTCGGTCTCTCGCTGAGGATCGACGTGATCTACGATCACTACTGGCTGATCCTGATTGCGGTACCGTTGCTGGTGCTGATCAAGGCGTCGGTGATCTACGCGCTTTGCCGGCTGACCGGCTCCAGCCACAATGATGCAATCCGTATCGGCCTGCTTCTGCCGCAAGGGGGCGAGTTCGGTTTCGTCCTGTTTTCGGCGGCAGCATTTGCCGGCGTCTTTTCCACCGACACCTCGTCGCTGCTGACCGTCATCGTCACTGTTTCAATGGCGCTGACGCCAGCCGTGTCCGCGCTCACCCGTTTCCTCGTGGTTGAACAGGAGGAAGCGACGGAGGAACTGGAAGAGGATTTTGCCGGCGCAGGTGCGGACGTGCTGATGATCGGTTTCTCACGCTTCGGTCAGATCGCCTCGCAGATCCTGCTTGCCGGCGGCCGCGAGGTGACGATCATCGACCATTCCGCCGCCCGCGTACGTCAGGCGGCGGGCTTCGGCTTTCGCATCTATTTCGGCGATGGCACCCGGCTCGACGTCTTGAGGGCGGCCGGCATCGAGAAGGCAAAGATCGTTGCGATCTGCACCCACAACACGGAAACAACAGACAGGATCGTCGATCTCCTGCAGGCCGAATATCCCAATGCGAAACTTTACGTCCGCTCCTACGACCGGGTTCACACGCTGTCGCTGCGGGCTCGAAATGTCGATTACGAGCTGCGCGAAACCTTCGAATCCGGTCTTGTCTTCGGGCGGGAGACGCTGGAGGGACTTGGTGTCGGCGGCGATATGGCCCAGGCGATCACCGACGACATCCGCCGCCGCGACGAGGCGCGGCTTGCCGTACAGGCCACCCAGGGACTTTCGGCCGGCCGCGACATGCTGCATCACGAACCCGTCAAACCCGAACCTCTGATCAAGCCGAAACGGGAAACCGTCACACCCGCCAATGACGATGACGACAGGATTTTGCCCGAGCAGGCAAGGGCACTGGCACAGTCGTTGGGCAAGACGGAGTAGCGGTTTGGCCACGATCTCTCTTCTCCCCGTGAGGGAAGAGAGCAAGCCATTTCTACCGGCTCTTAAGACGAGCCTCGATTGCGGCTTCCAGCGCACGCTTGAGATCATCCCGCACGCCGGCCGTCGCAGTCAGAACCTCTTCCGCCCGCAGAAAATCCAGGACCCGGAAACGATTGACCTCCGGACGCAGGAAGATATCAGGCGGATGCGCCCTGAGCTTCATGGCGATGATCGACTGCATCATCAGCTGACCGGAGCCGAACAGACTGTCGATCCGGCTGGGCAGCGTCTTGCCATCCCCCTCCGGGCCGCCGACGACATCGACGCCGATGACTATATCGGCCTTGCCATGCAGGTGATCGAAGGGCACGGGATTATAGACGCCGCCATCGATCATCACACGGCCATCGATCTTCACCGGGCGAAAGAGAGCCGGAATGGCGGCGGATGCAGCGATCGCCTGCCGCAAGTCGCCACGTGCGCAGACATGTTCGCTCTGGCCGTAATAGTCCGTCGCCATGATTTTCAGCGGAATGGCGAGATCGGCGAAATCGCGCGGAATGGCATCCGGAAGAAAGGCATCGAGTACGCGTTCGAGGTTGAAGCGACCGAGTCCCAAGCCACCCTTTACAGCCTCGACAAAGCTGGCAGGCCGCAGCCGCCAGAGCCTGTTCATCAGCTCGCCGCGGCGGCTGATCGCCGTCAAGGTATGGCTGCGGATGTCGGTGCCGCGCATGCCGGCCGCCATGGCAGCGCCCATGATGGCGCCGATGGAGGAGCCCGCAATCATTTTTGGCCTCAGCCCGAGTTCATCCAGCACTTCGATGACGTGGATATGGGCGATGCCCCGGGCACCGCCGCCGCCAAGGGCAAGCGCGATGCTGGGAGATGAAGGGGCGTGTTCGCTTTTTGACTGCTGATCCATCCCGCCCCTCGCCGCTGCTTCAAGAGCCGTAACGATAGAAGTGCATGCGCGTATCACCGAACTGGCGATCTTCCAGAAAACGGAAACCGTCCTGGAGCCCCGGCTGCACGTCGGTGCGCTCCTCAAGAATGGCAAGCGCGCCAGGCACCAGCCAGCTCCCGGCGGCAGCGGAAGCCAAAGCTTTCTCGCCCAGCCCCTTGCCATAGGGCGGATCTGCGAAAAGCAAATGGAACGGTTCGGTGGTTCCGACAAAGCCGAGATCGCAGGCATCGCGGCGAAAGACTTTCGCGCGTCCCTGCAGGCCGAAGGTTTCTATATTGGTGCGCAACAGCCCCCTGCCTTCGACGCCCTGCTCCACGAACAGTGCCTGACGGCAACCACGTGACAGGGCCTCGAGCCCCACCGCGCCGGTGCCGGCAAACAGGTCGATGACGCGCGTGTCATCCAGCGCCTCGGGATAGGTATGGCTCAGGATATTGAACAGGCTTTCGCGCGTCCGGTCGGTCGTCGGCCGGATGTCGTTGGATTTGGGCGCGGCCAATGCGCGCCCACGAAATTCACCGCCGACGATGCGCACGACCGATCAGTTCCCGCGACCGCGCGGCTTGCCACCGCCGGCAGGCTTGCCGCTACCGGAGGGTCGACCCGAAGGCTTTCCACCAGCCGGACGGCCGCCGGGTTTACCGCCGCGCGGACCACCGGATTTAGCACCGAAAGGCTTGCCGGCAGGTCGGGCACCCGCAGGCTTGTCGCCTCCGAAGCTCTTTCCGCCAAAGCTTTTGCCCCGCGGACGATCACCTTCCGGCCGATCGCCGAAGTCTCTCGGCTTGCGGTCGCCACCCTCACGGAACGGCCTGCCGCCAGCAGGCTTGTCACCAAACGGCTTGCGCGGACGCTCTCCGTCCGGGCGATCTCCACGGGCGCGATCCGAAAAGCCGCCTGCACCTTCGCGGCGCGGCGGGCGATCACCGAAATCACGGGGCTTGCGGTCGTCACCGCCGAAGCCGCGCTTGCGGTCACCGCCATCGCGACGATCGTCACGCTGCGGAGCTTCCTCGCCACGGATCCAGTCGTTGTCGTCTTCCGCGCGCTTGACGACGACGCGTGGGCCGCTGTCGGGCCGATCCATGCTGGAGGGCCGCTTGCGATCCGGATCAAACTTGCGACCCGACTTCACCAGCTGTCCTTCGTTGTTACGGCCGTAGCGCTTCGACTTCGGCGCGCCTTCCGGGCGTTCGCGGCGCAGCGGCGTATCGGCTGCAGCGGCTTCGGTGCCCTTCGGTTTCTTTTCGGCAACGGGGCGAGCGCCCGGCGCCATCCAGACGTTGGTCTTGCGGGCACGGTGAGCCGGTTCGCGCTTCGGCCGATCTGCAAAGGATGGAGCTTCGTCACGACCGCCCTTGCGATCCGGACGGCCACCGCCACGTTCATCACGGCGCGTGTCGAGGCGCGACAGCGCGCGTTCGCGTTTGTCGGACGGCTTCTCACGGAACCCTCCGCGGTCCTCGCCTCCCCATGCGGGACGCTCAGTCTTCTTCGGCTTCTCTTCCTCTTCCGGCGCGGCATCGAAGATAGGCGCTTCAAAATTGGCCTTGGCGTCTTCGATCAGGCGCGGCCCCAGCTGGTCGCGCAGCGTGCGGCCGCGGATTTCCTGGGCGTGGCCTTCCGCCAGTTCACCGAGCTGGAACGGACCGTAGGAAATGCGGATCAGGCGATTGACCTCGAGGCCGAGCGCGCCGAGCACGTTCTTGATCTCGCGGTTCTTGCCTTCGCGAAGACCCATGGTGATCCAGACGTTGGAACCCTGAACCTTGTCGAGCGTCGCTTCGATGCTGCCATAGAGCACGCCGTCGACGGCGATGCCGTCCTTCAGCTTGTCGAGGCCAGCCTGGTCGATCTCGCCGTGGGCGCGCACGCGGTAGCGGCGCAGCCAGCCGGTGGCGGGCAGTTCGAGCACGCGGGCGAGACCGCCGTCATTGGTCAGCAGCAGCAGGCCTTCGGTGTTGATGTCGAGGCGGCCGATGGAGAGAACGCGCGGCAGGTCTTCCGGCAGGCGGTCGAACACGGTGGCACGGCCTTCCGGATCGGAATTCGTGGTCACCAGCCCGGCCGGCTTGTGATAGAGCCAGAGGCGTGTACGCTCGATACCGCGGATCGGCTGCCCGTCGACTTCGATCTTATCCGCCAGCGTCACGTTTACAACAGGCGAATCCAGCACCTTGCCGTTGAGCGAAACACGACCTTCCATGATCATGCGCTCGATATCGCGGCGTGACGCGACGCCGACGCGGGCAAGGATCTTGGAAATGCGCTGCGGCTCATCGGGCGCTGCCGAAGCTGTTTCGGCAGCCGCCGGCCGTGGTCGACGCGGCCTGTCTGCGTCTGCTTCCGGCTTCGGCGAGCGGGGTGCGGATTTTGCGCCCACGGGCTTGCCGCCGCGCGGCTTATCGCCGAAGGGCTTTGCGCCATAGGGTTTGTCAGCCCTGTCGGCCTTGTCGCCATAGGGCTTGTCGCTCCGAGGCTTGCCTGCGGAGAATTTGCTCGCCTGGCCGGCGCGCTTGGCTCCGGGGCGTTCGGACTTGTCTTTGGGTGTCATTTGTGTTGCCTGCCTTTTGAGGCTGTCCTATCAGGTCGGGGGCCAAGGGTTAAGAGAAAATATCACGGGTCTTCCGGATGACTGACCGCAATCGTTTCATGGAATTGGCGCTCGACGAGGCCCGCCGCGCCGGCGAACGCGGTGAAGTACCGATCGGTGCTGTCGTCGTGCATGCCGGCGAGGTCATCGGGCGCGCTGGAAACCGCACCCGTGAGCTCAACGATATATCCTCCCATGCAGAGATCGAAGCCATTCGGGAGGCATCCGCGAAACTGGGCTCCGAGCGGCTGATCGATGCCGATCTCTACGTCACGCTCGAACCCTGCACCATGTGCACCGCGGCGATCTCCTTTGCCCGCATCCGGCGTCTTTACTATGGGGCGGAGGATCCGAAGGGCGGCGGCGTCGACAACGGCGTTCGCTTCTATCGTCAGCCCACCTGCCACCACCAGCCGGATGTCTATTCCGGCATGGCCGAAAGCGAGGCAAGCGCCATTCTCAGGGAGTTCTTTCGGGAACGGCGGGATTGAATCCTAACGACAATCGGCGGCACGTATAAGCAAGAAGACCTTTTCCTTCTCATTCTTGCTCAGCGCCGCCGCTTCCTGGAATTTCACTTTCGCTTCCGACAAGCGGTTCGCGCGGAAGAGGAAGTCTCCTTTGGCCGCCGGCAGCAGGGCGTAGTTGGCAAGCGCACCGCTCTTCTCGATCCCTTCGACGATCTCCAGGCCAGCATCCGGGCCGAAAGCCATGGTGTAGGCAACGGCGCGATTGAGCTCGACGACCGGTGACGGCATGACCTCGACAAGCCGGTCATAAAGGCCGGCAATCCTTTCCCAGTCCGTATCCTCTGCCTTCAGCGCCCTTGCATGACAGGCGGCGAGATCGGCCTGGAGCACGTGAGGTCCTGACGCGCCGCCAAGTGCATGGGCGTGTTCAAGGGCAGCCAGACCGCGGCGGATCGCCAGGCGGTCCCATCTGGCCCGGTTCTGTTTATCGAGCGGCACCGGCAGGCCGTCCGCGCCGACGCGGGCGGCAAAACGGGAGGACTGTAACTCCATGAGTGCGAGCAGGCCGAACACCTCCGGTTCGTTTGGCATCAGGCCTGCAAGGATGCGGCCCAGGCGTTGCGCCTCAAGAGAGAGCGTCGGGCGTATCAGGTCCGGTCCGCTGGTCGCGGCATAGCCCTCGTTGAAGATCAGATAGATCACCGACAGCACTGATTCCAGCCGCGCCCGCCGCTCTTCGCCGCGTGGAACCTCATAGACGAGATCCGCCTTGGCAATGGTCTTCTTGGCGCGGACGATGCGCTGAGCGATGGTGGCTTCGCTGGAGAGGAAGGCGCGGGCGATCTCTTGCGCCGTCAGCCCGCCGATCAACCGCAACGTCAGGGCTGCACGCGCCTCTGGCGACAACACCGGATGGCAGGCAGTGAAGATCAGGCTTAAGAGTTCGTCGCCGATATCGTCGTCCATGGCGGCCTCGATGTGCTCGACACCCGATGCCTGCTCGCTCTCGATGTCACGGCCGATCTCGGCATGCTTTCGCGCCTGCATTTCGCGACGGCGGAAACCATCGATTGCCCGCCTCTTGGCGGCGGCCGTCAGCCAAGCCCCCGGATTTGCCGGAACCCCGGTCTTCGGCCATTCGGAAAGCGCGATCACGAGGGCATCCTGCGCCAGCTCCTCGGCTAGACCGATGTCCCTCACCATCCGGGCGAGGCCGCCGATCAGCCTTGCCCGCTCGATGCGGAATACCGTTTCAATTGCCTGATGTATCTCTCTCGTCGTCACGCCGCGAGCTTATGGGAAGAACATGGCGCCCGACAAGACGACAGCAATCAGGCTCAGGCCTTCGTGAGCTTCTCGCGCAGCCGCTCTTCCTGCTCTGCGATTTCGGGCGTCAGCTCCGCGCCGAAATCGGAAGCTTCGAAAACCTGACGGATTTCGAGTTCGCTTGGACCGAGCATGGGGTTGGGGCAGCGTTTCGCCCATTCGACCGCTTCGGCCATGTCCTTGACTTCCCACAGCCAGAACCCGGCGATCAGTTCGCGCGTTTCTGCGAAGGGGCCGTCGCTGACGGTGCGGCTTGGGCCATCGAATGCAATCCGCTTGCCCTTGACCGAGGGATGAAGGCCATCGCCGGCCAGCATGATGCCGGCATTGACCAGCTCTTCATTGTAGTTGCCCATGGCTTCCAGGAGTTCGGTCGTGGGCATGATGCCCGCTTCGCTATCCTCGGTCGCCTTTACGATCACCATCACACGCATCGTCTTACTCCTCTGGTCTTGGAAGCCACTGCGGCTCTCCTGAGCATACGACGAACAAGCATCGGGCAGATCGACAGCCAGACGAAATTTTCTTGAGATTTTTTTGAAGCTGTTCAGCCCGCCGCGAAGGTCGCGAGGGCCTGTCCGGACAGGCGGTAGCGCGTCCATTCGCTCATCGGCTCGGCACCGATCGCCTCGTAGATGCGGATGGCGGGCTCGTTCCAGTCGAGCACGCTCCATTCGAAGCGGCCGCAGCCGGTGTCGATCGCGATCTTGGCCAGATGGCGCAGCAGCGCCTTGCCGGCGCCGGAACCGCGGTGTTCGGTCGTCACATAGAGGTCTTCGAGATAAAGGCCGTTCCTTGCCTGCCAGGTGGAGAAGCTCAGGAACCAGCAGGCAAATCCAGCAGCCACGCCATCCCTCTCGCAGATAGCGGCTTTCGTGACCGAATCCGGGCCGAACAATGCTTCTTCCAGCGAAGCCTCGGTAGCCTCGGTAGCCTCGACTTCATGACCCGCCTTTTCGTAGACGGCAAGTTCGCGGATGAAGTTGAGGATTACCGGCACGTCGGCGCGCATGGCTTGGCGGATGGAAAGCGTCATGGAGGGAACCCGATCAGGAGTGGAAGATTATGCGAAGCAGGACAAGGGTTTATCGGCGAGCTGAGTTTGCCGCCCTCCCCCCCCCGCTCTGCCCTGTCGGGCGTCTCCCCCTCAAGCGGGAGATTGGCAGGAGGCGGCCTCTCGACCCAATCTCCCCCCTTGAGGGGGAGATGTCGGCAGAGCCGACAGAGGGGGGTAAAGGCGGCTGGCTCGGAATTCTCGGCGGAGCTCTCCTCATCTGCCCTTTGGGCATCTTTTCCCCGCTGGGGAGAAGAGGGAAACCACCACGGAAAGCAAAAGGCCCGAAGCGAGCTTCGGGCCAGTATTATCAGAAGACCTGCCACCACTTCTTGCCGGTGCCCTGAATCTGGGCATCCTTCTTGCGGCGGCGTTCCTTGTCCTTCTCGGGCTCGCCGAGATCGGCGGTCGCTTCTTCCGGCAGCTTGCGATATTCGAGCGGTGGATCGCTGAGGAAGCGGCGCTTGTCGGCATAGGCGCCCATCTGCACCTTGCGGGCTTCGCGATAGGCGTCCTGCTGCTCCTTGGCAGTCAGGGCGCGGCCGTTTGCGTTGGACTTGGCGAGCGGCGAGACGTAGGTCGGATCGTCGGCATTGGCGTCTGCCTCTTCGCGCAGGCGCTGGCGGGTGTCCTCCGGCGATTCCAGCCATTGCGGATTGTCCTTGGTGGCCGATTCCTGCGGCTGGACGAGCGCGGTCTTTTCCTGCTCCGCCGGCAGCACGAGGGCGCCACGCGGTTGGTATTTCACCTTGGCAGCATCCTTGGCATCGGGCGTCTCAAGGCTGACGGCGCTGCCCAGGTCATCAAGCAGGTGCTCACCGGACGATTTGTTGGTGCCATAGGTGGGATCGCCCAGGCAACCGGTCAGGATCGCACTGCCGGCAACAATGCCTGCAACGGCGGCATACACTCGAAACTCTCGTGTCATTCCCATCAAAACCCTTCCAGCAAAGCCGGCTCGACACCAAATTGGAGACCGCCCCGCGCCCCATGGCGTGAAAATCCGCCAAATTTCAGGCAGGTTTTACCGGAGCCTCCCTAAAAGAGCAATTCAAACGGTTAACAAACCGTAAAACGGAATGCGGAAAACTGTGAAAGGTTTTCCGCGTTCCGATCTTTTGGGCTTATGGCTCAGGATGCGAAGCCGAGCTCCCGCAAGGCCGCGGCGTCGCGCGCCGACACGTCCGGGAAGGCCGGATCGGAACCGACATCCGCAGTTATGCGCCAGGAGCGGGCGCATTTGCGACCTTCGGCAAGCGTCGCCTCGACGCTGACATCTGCGACATCATCCAGACGGAAGGCATCGGCCGGGCCGCCATCCGCGACAATGCGGATATCGGAGGTGATGCAGATTTCCGAGAAATCCTGACCTTCGAGGGCGGTGCGCAGTTCGGCGTCAGCGACGTGCACGACAGGAGCCGCTTCCAGCGAGGAGCCGATGCGCTTTTCGCGGCGCTCGACTTCCAGTGCGCCGGTCACGACCTTGCGCACGGTGCGGATCTTCTTCCACTTCTCCGCCAATGCTGGGTCCAGCCACTCGGCCGGCACATGCGGGAACTGCTCCAGATGCACAGAGACGGCATCAGGCTTCAGCGACAGCCATGCTTCTTCGGTGGTGAAGGGCAGCATCGGGGCAAGCCAGGTGACGAGGCATTCGAACAGCTTGCGGATGACCGCAAGGCTTGCAAGACGGCGCGGGCTCGACGGGGCGTCGCAATAGAGCGTGTCCTTGCGCACGTCGAAATAGAAGGCCGACAGCTCGACATTCGAGAAATCGATGAGCGCGCGCGCGATCTTCTTGAAATCGAAGGCGTCGTAGCCTTCGCGCACGACGACATCGAGTTCGGCCAGACGGTGCAGCATCAGGCGCTCGAGTTCCGGCATCTCGTCACGGGCGATCTCCTCGCCCTTGTCGTGGGCCAGCGTGCCGAGCATCCAGCGGATGGTGTTCCTGAGCTTGCGATAGGCATCGACATTCGTCTGGATGATCGTCTTGCCGAGGCGCTGATCTTCCCAGTAGTCGGTGGTCATGACCCAGAGGCGCAGAATATCGGCGCCCGAGTCCTTCATCACATCCTGCGGCGAGACGACGTTGCCGAGCGATTTCGACATCTTCTGGCCCTTCTCATCCATGGTGAAGCCATGGGTGATGACCGTGTCATAGGGCGCGCGGCCGCGGGTGGCGGCAGATTCCAGCAGCGAGGAATGGAACCAGCCGCGATGCTGGTCGGAGCCTTCGAGATAGACGTCGGCCGGCCATTTCAGGTCCGGGCGATCCTCCAGCGTGAAGGTGTGGGTCGAGCCAGAGTCAAACCAGACATCGAGGATGTCCATGACCTGGGTCCACTTTTCCGGATCGTGACCGTTGCCGAGGAAACGTTCCTTGGCACCGGCTGCGAACCAGGCGTCGGCACCTTCGGCGTCAAAGGCTTCGAGGATGCGGGCGTTGACGCCCTCGTCCTGCAGAACATTGCCCTCTTCATCGACGAATACGCAGATCGGCACGCCCCACGCCCTCTGGCGCGACAGCACCCAGTCCGGACGCTGCTCGATCATGGCGCGCAAACGGTTCTGGCCGGCTGACGGCACGAAGCGGGTGTCGTCGATCGCGGTCAGCGCGCGGGTGCGCAGCGTCGTGCCGTCCTTGAGGTCCTTGTCCATATAGACGAACCACTGCGGCGTGTTGCGAAAGATGATCGGCTTCTTGGAGCGCCACGAGTGCGGATAGGAATGCTTCAGGCGGCCGCGGGCAAAGAGCGCGTTGCGCTCGATCAACGCCTTGATGACGCGGTCGTTGGCATCGCCCTTCTTGCCGTTGTCGTCCATGACGCGCGCGCCCTCGAAGCCGGGGGCATCAGCGGTGTAAGTGCCGCTGTCATCGACCGGGAACGGGATACGGGGGTCGATGCCGCGCGCTTCGAGTTCCTTGATGCTGGACATCCAGGCCTCGAAGTCTTCGCGGCCGTGAGAGGGAGCGGTGTGCACGAAACCGGTACCGGCGTCGTCGGTGACGTGATCGCCGGCGAGCAGCGGGACGGTATATTCGTAGCCGCCACCGATGCCCTTGAGGGGGTGCGCGGCGGTGATCGCCGCGAGATCGTCAGCAGATACGTTGCGAAGGCGCTTGAAGGTCAACTTGGACTTGGCCGCAGATTCTTCAGCAAGCGCATCAGCAAAGATGAGCTTTTCGCCTGGGCGCGGGCCAAAATCGTTCTCAGCAGCAGTGACCTCGTAGAGACCATAAGCAACCTTCGGCGAATAGGCGATGGCGCGGTTGCCCGGGATGGTCCAAGGCGTGGTGGTCCAGATGACAACGTGGGCTCCACGGAGATCATCCATATAGGACGCAGCCTGTACAGGGTCGCCAATTGTCACAACACTCTCGATCGGGAACTTCACCCAGATCGTGTCGCTCTCGTAGTCATGATACTCGACTTCCGCTTCCGCCAGCGCCGTGCGCTCGACGACCGACCACATGATCGGCTTGGAGCCGCGATAGAGCTGGCCGCTCATGGCGATCTTCAAGAGTTCGCCGGCGATGCGGCTTTCCGCGTGGAAGTTCATCGTCAGGTACGGATTGTCGAAATCGCCGACGATGCCGAGGCGCTTGAATTCGTCGCCCTGGATCTTGATCCACTTTTCGGCGTAGGCGCGGCATTCCTTGCGGAACTCGATCATCGCGTCGGGCTGCTTCAGATCAGGCTTGGCCTTGCCCTTGGCGCGGTAATTCTCTTCCTCGATCTTCCACTCGATCGGCAGGCCGTGGCAATCCCAGCCCGGAACGTAGTTCGAGTCAAAACCGCGCATCTGGAACGAGCGGGTGATGACATCCTTGAGGATCTTGTTCAGCGCGTGGCCGATGTGGATGTTGCCGTTGGCATAGGGAGGGCCGTCATGCAGCACGAATTTTTCACGGCCGGCGGCGGAGGCGCGGAGCTTCTTGTAAAGGTCCATCTGCTGCCAGCGGGCAACGGTTTCCGGCTCCTTCTGCGGCAGGCCGGCGCGCATCGGGAAATCGGTCTCGGGCAGATAGAGGGTTTTCGAATAGTCGATCGTTTCAACGGTATCGGTCATGGTTTTTGCAATCACTTGTAAGCGCGTGTCGCCGCGCATGCGAAGGGGATGTCTTCAAGGGGATAACGGTGGCGTCCGGTGGAACGCCTAAAACCCGGACCTTCCGGCGGCTATCAAAGCGCTGGGAAGGCCGGGCCAATAATTCGCTGATCACGTATCAATCGACGATATCGGGTCATGGTGGCGGTTGTTTAAGCGGTTTTCGCGTGAAAAGGAAGAGGCTTGCGGCGACCAAGATGGCCTTTGGCTCGCGCCGGAAGGTTATGCGCCGCGCTCGTTCTGCATCACCGCGCGCAGGGCATCATTGATGCGATCCTGCCAGCCCGGGCCGCCCTCCTGGAAAAACTCCACGATGGCGCTGTCGAGCTTCAGGGATACGAGCTCCTTCACCTCCGGCAGCGCACGCTTCTCAACGGCTGGAGCCGCCGGCTTCTTGACCGGCTTGAACAGTGCTTCTGCGGCATCCATGGCGCTGACGGGACGGCGGGGCGTGGTGGCCATCGGGATTATCCTTCGGGAATTGAATCAGCCGCAAAGGCGACCTTGCTGTCGATAATACTGAGCGGCTTGACGCCGGATAACAAGGCGCGCGCCTCCTCGTCATCCTTCTTCATCTGCACGACCAGCGGATCGAGTCCGTCGAACTTCAGCTCATCGCGCAGATGGCCGAAGAAGGAGACGGAACAGACCTCGCCGTAGAGGCTGTCATTGAAATCGAAGACGAAGGTTTCGAGCAACGCGTGGCCGTCGCTGTCGACGGTCGGGCGCTTGCCAAAACTGGCGACGCCGTTGTGCACGCTGCCGTCGGGGCGGCGGAACTTGACGGCGTAGATGCCGTTGCGCAGCTCGACTTCGGGCGGAAGCTGCATGTTGGCGGTGGGGTAGCCCAGCGTGCGGCCGAGCTTCTTGCCATCGATCACTTCAGCTTCCACCGTGTAACGATAGCCAAGCAGACCGGCTGCCTGCGCAACATCGCCCTCGGCAAGCAGTGCACGGATATGGCTTGAGGAGATGACCGACGCGTTTTCATCGCGGAAGGCGTCGACCAGCGTCACGCCAAAACCATGCTCGCCACCGGCGGCCATCAGGAAGGCCGGGCCACCTTCCCTACCGTTACCGAAATGGAAATCGAAGCCGGTGACGACGTGGCTGGCGTGCAGCCAGTCGAGCAGGATCGTCTTGATGAAGGCGGAGGCCGAAAGCTCGGCGAAGGTGCGATCGAAGGGAAACTCCATGACGGCGGAGAAACCCATGCCTTCGAGGATACGGGCTTTCAGCGGCGCCGGCGTCAGGCGAAACACGGGGATATCAGGCCGGAACACGGTGCGCGGATGCGGCTCGAACGTCAGCACCAGCGCCGGCACGCCCCGTTCGCGGGCTTCCTCCAGCGCGCGGTTCAGCACGGATTGATGGCCACGATGCACGCCGTCGAAATTGCCGATGGCGATCACACCGCCTCTCAGTGCTTCGGGAAGTGGCTGTCGGGCCTCATTGCGATGGAATACGGTCATCGTCACAGCGCCAACTCGTCAGGCCAAACGGGGCATCCACCATTTCGGCGTCGCCCCTTCACTCTTGAGGAAAGCGTTGAGCTTCGTCTCGTCGGTCTTTTCCTCGTTCATGTATTCGCGCGCGTGGATGCCGGCACTGATATAGAGAACGTCAAGGCCGAAATCCTGTGCGCCCTTGACGTCCGTCGGCATGCCGTCGCCGATGGCGATCACCCGCGACAGATCGATGCCGCCCCGGATCGCCTTGGCTTCCGAGAGCGACGCCCGGTACATCGGCACATAGGGCTTGCCGGAAATGCGTGTCTCGCCGCCGAGATCTTCATAGACCTTGGCAATAGCGCCGGCGCAGGGGATCAGCCGGTGGCCGCGCTCGACCACCAGGTCCGGATTGGCGCAGATGAAGGGGATCTTGCGGCGGGCAAGCCCGGCGAGCGTGGCGCGGTAATCATCCGGCGTTTCCGTTTCGTCGTCGAAGAAACCGGCGCAAACGATGATTTCGGCACTTTCGGAGGAAACCATGTCGACATCGAGCCCGTCGAGCAGGGGGAAATCCTTCTCGGCGCCGATGAAATAGATCTTTTTTTGTCCGGCCGAGATCAGCGCTCGGGTGACATCACCTGACGTCACGATGCGATCATAGGCCGTATCCGGCACGCCAAGACCACGGATCTGAACGATGACGCCGGGATGCGGACGGGGGGAATTGGTGATGAGAACGACGGTCAACCCGCGCGAACGCGCCTCGATCAACGCCTCGCAGGCTTCCTTGAAAGCCGCGATGCCATTGTGCAGCACGCCCCAGACGTCGCACAGAACCACATCATAGCGGCTGGCAATGTCGCGAAAACTGTTGATCCGAGCGGCCATGCTGGCTTCCTGCAGAAAAAATTATTGGAGGTGACATCGCAGGCAAGCGCCGAAAACACAAGACACGATCCGGAAAATGAAGTCCGAATCCCAAGGATTTGGGCTTTCCATGCGGTGGATTTTTTCAAAAAATGCGGATCACCCAGCCAGCGGCGGCGCAGACTGCAAGCGTGGTGACGATGCCGCGCTTCAGCCTGAAGATCAGCAGAGCGGCCAGAATCGTCAGGAAAAATGCGGCCGGCTGGAACGTCTGCCAGGCGGGCAGCGGCATCGAAAGCGGCCCGATCGCATAGCGGTCTACCTCTGCAAAAAGGACATGCAGACCGAACCAGACCGCCAGATTGAGAATGACGCCGGTGACGGCTGCCGAGATCGCTGCCAGCGCGCCCGTCAACGCCCTGTTGTTGCGCAGCGTCTCAACATATGGAGCGCCGAGGAAAATCCAAAGGAAGCAGGGAATGAAGGTGACCCAGGTGGCAAGCGTCGCCCCCAGCACGCCGGCCCAGAGCTGATCGAGCCCGAGCGGCGTGCGAAAGGCGGCCATGAACCCGACAAAAGAGAGCACAAGCACCAGTGGCCCCGGCGTCGTCTCAGCCAGCGCCAGGCCGTCCAGCATCTCCCCAGGCTTCAGCCAATGATAGGTGGCTACTGCCTGCTGCGCGACGTAGGCAAGCACCGCATAGGCGCCACCGAAGGTCACCACCGCCATCTTCGAGAAGAACAGGCCGATGGCGGTGTAGACATTGTCGAAGCCGATCATCGCGCCGATCGCTATGAACGGCGCGATCCAAAGCGCAACCCATATGCCGAGGACTTTCACCGCCCTGCTCCAGGACGAAACGATGTCCGGGAAATCGCTGTCGATGACCGAGCGCTGGTCGGACAGCGCCCCTTTCACCACCGCTGCAGTTATCTTCTTCACCGACTGCACGCGGGTGGCGGTGTAACCGGCCAAGCCCGCCGCGAGAACGACAAGCGGAAACGGTAAATCGAAGAAGAACAGCGCCGCGAAGGCGAGTGCCGCGGTGATCACCGCAAACCGGGTTTTCAGCGCCCGGCGGCCGACGCGGATGACCGCCTCGATGACGATGGCCAGCACCGCTGCCTTCAACCCGAAGAACAGGCTCGTCAACCAGTCGGTTTGCTGAAACAGCGCATAGGCCGAAGACAGGCCGAGGATGACGAAAAAGCCCGGCAGCACGAACAGCATTCCCGCAACAATGCCGCCACGCCCGCCATGCAGCAACCAGCCGATATAGGTGGCAAGCTGCTGGGCCTCCGGGCC
The DNA here is from genome assembly GCF_030814475.1 of Pararhizobium capsulatum DSM 1112. NCBI lineage: Bacteria > Pseudomonadati > Pseudomonadota > Alphaproteobacteria > Hyphomicrobiales > Rhizobiaceae > Pararhizobium > Pararhizobium capsulatum. The sequence goes on along the minus strand of NZ_JAUSVF010000001.1, from coordinate 1,498,547 downwards.
TGGCAAAAGCATGCAGAAATTCAGCGCGTGCAGAAACCGGCTTTCGGAAATCCAGCGGCGCTCTTCCACCAGTTCCTTGTGCATCAGGGCAATCTGTCCCGCAGGCCCGCCAAAGCTGAGGAGCCCGATCTTCGCCCAGACCCCGGCGGCCTCGGCGAATGTCGGATGCGCAGGAGGAGCCTCAACCTGCACCGCCTCATTCATTGGTTTTGGCCCTTTTCGCGACGTGCTGGACCCATTCGTGCTTTTCCTGTGTGGCGTCACGCGCCCAGCGATAAAAGGCATCATAGAGCGCCATCCCCGCTTCCAGTTGCTCCAGATCGTCGGCGAACATACGGGAAAGGCCGAGCGATGCCGCGAGCAAACCGGCCGCTTCTGGAACCAGATCGAGCCGGTCGGTATCGGCGGCGCGCACAATCAAAGACAGATGCTGAAGTGCCGGAAATGAGAGACCGAACTCCTTGACCATCGTGTCAAAGGTACAGTCCTCGCCCCTGTGGCTCCAGAACGCATTTTCCACGTCGAATGGCGTGGCGCCGAACCGATCTGCGACGGCTTCGACTTCCGGGGCAGCGACGAAGAGAAACGTTGCGGCCGGATCGATGAAGCGGCGGATCAGCCAGGGGCAGGCAATGCGGTCGATCTTTGGACGGGAGCGCGTGACCCAGACCGTGCCGCCGCCGGCATTTTCATCCGGCAGGACAGCGACCGGAACAAGCGGCAGCTGGGCGGACTGCCAGGCTTCGAACCCGCCTTCCAGCGTTTCCGCCACAGCCCCGGCATTTCGCAGCCAGGCTGCGGCGCCCTCGCTGAGTTTCTTGCCCTTCTGGCAGACCACGACGACCCAGCGGCTGCGATAATCCGCACCCCATTGCCGCACGTCTTCATATCGACGCCGGAAGGAAGCGGGCAGGAGAAGCGGCCGGGCGGCGAAATCCTCATCGTCGCGCACATCGATAACAACCGGCCCCTTGGGGGTGCCGATCAGGCGGACGAGTTTTTCTGTGGAGATAGCGTTGTAGGAAGCCATGATTTACGTCCTTCGTGGGATTGGACGCGAAATGATGGCGTGACGCCTCGTGGGGCATTCGCAGACCCCATGCGCAAACTAGACAAAAAAGCCCAAAACAAGTCAACTATTTTCGCCGGAAAAGAATTTTACCGACCCATTCTTGACTCAATCGTCGGCCATCCCTATCTCGGAGCCGCTAGCACTCACTTCTGGAGAGTGCTAATATCATCCATCGGATCCACGATGCGATCCGTGAAGTCATTTGATCGAGGGATTAGACAATGACAAGCACCAATTTCCGCCCGCTGCATGACCGCGTCGTTGTACGTCGCGTCGAGTCTGAAGCAAAGACCAAGGGCGGCATCATCATTCCTGATACCGCCAAGGAAAAGCCGCAGGAAGGCGAAATCGTCGCGGTCGGCACCGGCACCCGTGACGACAAGGGCACGCTCATCGCGCTCGACGTCAAGGCTGGCGACCGCGTTCTGTTCGGCAAGTGGTCGGGCACCGAAGTCAAGCTCAACGGCGAAGACCTTCTGATCATGAAGGAAGCCGACATCATGGGCGTTATCGGCTGATCTGAGCCGGTTATCACTTTCCACATTCCAAAAACCAATTGGGCATCAGCCCGGGAGTTTTTATCATGGCAGCCAAAGAAATTAAGTTCGGCCGTACCGCGCGCGAAAAGATGCTGCGCGGCGTCGATATCCTCGCTGACGCAGTGAAGGTAACGCTCGGCCCGAAGGGTCGCAACGTCATCATCGACAAGTCCTTCGGCGCTCCGCGCATCACCAAGGACGGCGTATCGGTCGCCAAGGAAATCGAACTGGAAGACAAGTTCGAGAACATGGGCGCCCAGATGGTTCGCGAAGTTGCTTCGAAGACCAACGACATCGCCGGTGACGGCACCACGACCGCGACCGTTCTCGCCCAGGCTATCGTTCGCGAAGGCGGCAAGGCCGTTGCAGCCGGGATGAACCCGATGGACCTGAAGCGCGGCATCGACCTTGCAGTCGCAGCCATCGTCAAGGACCTCGTTGCCAAGGCAAAGAAGATCAACACTTCGGAAGAAGTGGCCCAGGTCGGCACGATCTCCGCCAACGGCGAAAAGGAAATCGGCCAGTACATCGCTGAAGCGATGCAGAAGGTCGGCAATGAAGGCGTCATCACGGTTGAAGAAGCCAAGACCGCCGAAACCGAACTCGAAGTCGTCGAAGGCATGCAGTTCGACCGCGGCTACCTGTCGCCCTACTTCGTGACCAACCCTGAAAAGATGGTTGCCGAACTGGAAGACGCTTACATCCTTCTCCATGAGAAGAAGCTTTCCAACCTGCAGGCAATGCTTCCGGTTCTCGAAGCCGTCGTTCAGACCGGCAAGCCGCTCCTCATCATCTCGGAAGACGTCGAAGGCGAAGCTCTTGCGACCCTCGTCGTCAACAAGCTGCGTGGCGGCCTGAAGATCGCTGCCGTCAAGGCTCCGGGCTTCGGCGATCGCCGCAAGGCCATGCTCGAAGACATCGCTATCCTGACCGGTGGCCAGGTCATCTCCGAAGACATCGGCATCAAGCTGGAAAACGTCACGCTCGAAATGCTCGGCCGTGCGAAGAAGGTTTCGATCTCCAAGGAAAACACCACCATCGTCGATGGCGCTGGCAAGAAGGCCGAAATCGAAGGCCGCGTTGCCCAGATCAAGGGCCAGATCGAAGAAACCACTTCCGATTACGACCGCGAAAAGCTGCAGGAACGCCTTGCCAAGCTCGCTGGCGGCGTTGCCGTCATCCGCGTTGGCGGTGCGACCGAAATCGAAGTGAAGGAAAAGAAGGACCGTATCGACGACGCGCTGAACGCAACGCGCGCTGCCGTTCAGGAAGGTATCGTTCCTGGTGGTGGTACGGCTCTGCTCCGCGCCTCGATCGTTCTCGACCTCAAGGGCGCAAACGACGATCAGACCGCCGGTATCTCGATCATCCGCAAGGCACTTCAGTCGCTGGTTCGCCAGATCGCTGAAAACGCAGGCGACGAAGGCTCGATCATCGTTGGCAAGATCCTCGAAAGCAACACCGACAACTTCGGCTACAACGCCCAGACCGGCGAATTCGGCGACATGATCGCCATGGGTATCGTCGATCCGGTCAAGGTTGTCCGTACGGCTCTGCAGAACGCAGCTTCGGTTGCTTCGCTGCTGATCACCACGGAAGCCATGATTGCCGAACTGCCGAAGAAGGATTCGGCCGGCGGCGGCATGCCTGACATGGGCGGCATGGGCGGTATGGGCGGCATGATGTAATAAGGCGTCCGCCTTATTACTGAATGACGATCATCAAGCTTCGCCCATGTTCAAAAGTGTTTCAGCGCGTCAAGCGCGCTGAAATGGCGGCATGGGCGGCATGATGTAATAAATGCCTTGTTGGCGAATTCGAAAGGGCGGGTCTTCGGGCCGCCCTTTTTGCTATTCAACCGTATAAATACCCTTGTCATTGCCCCAAGATTGGTTGCCACATACGGCAAATGCCCCATTGCGACCAACAGCTCATGGCGTATTCTCAAGAGTGCAAACATGGAGTGTTAGCTAATATAACCAAGGCTGTGAAATATTTGCAGAAACCCCATTGATGCGAAAGAAAAAGCAATTATAAAGACGCCCCAAGTGAACGAAAGTTTCACGGGGAGTAAAAATACGAAAGATTCGAAAACAATATCAGTCAATTTTTTCGTATTAACTGTGCAGCGAACATCACTTTGATTCGACAGCACATATCGTATAGTCCTTCTCGCATAGAGCACGCCTCTTTCCTTTGGCCATTCATCGGAAATTTTACGGGCATTGCATTTAGACAGTTACGCAAGAAATACGATGTATAGAATACCTGTAAGCTTTCTGGATATTTTACAACATCTGGAACTTCTTGCCGAACATACCGATGAGACCGACGCATGACGTCCAGACTTTCCGCCTATTCGAGAGCAGATCGTGTTTAAAATTGCCCGAGCGGGTCTTTCGCAGTTCCCGATTCCCGGCGCGCTTTCTCTTGCGGAAAGCAGCCAGGAGATGCTTGGGCAGTTCTGTATTTCGGAAGCGTGGTCTGGCGACCTGTCGAACGGCCTGTTTCGCATCGGTGAAAACGCCGCATCCCTGCACGGCCTCGACCAGACGGAATGTGGCTTGCTCAATCTGGTGCGGTGCTACGACCAGGGCGACCGTAACCATGTGCTCGAGCTTTTCGAGCAGGCGGCCACCACCTCTTCGTCCTTCTGCTACTCAACGACGATCGTGACACTTTCGGGCCGCAAGCAGCCGGTGTTCTGCGTTGGAGAATCATCCGGCCTTGAGCAGCGCTATTCCGGCGCGCTGCTCGGCATGTTCTTCTTCCCGCGCTTCCAGCTCGAAACCCGCAGCTACTTCGCGAGCCATCAGTAAGAGCCGAGCGCCTTATTGCAGCAGGGTTTTCAGATCCGTAGCCGGATCTTCCAGAGCGGCGCGCTCCGGCGTCACGCCGAGATCCAGAAGCTTCTTTCCCGTGACATAGGCCTTGGCGTCGTTGATCGCATCGACGGCGATAAATTTGCCCTGGCGGAAATACCAGACGGAGACGCTGCCTTCCCGTTGGCCGGCGCGAACGATCGTTTCGTCATGGCCGAGTCCGAATCCGGCGATCTGCAGCTTCACGTCATACTGATCAGACCAGAACCAGGGCTTGGGCTCATACGGTGCAGAACCGCCAGCGAGAAGAGCGGCGACGGCCTCGGCCTGATCAACCGCATTCTGTACCGATTCCAGGCGGATGTTCAGCCCCTTGAAAGGCAGGACCGCACAGTCGCCCATGGCATGGATGGCGGGATCTTCCGTGCGCCCGAATTCATCCACGAGAATGCCGTTGGCAACGGCCAGACCGGCATCGTGGGCAATTGTGTCGTTCGCGACGACACCGATGCCGACGATGACGAGATCGACGGGGAGCGTCGTGCCATCGGTCAGTTCAGCGGCCGTGACGCGGCCATCAATACCGACAAGTCTGACGAGGCCGGCGCCTTCGCGGATATCGACTCCCCGCGTAGTGTGTATCTCACGCACGATCGAGGACGTCGCTGCAGACGCAACACGTTGCAGGATGCGGTCAGCCATCTCGATGACGGTAACGTCCAGACCGAGGTTGCGGGCAACAGCCGCCGCCTCAAGGCCGATGTAACCACCACCAATGATCAGCGCGCGGCGACCGGGCTTCATTTCGTCGGCCAACTTGTCGGCATCGATGAAATCACGGACGACATAGACGCCTTCCAGATTACCGCCGACGGCATCCGGCAGGCGGCGCGGCGTCGATCCGGTGGCGATCGCCAGCGTCTCATAGTCGAGAATCGAGCCATCGCTCAAGCTGACCGTACGAGCGGCGCGGTCGATAGCGGTAACGGTGGTCGAGAGACGGATATCGATATCGTGCTCGCCATACCAGGCGGCCGGCCGATAGAGCAGCCGCTCCAGATCCATCTCGCGCAGCAGGTATTTCTTCGAAAGCGGCGGTCGCTGGTAGGGGAAACTTGCCTCGCCCGCGACGATCGTGATCGGACGCTCGTCCTTCAGCGCTCTCAATTTGGCAACCAGGGCAAAGGCGGCCTGGCCGCCCCCCGCTACAACAAGTCTTCCTGCCACGTCTGCTCCACCCTTATGGATATGCTTTTGTCCAGACGTAGCCTGCCGGCCCGAGCGTCGTCAACTCGGACCGGCGACTGTGAATGGCCTAATCGCGCTTCGGGATATCCATGCCCTTCTGCACGGCAGGCCGTGCAAGGCCGCGATCTACCCAGGCCATGACATTGGGGAAACTGGAATATTCGAGCACATCCGCGCCGCCATAGAATTTGCGGGCACCCTCGATCCACGGAAAGGTGGTGATATCGGCGATCGTATATTCATCGCCCATCAGCCATTCGCGTCCTTCGAGCCGGGCTTCCAGCACACCCAACAGCCGCTTGGTCTCGTCGCGGTAGCGCTCCATCGGATAGGAATTGTTGGCGACCTTGTCGGCTGCGAATTTGAAGAAATGACCGAACTGGCCAACCATCGGCCCGACGCCGCCCATCTGGAACATGACCCAGGCGATCGTCTCGTAACGCCCGGCCGCATCCTTCGGCAGCAGCTTGCCGGTCTTTTCCGCGAGATAGAGCAGGATAGCGCCCGATTCGAACAGGCCAATCGGCTTTCCATCCGGGCCGTTGGGGTCGATGATCGCGGGGATGCGGCCATTGGGGTTCAGGGAGACGAATTCGGGGGACTTCTGGTCGTTGGTGCCAAAGGAGATCAGGTGTGGCTCATAGGGCAGGCCAAGCTCTTCCAGCGCAATGGATACCTTCACGCCGTTCGGCGTCGGCAGGGAATAGAGCTGGATGATATCCGGGTTGGCGGCGGGCCAGCGGGTGGTGATCGGGAAAGCGGACAGATCGGCCATGAAGATCTCCTTGAGGTGGGAGCTTCTACATAGGCAGCCGTTGCGCTATTGTCAGGACCTTGCCCGCAGTCTTTTTCCCGGTGATCGGTCAGCTGTCTTTTCGCGCCAGCCAGATCGTCGCGCCGCCACAATCCGGATCTTCGATCTGGTGACGCACGACCGAAAAACCGTTGTCGGCCAGAAGCGCGCGATATTCCTCCGGTGCGAGACTGGCGTGATGCAGCGGCTCACCTTTGAAGCTTCCGGCCGCCACGCCATGGGACGGGCCGGAGGTAAACATCAGCGCCGCGCCGGGGGCTGCAAGGGCAGGCGATCGAAAGCATCGGCATGGCGAGTATAAAGAGAGGGAATGTCGTCGGCGCTCCCCTCTCCCATGGCAATCTCAGACGACCGCCTGAATGCGGGCGATGATTTCGGCTACCTTCGGGTCGGCATCATGCTCCGGTTTGCGGGCACGCACGAGGCAGGCTTCAGATTTCAGCATCACGCCATCCGACAAAATTTTCAGATGATTGGCCTTCAGCGTCGAGCCTGTGGAGGTGATGTCGACGATGATATCGGCGGAGCCGGATGCCGGCGCCCCTTCCGTTGCGCCGAGGCTTTCGACGATACGGTAAAGCTGGATGCCGTGCTGTCTGGAAAAGAACTGCTGGGTCAGGCGCCAGTATTTGGTGGCGATCGCCAGCCGGCGGCCGTGGCGGGCGCGGAAATCGGCGGCGACATCGCCCAGATCGGCCATGGTGTTGACATCGAGCCAGATGTCCGGCACGGCGACGACGACATCGGCATGGCCGAAGCCGAGGCGGGCGCAGAACTCGACGCGGCTATCTGCTTCCGCCAGCCCTTCGCGGATCAGGTCTTCGCCGGTGACGCCGAAATCGATCGAGCCATTGCCGATCTCGCGCGAGATTTCGGATGCCGAGAGGAAGGCGATCTCGACATCGTCGATGCCTTCGATACGGCCGCGATAGGAACGCTCGTTGCCGACGGCGGCGACCTTGAGGCCGGCCTTTTCGAAGATCGCGGAGGCATCTTCCTTCATGCGGCCTTTGGAGGGCAAGGCTATGGTAATCATCAGCGCTCTCCCCTCACCGCTTCGATCCGGTCCAGCCACAGCGAGAAGCCGACGGCCGGGATGGTTTCAGCCGCCCCGAGCAGCGTCAGCATGCCATCGTAGCGTCCGCCGCCGGCCAGAACCCGATGATCGTTGCGCAAGGTGACCTCGAAGACGAGGCCGGTGTAATAATCGAGCGGACGGCCGAAGGCGGCGCGCCAGGTGATATCGGCAAGCTTGACGCCGGCATTGGCGAAAGCGGCAACGCGCGCGTCAAAACGATCGACAGCAGCCTGCAGCGGCAGGCCGGTACTGTGAGCGAAATCGGCAAGCACGCCCGGCGCATAGCGCAGGCTGACGTTCAGCGACAGGAATTCGCGCAAGACGTCGAGCTTGCCGGGATCGAGCGAGGTACCGGCCAGCGCCAGCTTTTCCTTCAGCCGGCGGGCAATCTCCTTTGGTGCACGGCTGGCATTGGTGAGGTAGCCGGTCGCTTCCATCACGCCGTCGATATGGGCGATCAGGCCTTCTTCATCGTCCCTTGCCAACAACGCCTCTACATCGGCGCCAAGACCTGCAACCTGCTCCGGCTTTGCCAGACGCTGCATCAGCGCTTCGAGCTGGGCATGTTCACCGAAAGCGCGGATCAGGCGCTTTTGCCAGCCGACGGGCAGGCCGAGAGCCGCGACGACGGCCTCGAACATCGCCTGATCGCCCATGGTGACGGCAAGCGGACGTTCCGGCACCAGCCTGCCGAGTATTGCGACTGCATCGGCCACCGTGCGGGCATCGGCGAGCGCAAAATCACGGGTGCCGAGGTCTTCGATCCCGGCCTGATAGAATTCGCTGCCGCCTTCGCGGCGCTGGCGGAAGACTTCACCGAGATAGGAATAGCGCTTCGGCGTTCCGGTCGCGGTCTCGATATGGCGCATGCAGACGGGGATGGTGAATTCGGGCCTGAGGCACAGGTTTTCACCGGTCTCGCTCTGGGTGAGGAAGATACGGCGGCGCAGGTCCTCGCCGGCCATGTCGAGGAACGGTTCGGCCGGCTGGATCACCGGCGTATCGACCCGCTCGGTGCCGAGCCGCTCAAAATCAGCGATGAGATCGCCGGCGAAATCCGGCAGGTTGATGAGGGTCATGGGCGGTGTCCGAATGTCGGGCGGGCATCTCTGTCCCTTCGGGGCATCTCCTCCTCAAGCGGGGAGATCGGGAGAATGCCGCTCTGGAATAATGCAATTATGCGCGTCTTGCGCGCAGAAAATTCTTGAAAGATAGAGATGTCTGCCGCTTGCTCCCTCTTCTCCCCAGCGAGGGGAAGTGCCGAGCGCATGCGAGGCGATGAGGGGGTCTTCGCGGCAAACTCAGAGCCATTCATCCTCCTCATCCAGCGCTGCGCGCCACCTTCTCCCCGCCGGGGAGAAGAGGGAGCAAGCCGCATGCTCCGGGCCGATCTCCCGCCTTGAGGGGATGATGTCGGCAAGGCCGACAGAGGGGGGTAGGCTCCCATCACGCTCAGAGACCCCTTGTTTGCGCCCGATCTTCAGCCTGCGCCGCCAGCATCTCGCGCACCTTCTCGACCAGTTCGGCTTCCGGCACCGAGACCTGCGCTACGCGGGCTTCGCGCCACGCCGCATTGTCCTCGATCTCGCCGGAGAGGCGCTTGCCCTCGATCAGGTCCTTGATCTGCACCAGCCCGTGAGCACGCTCATCGCCGCCCTGGATGATGGCGAGCGGGGCGTTGCGGCGGTCGGCATATTTCAGCTGGTCGCCAAAGTTCTTCTTGTTGCCCTGGTACATCTCGGCGCGGATGCCGTGATGGCGGAGCGTCTGGGTGAAGTGCTGGTACTTGCCGAGGCTTTCGATATCGCGGTCCATGACACAGACGACGACCGGCGCGACGACTTCTTCCGTGCCGAGCTTGCCGAGGTTCTTCAGCGCCGTCATCAGGCGCGACACGCCGATGGAGAAGCCCGTGGCCGGAACCGGCTGGCCCATGAAGCGCGAGACGAGACCATCATAACGGCCACCACCGCCGACCGAACCGAAGACGACCTTTTCGCCCTTCTCGTTGGTGACAGCGAACTGCAACTCGGCTTCGAAGACCGGGCCGGTGTAGTATTCGAGGCCACGCACAACGGAGGGGTCGATCTTGATGCGGTCGGGGCCATAGCCTGCAGCTTCAACTAGCTGCCAAATTTGTTTCAGTTCGAACACGCCTTCGACCCCAGTCGGAGAGTCCTTAAAATTATTGTGCAGAGTATCGAAGATAGCTCCACGAATAGCCTTAGGGCCATCAATGGAAATACCCGGCATCGGACTTTGGGTCAGCGGGTGAGAATCTAGTGCGGCTTCTGCCGTTTGCAGCAGGCTGACGAAATCCAGCAGTCTCGCGATCTGCGCTTCGTTCAAACCGGCACCCTTGGTGAAGTCGCCGCTTTCATCCTTGCGGCCGGGGCCGAGCAGCAGTTTCACACCTTCCGGGCCGAACTTGTCGAGCTTGTCGATGGCGCGCAGCACGGTCAGCCGCGCACCGGCATTATCATCCCCACCAAGACCGATGGCTTCGAGGACGCCATCCAAAACCTTGCGGTTGTTGACGCGGATCACATAATCTCCGCGCGCAATACCCAGCGCTTCCATCGTATCGGCCATCATCATGCACATTTCGGCATCCGCCTGGACGCCGGCGGCACCGACCGTATCGGCATCGAACTGCATGAACTGGCGGAAGCGGCCCGGGCCTGGCTTTTCGTTGCGGAAGACGTAGCCGGCGCGGTAGGTGCGGTAGGGCAGCTGGATGTCGTTGAAATTTTCCGCAACATGGCGGGCGAGCGGCGCGGTCAGGTCGTAGCGCGCGCTCATCCACTGCTCGTCATCATCCTGCAGCGAGAACACACCCTCGTTCGGGCGGTCGCTGTCGGGGAGGAATTTACCGAGCGCATCGGTATATTCGAACAGCGGCGTCTCGACGGGATCGAAGCCGTAGCGCTCGTAGACTTCGCGGATCTTGGCGGTCATTTCATCGACGGCGCGGATATCGGCGGCGGACCGGTCGACGAAGCCGCGCGGCAGGCGGGCTCTGAGCTTCTGAGGCTTTTTCTTCTTGTCGTTCATGGGGGTCACGTCCGGGCTTTTGCGCTGTTGGGCTTTCCCTAAACGATCGCACCCGAAGCGGCAAGTCTTTGAGGCGCTTACAGCGGCCGCGAAAGCACGTCCCAGCTATAGAGACGCGAGCCTTCCATCATCGGCGCCTGCGCGAGCGGGATCAGCACCGACTGGGATTCGGCGCGGATCACGCCCTTCAGCTGCGACTGAAAGGTCATTCGCTTCAGCTGCACGAAGCCCTCGGGAATACTGGTCGTCGCCAGTGCCGCGCCGCCATAAACCTCGACGCTGGACAATTCCCTCGCCCGAAGGCTGGCAATCATCGCGTTATCCTCGATGAAATCCTGATAGAGGCCTGTCAGATGATGGCGGATACTGGTGCCGACGACGGCGCGCATCTGCGGCGTATCGATATATTCCTGCCGCGAGCCGGCGAGATAGCGCACCTGCTCGCCCTCCCAGAGATTGCGGCTGTCACGCGCCATCAGCACCGCCCCGGATCAGGGCCTTTTCATCATGACTATCGGCGCGGCGCAGGAAATCGACGATCGCGCCGACGGCACGCAGATCCGGCGTGCAGATGCCCCGCTCCCAGCGCGAAACGGTCGGAAGCGCAAAGCCGAGCTTCCAGGCGATGTCGCCCTGGCTGAGGCCAGCCTTCTGCCGGTAGTCCTGCAGCTGGCGAACCAGCTCGCTTATGTCTCCGATCAGCATGCAACATCACCGCAACCAAAAGACGAATCATTGCACATCACTCGACCATAGGAAAAGCAAATGATCAATCCATGCCATTCCGAAGCTGCTCGACGTCGATTATTCTCTAAAATCAAGGGGAAGGCCTTTCGCGAGGCCGGTGGGGCGGCCGGCACGCAATTTCAGGTCTCTTTGCTCTTCGGGTAAAGCGCATTCTCTTCAGTGCGGGCGCGAAGGGATGTCAAACTGTCTCACATTTAAAATTCTCGCCCACAGGAGCGCCTGTCCGCATGTTTAGGATCCCCCAACCCGGCTTCGGCACCATCCAGCCGGAGGAAAGCTGGGCACATGAGCAATGGTTGAGCGACCTGATGACGGCCGACCACGTGATCGAGGGGTGGCATTGCGATCTCAAGACCGGGATGTTCTCCGTCGGTGAAATCACCCGCAGCCGCCATGCGCTGGATGACAGCAATTGCGGTCTGCTCGACATCCTGCGCGTCTACGATCCGGAAAGCAGAAAAATCGCCCTGGCGATCCTCGAAGAGGCGACGGCCTCGGCTTCCTGCTTCTGCTTCTGCACACTTGTGGAACTGGACGGCGGCTCGACACATCCGGTCTGGTGCGTTGGAACATCGACGCTGGGCAACGAGACCACTGGCGACCGCATGCAGGGTGTCTTTGCCTACAAGCGCGCCGATCTCTGAGCAAGGCAACGGCGAGGACATCTTTTATTCGCCCTGCAACATGCCTATGTTCGCCCCATGCGCTCTGCCGTTCTTGTCCTTTCCGTCCTCTGCGCCATCCTGAGCGGGTGGACATCGGCGCTTGGCCAGACGCAGGATCTGGGCTTGCGAAGCGCCGGGCACGCACAGGCGATGCATGCGCAAGGCGGGCATGACGGCCACGGCCTCTCGCAAAACATGGCGCAGTGTGACGACAGCAGCCGGTCATGCGACAAGAAAACCGACCACGCCACCCATCCGCTTCTCTGCGCCGCCTGCTATGCGATCTCGGTCGAAGATCCGCTTCTGCAACGCCCAACGGTAGAAAACCGGCGCATCGCCCCTGCGCTTCAGGCAAGCCTGCGCGAAACCCCGGTGAAGCCGCGGTTCCCGCCGCCCAAGTCCCCTCTTTTCCTGTAGTGCCCGCGGGCTCGTCGCCCGCATTTTCTCATCAGGACAAGAGGAACAACAATGTCCCTGAAACAAAAGATCGTCGCCTCGGCTCTCGCCCTGGCCTTCTCCAGCGCTGCCTTCGCGCAGGATCACAGCACAATGGATCATGGCAGCATGGGTCACGGTGCTATGGAGGACATGGCAACGCCCAAGGGCGATTCCGGCCCTTCCAGTACCGCCTTCGCGAAAGCCAATGCGCGCATGCATGAAGGCATGGACATCGCCTATAGCGGCAATGCCGATGCCGATTTCGTCCGCGGCATGATCGCCCACCACCAGGGCGCGATCGACATGGCCAAGATCGAGTTGCAATACGGCAAGGACGAGACGCTGCGCAAACTGGCGCAAGAGATCATCGCCGCGCAGGAAGGCGAGATCAAAATGATGAAGGAATGGCTCGCCAAGAACGGCGGGTGATTTTTTCAAAAACTGAAGCCATTGGCTTATGGCCTTCCCGCATCACCCCCTCTGTCAGCTACGCTCCCGATCTCCCCCTCAAGGGGGGAGATCGGGAGCGAGAGGCTAACCCCAGCCAATCTCCCCCCTTGAGGGGAGATGCCCGACAGGGCAGAGGGGGGGGTGCGGCATACCCCTCAAGGTCTCACGAAATTCCGCCGCATGTCCTCGATGCGCCCGCGACACATGCAGCCTTCGATATGGTCGTTGACCAGCCCCATGGCCTGCATGAAGGCATAGACCGTGGTCGGACCGACAAAGGTCCAGCCGCGCTTCTTCAGGTCCTTTGAAATACGCACGGAAACCGGCGTTGTCGGATTGGCCGCGATAGCTTCCGAGGTGACGATGGCGGGACGTTCCGATGCCGACGGTTCGTGGCTCCAGAAATAACGGGCGAGCGAGCCGAATTCCGCCTTCAGCTCCTGAGCACGGCGGGCATTGTTGATGGTCGAGACGATCTTGCCGCGATGACGCACGATGCCCTTGTCGGCAAGGCAGCGCTCGATATCGGCGTCGCCAAAGCCTGCGACGACATCAAAATCGAAGCCGGCGAAGGCGGCGCAGAAGGCTTCCCTTTTCCTCAAAATGGTGAGCCAGGAAAGGCCGGACTGGAAACCCTCAAGGCAGATCTTCTCAAACAGGCGGATGTCGTTCGCCATCGGAAGACCCCATTCCTCGTCGTGGTAGAGCTGGTAATCTTCCAGCCCGCCGTGCCAGGCGCAACGATCCCCACCATCGCTGCCGGTCATGATGCCGCGCGGTATTGCCTGGTTCGTCACGAATTAACCTCTGATTCACTGTTTTACCAATCGCCAACCATAGTCCTAAAGCCGGCGATAACCCTACCGAAAGCTTTCCAGAACCGGAGGCCTTTTAAGCGTCCCGCGTTTACCATTCGCTTTCCTTGCGATGCCACGATCCGGCCCATAACGCCATGCCCTGGCGCATCCAAACGTCGACGACCGCTTCCTTTGGCGTGGCCGCCGGCACAGTCGAGCCCGTCCGGCGAAAGGTAGAGTGTCCGCCATGATGAAGAAAAGCCTTGTTCTTTCCACTGCCCTGTTCGTCGTCTTTGCAAGTCTTGCAGAGGCGCAGGATCGCTACGGCAACCGCCCGCCGGTGATCGTCAGCCCCGATCTCACCGCCCCCTGGGTGATGCAGCTTGGCGTGCAGGTCGATCCGGGCGTCTATCGCCAGCAGCAAGCCATAGCGCCTGACGCGAGAGGCGCCACCCGAAACCTGCGCGTGCGCGACCCAGCCCAGCAGCTTCCCGGCGTTTCCACCGATCCACGCGTCCAGCCCGTCGCGATGACCCGGCCGCAAAAGCCCGTCAGCCGCCAGATGGACCCGCAATACCTGCCGCAGATGGTGGCATACGATACGCCGGAAAGGGCCGGCACGATCGTGATCGATACCAACAACCGCTTCCTCTATCTCGTGACCGGAAACGGCGAAGCTCGTCGCTACGGCGTCGGCGTCGGCAAGCCGGGCTTCGAATGGGCGGGCTCCCACAAGATTACCCGCAAGTCGGAATGGCCGACCTGGACACCGCCATCCGAAATGATCTCCCGTGAGGCCGCCAGGGGCCATTACCTGCCGGCCTCGATGCAGGGCGGCCCGGAAAACCCGCTCGGCGCCCGCGCCATGTATCTCGGCTCGACGCTCTATCGCATCCACGGCACCAATGCGCCCTGGACGATAGGCTATGCCGTCTCCTCCGGCTGCATCCGCATGCGCAATGAGGACGTCGTCGATCTCTACGAGCGCGTTCCGGTCGGCACCAAGGTTGTCGTGATCTGACGCCAAGACTGTCCAACAGACGGGCGGCGGTTGCTGAGCTTCAGGCTTTTGCACCGGCCGCCCGTGTCGTTTTTGCAACAGATGTTCCCGGCGATACATCCAGCATGATCACATTCGTTCTATCCCCGGAGCGGCAGCCTTGCGTGGCGAGGGATATTGGTTAGCGTCGTTCGACCAAGGACCGGCCGTTTGTCTGAGTACGCTGCCTGACCGATTGATGGATTGAGAGGGGAGATTTCATGAAACATGCTGGACGTGCATCGCTCGCAGCCGCCTTCACCGCTGCGCTGCTTCTGACCGCTTCGAACGCCGCCGCCTTTTCGCCGGGCCAGGCCACGAAGGCCGCCGCGGCGCAGAACGACGTGACGGTGGTCGCGATGCAGCAGAAGAAGCCGCCGAAGCAATTCTGGCGCACCAAGGTGAAATTGCAGACAGACGAGGCCCCCGGCACGATCATCGTCGATACCAACAACAAGTATCTCTATTACGTCGAAGGCCGCAACAAGGCGACCCGCTACGGCATCGGTGTCGGACGCGAAGGCTTTGGCTGGTCGGGCGTCGTCAAGGTGCAGCGCAAGGCAGAATGGCCAGGATGGACGCCGCCGCCGGAAATGATCGTTCGCGAACGCAAGAAGGGGCACATCCTTCCGGCCTTCCAGGAAGGCGGTATCGATAACCCGCTCGGCGCCCGCGCGCTCTATCTCTATAAGGGCAAGTCCGACAGCGGCTTCCGCATCCACGGCACCAACCAGCCCTGGACGATCGGCCAGAACATGTCGTCCGGCTGCATCCGCATGATGAACCAGGATGTCGAGCATCTCTATGACCGCGCCTCTATCGGCACCAAGGTAATCGTCGTCGGCCCCGGCAACAAGCAGGGCGAAGTCTCCTACGACGACCGCGGCGTGGATATCCTGCGCACGATCTTCGGCGGCTAAGAGCCGCGATCATCTTGACACTGTGCGCCGGGCGGCGCGCAGTGTTTTACCCCGCTCGGTCCGCCAGTATCGCCGGCTTCGGACCGCCATAGGCCCAGTCGAGCAGTTCAACCGTATGCAGGATCGGCATTGCCGTTCCGGTTGATATCTGGGTAATGCAGCCGATATTGCCGGTGGCGATGATATCGGCTTTCGTTGCCTCGATGTTGCGGACCTTGCGGGCCTTGAGCTTGGCCGAGATTTCCGGCTGCAGGATGTTGTAGGTCCCGGCCGAACCGCAGCAGAGGTGCCCTTCGCCCGGATCGCGCACGGCAAAGCCGGCATTGCGCAACAGCACCTTCGGCGCCATCGTGATCTTCTGGCCATGCTGCATCGAGCAGGCGGAATGATAGGCAACGGTCAGCCCCTTTTTTTCCAGCACCGGCAGATCGAGGCCTGCCAGATATTCGGTGATGTCCCTGGCAAGCGCCGAAACTTCAGCCGCCTTTTCCGCATAGGCCGGATCGAGCCGCAGCATGTGGCCGTAGTCCTTGATCGTCGTGCCGCAGCCGGAGGCGGTGATGATCACGGCATCGAGCCCGCCTTGCGCTTTCACCTTCAGCCAGGCATCAACCATGCGACGGGCGGCATCGAGCGCCTGTTCCTCGCGGCCCATGTGATGAACGAGCGCGCCGCAGCAACCGGCATCCTCCGGCACAACGACCTCGATGCCAAGGCGCGCGAGCAGCCTCAGCGTCGCCTCGTTGATCTCCGGCCGCAATACCGGCTGGGCGCAGCCGGACAGGATCGCCACGCGGCCGCGCCTTGTGCCCTCGACGGTGCGCACACCCGGCCTATCGGCAGGCGACGCCGCGGCGACCTTTGATGGCGCGAGATCGAGCATGGTACCGAAGGCCTTAAGTTGCGGAATACGCTTCAGCAGACCCGCAAAGGGGTGTCCCAGGGCGACAGCCTTCAGCGCCAGCCGAAACCGGCCCGGATAGGGCAGCACTGCTGCGAGCACGGCGCGCACAAGGCGATCGCCAAGCGGCCGTTTATAGGTCTTCTCGATATGGACGCGGGCATGATCCACGAGGTGCATGTAGTTCACGCCGGAAGGACAGGTCGTCATGCAGGCGAGACAGGAAAGACAGCGATCGATATGGGTGACGACCTCCTCATCCGCCGGCCGGTCGTTTTCCAGCATGTCCTTGATGAGGTAGATGCGGCCGCGCGGGCTGTCGAGCTCATTGCCGAGGGTCACGTAGGTCGGGCAGGTGGCCGTGCAGAAGCCGCAATGCACGCATTTGCGCAGGATCTGCTCGGAGGTTGCGACATGGGGGTCGGCAAGCTGGGCTGATGTGAAGGAGGTCTGCATCAGGCAATGGCCCCCATGATCGGATGTGGCGGGATTGCTGCGGCAGTCTCCCCCTTCTCCCCGGTGGGGAGAAGATGCCCGAAGGGCAGATGAGGGGGTCTTCGCTGCAAACTCGGAGCAATCCGCCCCCTCATCCGGCGCTGCGCGCCACCTTCTCCCCGCTGGGGAGAAGAGGGAGCAAGCGGCTCGCCTCTTTCCGATCTCCCCCCTTGAGGGGGAGATGTCTCGAAGGGACAGAGGAGGGTGCCAGCAGCAAACTCTGAAATCATCTCCATCACCCCATCAGCCCCGGATTGAAGATACCCTGGGGATCGAATTTTTCGCGCAACCGCTGAGAAAGAGCAGCAACGGCCGGTGCTTCCGGTTCGAACACCGGCGTTGCCGCGCGCACGGAAGCGGAAGCCCGCACAAGCCTTGCATGCCCCCCGCCCAGCGCCTTGATGAAGCGGCGGAGAAGCCCCGCCTCGGGATCGGCTTCCATGCGCAGCCAGACGCGACCGCCCTGCCAGTCATAGAACGCGTCGACACCGGTTTCCAGGCGAAGCGCGGCAACGAGCTGGTGGCCCGTAGTCGGCGCCACGGAGACGTTCCAGATCGGTCGATCCGTGCCATCCGCATAAGGCTTCACATCGCGGATCTCGCGCCAGAGCATCCGCGTATCCTCATCCCCCAGCACTGTGACAGGACCGGCGACCGAACAGGCCTGCGCCAGCTTTTCCGCACGGGCAGAAACCGTCGCCGAAAGGCCTTCGAGCCGGAGCACCGTCGCCGGCCCCTCCGGCAGATTGCCGCCGAGAAACCGGCCGCGCACGCTTTCAGGCAGATGGGCAGCCGACGAGACCTCGTAGGGCATTGCCATGACCCGCGCCATCGCGCCGGCTGCCTCGGCATCGTTCAAGCCCGAAAGCACGATCGTCGCCGCGGAAGGTGGCAGTGGCAGCACCTTGAACGTGACTTCCGTCAACAGCCCGAGCGTGCCGTGCGATCCGGCCAGGAACTTGACGAGATCGAGGCCGGTGACATTTTTCATCACCCGGCCGCCCGATTTGATCGCCACGCCCTCGCCATTGACGAAGCGGATGCCGAGCAGGTGATCGCGGGCAGCCCCAGCGGAAAGACGGCGCGGGCCGGAGACATTGGCGGCGAAGACGCCGCCAATGGTGGGTTCGCCAGTGGAGCCAAGCAGCGCTCGCGGGTCCATCGGCTCGAAGGCAAGCATCTGGGGGCGTTCGGCAAGCGTCGCCTCGATCTCGGCGACGGATGTGCCAGCCAGGGCACTCATGGTCATCTCGGCCGGATTGTAGGTGACGATGCCGGACAGGCGCCGGGTGGAAAGCACCGCATCCGCCCCAGCAATGCCGAAACCCCGCGTGCCGCCGCCGAGAATGGCGAGCCGGGCGGACCTTTCCGCAGCAGCGCGGATGATTGAGGCGACCTCGTCCTCGTTTTCAGGTTCGAAATCGATGGTCATGCGGCCGGGCGCCCTTCGAGCGGAAACACCTTGGAGGGGTTCATGATCCATTGCGGATCGAAGGCGGCGCGGGCGGCCATCTGCTGGTCGAGATCGATCTGGCTGAACTGATGCAGCATCAGGTCACGCTTCTCGATGCCGACGCCATGCTCGCCGGTCAGGCAGCCGCCGGCATCGACGCAGAGCTTCAGGATATCGTTGCCGGCCGCTTCGGCGCGGGCAGCATCTTCCGGATCGTTGATGTTGTAGAGGATGAGCGGGTGCATGTTGCCATCGCCGGCATGGAAGACATTGGCGACGCGCAGGCCGTAGCTTGCAGCGATCTCTCCGGTCTTGCGCAGGACCTCTGAAAGCTGCGAGAGCGGCACGGTGCCATCCATGCAGATATAGTCGGCGATGCGGCCGGTCGCGCCAAAGGCGGATTTGCGGCCCTTCCAGATCAGTGCCGCCTCCGTTGCCGACTGGCTTTCGCGGATGGTCGTCACGCCGTGACGGCGGGCAATCTCGATGATGCGGGCGAGCGTTGCATCCATCTCGGCATCCGAACCCTCGACCTCGACGATCAGCAACGCCTCGACATCCATGGGATAACCGGCCTTGGCAAAGGCCTCGCAAATGCCGATTGCCGGCCTGTCCATGAACTCGATGGCGACAGGGATGATGCCGGCGCCGATGACTTCGGCAACGCAGGCTCCCGCCGCCTCCGACGAGGCGAAGCCGAACAGCACTGGACGTGCACCTTCCGGACGCGCCAGCAGCCGCACGGTTGCCTCGGTGACAATGCCGAGCTGACCTTCCGAGCCGCAGACGAGGCCGAGCAAATCATAACCCGGTGCATCCAGCGCCTTGCCGCCCAGCTCGATGACGGTGCCGTCGAAAAGCACCATCTTTACGCCGAGCAGGTTGTTGGTCGTCACGCCGTATTTCAGACAGTGCGCGCCGCCGGAATTCATGCCGATATTGCCGCCGATGGTGCAGGCAAGCTGCGAGCTCGGGTCCGGCGCGTAGAAGAAACCGTCCGGCAGGACGGCTTCGGAAATGTTGATATTGGTGACGCCCGCCTCGACGGTCGCGGTGCGGTTGGCAAAATCGATATCGAGAATGCGGCTCATCTTCGAGAGACCGATGACGACCGCGTCTTCCTGCGGTATCGCGCCACCGGAGAGCGAGGTGCCGGCGCCCCGAGGCACGACGGGGATGCCGTAGCGGCTGCAATATTTGAGAACCGCCGCCACCTGCGCCGTCGTTTCAGGAAGCGCGACAGCAAGAGGGATGCGACGATAGGCGATGAAGGCATCCGTCTCGAACGGCACGAGACCTCTTGCATCGCTGACCAGACAGCCTGGCGGCAGAAGATCGGCCAGATCGGCGACAATCGCCTCGCGGCGATCCAGGACGGATCGTTTGGGTGCCATGAATGCGATCTGATCGGACACGCTTGGGCCTTTCTACCACTTTTGCAATTGGTCTATTTTCTTTACCACTATCGAAGCAACCCGACAAATGGTATTGCATCTTTTCCATTTTCGAAACAATGAACTCCATTCATGACAAATCTGGGCGATCTCGAAATTTTCACCCGCGTCGTGGCGACCGGAAGCATGTCGGCGGCAGGGCGAGTGCTCGGCTTATCACCGGCCGTGATCTCGAAGCGCATCAAGCGGCTTGAGGACCGGCTGGGCACGCGGCTCTTTCAACGCACGACACGACAGATCTCGCTGACCGAAGCTGGCCAGGGTTTTCACGATCGCATCCTCGGTGTGCTGGCAGGCATAGAGGAAGCCGAAGCCTTCGCCGCCGGGCGCTCACAGCTGGCGCAGGGCCGGTTGCGCATCACCGCCCCGACCTCGTTCGGGCGCATGCATATTGCGCCCTATCTGCCACGCTTCATGGAGACGCATCCGGCTCTCGTGCTTGATATCGTCTTGACCGACGAGTTCACGGATATCGTGGCGGATGGTTTCGACCTCGCGATCCGTATCGGCGAACTGGTCGATACAAGTCTCGTTGCCCGCCGACTCGCTCCCGTGCGTCGCGTTCTTTGCGCGGCCCCCGGCTACATTACGCGCCACGGCGCACCGGAAGGCATTGCCGACCTTGCGCACCATATCTGCCTGCCGGCTCACAACCATGAAAGCTGGCGGCTGGATGGACCGGAAGGCCAGATCATCTATCGCGCGGAGGGGCCGCTGATCACCAATTCCTCCGAAGTGATCCGCGAGGCGGTGATTTCCGGTGCCGGCATCGCCTTGCGCTCGACCTGGGATATCGGGCCGGAGCTGCGGAGCGGAAAGCTGGTGCAGGTGCTGCCGCAGTGGGAAGGCTCGAAACACCTCGCGGTTTCCGCGCTTTATCCCAGTCGCCAGTTCCTGCCGGCCAAGGTGCGCCTGTTTGTCGATTTCCTGGCCGGGCTTTATGGGCCGACGCCCTATTGGGAGCGGTGACAATCGCAGCTCAGTGGCGATCTTCCTCCGCGTGGTGGCGGCGGATGCGGCGGACCACGAGCCACATGGCAACAATGGCGATCGGTACGAACAGGCCGGTCAGCACGCCTGACTTTATCGGCAGACCTTCGCTCTCCAGCGCCTTGGCCAGATAGCCGAACAGCCCGACCACATAATAGGAAATGGCTGCGACCGACAGGCCTTCGACGGTCTGCTGGAGACGCAACTGCACCTTGGCGCGCTTGTCCATGGAATTCAGGATGGCACTATTCTGGCGTTCGAGCTCAAGATCCACCCAGCTTCTGAGAAGGGCTGTGGCACGCGCGAGCTTGCGCGAAAGGTTTGCCTGCCTTTCCTCTACCGATTGGCAGGTACGCATCGCCGGCGCCAGACGCCGCTCGAGGAAACTGCCGATTGTCTCGTATCCGGAAACGCCGGTCTCGCCCAATGCGCGAATGCGCTCCTGGACGATGCCGTAATAGGCGCGGCTCGCGCCGAAACGATAAAGGCTCAGTGCCGCGCTCGCCTCCAGTTCGGCAGCAAGCCGGGTGATCTCGCCCAGCATGGCATCGGCATGCTCACGAGCATCGTTGCGCATCTGCTGGGTGATGCCGGTAAGCCCATCCTCGATGCGACGCAAATCGGGAGATAGGGATTGCGCCATGGGAAGCCCGATCATGGCAAGCGTTCTATAGGTCTCGATATCGAGCAGACGCTGGACAAGCGCGCCTGTGCCGGCCTCGGTCATACCGCTATCCAGCACGAGGATGCGTGTAAGCCCATCGCCATTCTGGCGAAAATCGGTGATCACCGCGCCCTGCCCGCCCTTCACGTCGCCGTAACACAGGCTTGTTGGATCGAAGGCGGCCATGGCTTTGCGCGCGTCAGGCGTATCGGGTCGGATTTCCAGCCGAATGCCCGAGATCAGCGTACCCGGCGGCAGGAAACCATCGCCGAACGGATGCAACGTCACCGGATCGTCGAAATTCTCGGGCGCCGGACAATCCCAGAAATAGGTCGAGAATTCGGTGTGGCGCTCCCAGCGCAGCGTCCCCTGCCCCCAGGGCATTGCGTGATGGTTGGCTTCGCGCCCGGGTGGCGCGACACCCCGTCCCCGCGACAGTTCGCAGAGCACGGCATGATCAACCGACGCCCCGCCATCCGTCATGAAGGCAAGCTGAAAGATAACGCGCGGAGCACTGACCAGCGCATAAGGGCGCGCATGGATCTCGCCAAGGGCTTGCGCCCTTGCAGGTGCAGCCGGAAATGCAAAATTTCCCACGAAGCGTTTTCCCCTCTGACGCCTTCATCAGTAACGTCTTTAACAATGGAGCCATGAAAAGGGAAAGGGCAGTTTGACGCATCACACGGATTTAGCAGTTACAAAGTGGCCAAAGAAATTGACCACTTTTAGCGCTGCAGCTAGATTTGCGTGCAAGGAGCATCCCGTGACAGACGTCCCCATCGACACTTATGCCCGCATCCAGCCCAGTCGCACAGCCGACGAAATCGTCCAACAGATCGAGCGCCTGATCCTTGAGGGTGTGCTACGGGACGGCGAAAGGCTGCCGAGCGAACGCGACCTTTCGGGCCGTTTCGATGTATCCCGGCCGATCCTGCGCGAGGCGTTGAAGGAGCTTGAGGCGCGCGGCCTGCTCGTCAGCCATCATGGCGGCGGTACGTTCGTGGGCGATGTCATCGGCCAGATCTTTTCCAGGCCTGTGATCGACCTCATCGCCCGTCACCAGAAGGCGACGCTGGATTATCTCGAATATCGCCGGGAGCTCGAGGGAATGACCGCTGCGCTCGCCGCCCACCGCGCCACCCGCTTCGACCGGGAAATGTTGACTCGCATCATGGAAGACATGCGGGCGGCCCATCGCGACGGATCGGCCGAAGGCGGACTGAAAGCTGACGTCGATCTGCACAACGCCATTGGCGAGAGCGCCCACAATATCATCCTGCTGCACACGCTGCGCGCCTGCTATCGGCTTCTGAGCGAAGGCATCTTCTTCAACCGCGCCGTCCTCTTTGACGCGCCCGGCGCCGGCGATCGGCTGCTTGCCCAGCATGAAGCGATCTACGCGGCGATCATGGCTGGCGACCCGGACGCTGCGCGCGACGCGGCCCACACCCATATCGATTTTATCGCCGCCGCCACGCAGGATGCCGAGCGCAGCGGCGAATGGGCACGGATTTCGCAGATGCGGATGCAGCAACGCGGCAAGGCGAACAGTCCCGCGACCACCACCTGAACCGCCCCTTCTATTGCCTCAACGTGCAGTCGTCGGCAGAGATGTCGCGCAGATGCCGCGCGGCATCGCTTTCTGACGAGAAACGAATGCAAGGGCAGGTTATGGGCATGTTTTTGCCATTTCTATCCTTCATTGCGCTCCCCTAAAACACTATATGAGAGATCACCAGATCTGCGCGTTTACAGGCCCTGCAAACAGGGCATACTCGTGAAAAGAACCAGAGAAACTGATTCCCGGGAAAATCCGGAAAGGACGCCCTGACATTGAACTTTTTCGACCGCATCGCCAATGAAGTACGCCTGATGTTTCGTCGCCCCGTGCGCGTGCAGTGTGCTGCGTTGTGTTATCGGTTCAAGAAGAAGAGTGCCCAGCCGGAAATGCTTGTCATCACCAGCCGTGACACCGGCCGTTGGGTCATTCCCAAGGGCTGGCCGATGGATGGCAAGCGCTCCCATGAGGTCGCTGCCCGCGAGGCCTGGGAAGAAGCGGGCGTGAAGGGTGAGGCAAGCGAACAGAGCATCGGCTATTACGGCTATCAGAAGGGACTGGACCACGGCATGAAAGTGCCTTGCCGTGTGCAGGTTTACCCTGTGGTCGTGTTCGACATGGCAAAGAGCTTCAAGGAAAAGGGCACCCGCAAACTTGAATGGGTGAGCTTTCCCGAAGCAGCAGACCGTGTCGCCGAACCGGAGCTGAAGGAGCTTATCCGGCGCTTCGAACAGGAACTGCTGGGCACCATGCGCCCTGAACGGAAATCAGCTGCCGGCTAATTAATTTCGCCTCCTCATCGAATGCGCCTAACACCTTAGCGGCAAAGGCGAAAATCGGATGCACACGCTTGCATAACGCGCGTGCGTTTCATAAAGAATCATTCGAAAGCGACTAGAATGCGTTTGGGGGCAGAGGGCTGGTTACGTGCCCTGCCTGATACAAAGCAGTCTTTACGCCTGCAGCCCGAACGGAGAAGCGTCTGTGGCAAAATCACCGCCCAGTCTCGAAAAGCCAACGCTCGACAGAGATCTGGAAAAGGTCACCTTTACGGAAGAGGCATCGCACTTCGTGCTGAGGCCATGGGCAGGCCTTGGGCTTGGCCTGATCTTCATGCTGACCAGCGGCATGTTCGCGGCACTCTACGTTCTCGATCAACCGGGCTTCCTGATCATCGTTTTTGCGGCCGTGATCGCCGGCTACATGGCGATGAACATCGGCGCCAACGACGTTACCAACAACGTCGGCGCGGCCGTCGGGTCGCGCGCCATCAGCATGCCGGTGGCGCTCGCGATCGCAGCTGTATTCGAGATTCTCGGCGCCCTGTTTGCCGGCGGGACGGTCGTCCAGACGGTCGAATCCGGCATCGTGTCCTCGACCTACATGCCCACAGGCATGGCGTTCGTCTGGGTGATGATGGCGGCGCTTCTGTCGTCCGCGATCTGGATCAATCTTGCGACCTGGTTTGGGGCACCTATTTCGACCACGCATTCCATCATTGGCGGCATCCTCGGAGCCGGGATCTCCGCCGCCGGAGTTTCGGCCGTTTTTTGGCTTCCCCTCCTCGGCATCACACTCAGCTGGATGATTTCCCCCATTCTTGGCGGCGGGATTGCAGCTCTTCTCCTCGCCTCCATCAAAACCTTTGTCATTTATCGCGAAGACAAGATCGCAGCAGCGGTCTTCTGGATGCCTATCCTCGTTGCCTTGATGACGGGTATTTTCACCATCTATTTCTTGCTGATTGCCATCGACAGAGTGATGGAGATCGAAACGCTCAAAGGTTTGGCAGTTGGCATAGCCGTGGGAGTGGCGACATACGCCGCGATGCACCCCTTCATCCGGCGTCAGGCAGTCGGGATCGAGAACCGAAACCAATCGCTGCGCAAGCTCTTTGCTGTGCCGCTGATACTCTCTGCGGCGCTTCTGTCTTTCGCACATGGCGCAAATGACGTTTCGAACGCCGTCGGGCCGCTATCGGCCATTGTCACGCAGCTGACGACGGCGGGAGTTGGCCCCTATTCCGCAATCCCCCTTTGGGTCATGCTGATCGGCGCACTTGGTATTTCGTGCGGGTTGCTGCTTTTCGGGCCGAAGCTCATCCGCGTTGTCGGCGAAGAGATTACGCGGCTTAATCCGATGCGGGCCTTTTGCGTCGCGCTTGCCACCGCGATCACGGTTCTCATTGCCTCGATGATGGGCTTGCCGGTCTCCACCACCCATACGGCCGTCGGCGCCGTCTTCGGCATCGGCTTTTTCCGCGAATGGTATACCCGCAATTCGCAACGACGCCTGGAGTATGTGCGCAAGAAGACCGGGCATGACAATTTCGAAAGACGCGCACCCCGTAATCCGGATGAGTTGCATCGGCGGCGCCTCGTTCGCCGCTCCCATTTCTTGACGATCATCGGCGCCTGGGTCATTACCGTGCCGATTTCGGCGTTGCTTTCGGCAGCGGTCTACGGTCTGTTCCACCTGATTTTTATGTAAGAGGCTTTCATGCGGGCCAATTTCCGGATGCAGCGGCAGTTCATCGACACGCCGCTTTCTCAAGGCGCCACCTACGAGGCGTCGAAGGAACAATACAATTACCTCGTCAATGTTCTGCGCTTCGAGGAAGGCGCCGCCGTTCTCGTCTTCAACGGACGCGATGGCGAGTGGCGGGCCGAACTTTCATTCCCCACACGCAAGCGTCTGATCCTCACCGCGACGGAACAGACGCGGCCGCAGCCGGCCCCTTGCGACCTCCACTATCTTTTCGCACCGCTGAAGGTTGGCCGGCTGGATTATCTCGTCCAGAAGGCGGTGGAGATGGGCGCGGGGATCCTGCAGCCCGTCATGACCCAGCATGTGCAAGGCAAGCTCGGTAGCCTCGACCGCGTGCGCTCCAATGTCATCGAAGCGGCCGAGCAATGCGGCGTGCTTGGTATTCCGGACGTGGTTGAGCCGAAAAAATTGGACGAGCTACTCGCCAGCTGGCCGAAAGATCGCCGCATCATCTTCTGCGACGAAGGCAACGAAAGTCAAAATCCGCTGCCGATTCTTGCCGGGATCACGGAAACCCAGCACGCGCTGCTGATCGGCCCGGAAGGCGGCTTTTCCGATGAGGAGCGCAAGCTCCTGCGCAGTCTCGACTTCGTGACAGCCATTCCGCTGGGACCTCGTATCCTGCGCGCGGATACGGCGGCTGTTGCTGCCATGGCCGTCATTCAGGCCGCGATCGGCGATTGGAAATAGCATCCTCGCCTGTTTGCGACACCTCACGCCATGCTGTTGATTTTTTGAACACGCCTTGAAAGAATTTCACTTGCGTGGTGGCCCAATCCGGTTCAAGCAGCCGGAGCCTCTGCCTTTCCGCCTATCCAATCCATTCAGAAGAAGACGCCCATGGCTCGCGATACCACCGATCAGACACCGATTGCCTCGATCGCAGACCTGACCGAATACCTGGCGGAAGGGTCCAAGCCGGCGGAACGGTTCCGCATCGGCACCGAGCATGAAAAATTCGCCTTCTTCAAGGCCGATAACAGCCCCGTTCCCTATGACGGCGAAGCCAGCATCTCGGCGCTGCTCAACGGAATGGCGAAGAAGAGCGGCTGGGAGCCGATCATTGACGCCGGCAAGATCATCGGTCTCGTCGAGCAATCCGGCCGTGGCGCGATTTCGCTGGAACCCGGTGGCCAGTTCGAGCTTTCCGGCGCACCGCTCGAAAACATCCACGAGACCTGCAAGGAATCGAACCGGCATCTGGCGGACCTGCGCGAGATCGCCGAGCCGCTCGGCATCCGTTTTCTGGGCATGGGCGGCAGCCCGAAATGGTCTCTCGCTGAAACTCCGCGCATGCCGAAGTCCCGCTACGACATCATGAGCCGCTACATGCCGAAGGTCGGCACCCAGGGCCTCGACATGATGTACCGCACCTGCACAATCCAGGTGAACCTCGATTTCTCCTCGGAAGAGGACATGCGCCGCAAGATGCAGGTTTCGCTGAAGCTGCAGCCGCTCTCGACGGCACTTTTCGCGAGTTCGCCCTTCACCGACGGCAAGCTGAATGGCCTGGTTTCCTGGCGCGGCGATATCTGGCGCGACACCGACAACCAGCGCGCCGGTGTGCTGCCCGCCGTTTTCAAGCCGGATTTCGGCTTTGGGGATTATGTGGAATGGGCACTCGACGTGCCGATGTACTTCGTCGTGCGCGATGGCCGCTACTATGACTGTACCCATGTCACCTTCCGCCAGTTCCTGAACGGTGCGCTGAAGGGCGAGATCGCCGACTGGGAGCCGAACATGGGCGACTGGACCAACCATCTTTCCACCCTGTTCCCGGATGTCCGCCTGAAGCGGTTCCTCGAAATGCGCGGCGCCGATGGTGGCCCGTGGCGGCGCATCTGCGCCCTGCCCGCCTTCTGGGTCGGCCTGCTCTATGATGACGCGGCGCTCGATGCCGCTGAAGAGCTGACGCGCGACTGGACCTATGACGACACGCTCGCCATGCGCAACGCTGTGCCGGTGGAAGGGCTGAATGCCAAGCTCAATGGTATTTCGCTCTATGACATTGGCCGTGAAACAATCGGAATCTCCCGTCTCGGATTGAAGAACCGCAAGCGGTTGAACGGCGATGGCGTCGACGAAAGCATTTTCCTCGCCCCGCTGGACGAGGTAATCGCCAAGAAGGCGACGCTCGCCGAAGACATGCTGGCGCTCTACAACGGGCGCTGGAACGGCTCCGTCGAGCCGGTGTTTGCAGACTATCAATACTGAGATCACGACCCGGTAATTGCGACAGCGCAGAAAGCGGTTTGCGGCGGACTTTTTCCCGTTATAGTGCAACGACATACGTCGATGTGCCCGGAGTGTTCCATCGAAGATGGAACACCTCTACAGGAGAGGTCCGAAAATGCTTCCGCTTTTTGATATGATGATGCAGGCGCATAACGGCCAGGCCATGGAGGTCATGGCCCGGCAGTTTGGCCTCGCGCAGGAGCAGATGGCGAAAGCGACCGCCGCGCTGATGCCGGCGTTCTCCACAGCGCTCAAGCGCAACGCGGCCAACCCCTACGATTTCGGTGCGTTTCTCACTGCGATGACGAGCGGCAATCACGCGCAATATTTCGAGGACATGTCGAAGGCCTTCACGCCTCAGGGGATGGCCGATGGCAACGGCATTCTCGGCCAGCTTTTTGGCTCGAAGGAAATGTCGCGGGCAATCGCCGCGCAAGCGGCCCAGATGACCGGCATCGGACAGGAGATCTACAAGCAGATGCTGCCGGTGATGGCGAGTGCGCTGATGGGCGGCCTGTTCAAGCAGGCGACGGACCAGATGACCGGCAAGAGCAATCCATTTGCAAACAATGCCTTCGCGCCGATGATGCAATCCTGGCTGGAGGCGGCCGGCTTCACGCGCAAGCCAGAACCCACACTCAACCCCTTCGATAATCCGTTTACCCAAGCGATGCAGGCCTTTTTGCAGCCCAAGCCCGCCGAGAAGAAGCCGGAAGCTGCCGAGATCTTCGCCAGCAATCCCTTCATGAAGGCTTTTCAGGACATGATGGCTGCCAGTGGCGCACCTGCGCAGAAGGAAAAGCCGGTAGAGAAAAGCGTCATGGCGCCGTTCACTGAAATGGTCGGCAGCATGTTCGATAGCGGCATTGAGGCGCAGAAGGAATACCAGAAGGCCATCGACGGGCTGTTCGAGACCTATCGGACCAAAACGCAGGAATAGTGCGTCACAAAGCCTCTTGCCTACGATCAATCCCGGAAAGAAAAAGCCCGGTGCCGATCCTCAGATCAGGGCACCGGGCAAGCAGCAGGGTATATTGGCTCTAACCCTGCGGGGAAGGATGACGCGCAGAGGCGGCTGCGCGTCTGCCCGGCCAGCGCACGGGGACGTGTGCGGACAAGGCAAATCGAAAGGCTCAGGCCGGCGTCTCCTCACATGCAGCGCATGTAAGGAGACGTTGTAGAGGCCAAAACATCAACGGCGGGACTGCTCCTTGAAGAGCGCGTCCTTGTAGAATGACCGGGCGCGCGTTCGGGCAGCCTGGGTCAGATGAACCCCCGTGTCCTCGAAGAAAGTCGAGGTCATCGCATCGCGAACGTCTTCGCGGGACAAACCCAGATCCAGGAGCTGCCGATCGTCGAGTTCGTCGAGGTGCACCAGCGCGCGACGGTTCTGGAGCAGGCGCCAGACCGACGTCATCACGGCAACCAGACCGTTGCGGCGGGCGGGGATGCCCTTGCCTGCATGGGTTGGGCCAAGGGCGTAATCGGTCGTGCGCATAGGAAACTCCTCTTCAGCAGGCACGAAGAGACCCGTCCTCTCGGGGAGGTCAATGAAAGGACGGGTCGAACTGGTTGATCCGGAAGAATGGGGTTCGGCCGGAACGGCGAATGCTGTTGTTTGCATCCCCAAATTCGCAAATCCATATTGATCAGTCCAACGAATGTTTCTAATGATATCCATCAAACAATCTTATGGGTAATCCGGCCATGTCCGCACCGCTCGATATCGATCAGCTGCAAACCTTCGTTGCCATTGCCGATACGGGCAGCTTCACGAAAGCGGCCGAGCGGGTGTTCAAGACCCAGTCGGCAGTCTCCATGCAGATG
Organism: Pararhizobium capsulatum DSM 1112; assembly: GCF_030814475.1. Classification (NCBI taxonomy): domain Bacteria; kingdom Pseudomonadati; phylum Pseudomonadota; class Alphaproteobacteria; order Hyphomicrobiales; family Rhizobiaceae; genus Pararhizobium; species Pararhizobium capsulatum. The sequence continues at coordinate 1,468,740 of NZ_JAUSVF010000001.1, read as the reverse complement.
CGCCGGCTGGAGGAGCGGATCGGCAAACAGCTCTTCGCCAAGGACGGCCGAGGAAACCGGTTGACCTCCGAAGGCGACCGGCTTTTGAACTTTGCCCGCCGGATGATCCGCCTCAACAACGAGGCAATCGCCTCATTCGATGACAACCGGCTGGAAGGAACGCTCAGGATCGGCACACCCGATGACTATGCCGACCGCTACATGCCCGAGATCATCGTCCGTTTCGCCAAGACACATCCGAACGTCGAGCTTTACATCGTCTGCGAACCGTCGGTGGACCTTGCCGAGAAGATGGCCAAGGGCGATCTCGACATCGCGCTCGTCACCCACAATCCACGGGCGCGGGCCTCCGATGTCGTGCGAACCGAGCCGCTCTGCTGGGTGAGCTCGATCAACCATCCCCTGCCGGAAAATGCGCCTGTGCCGCTTGCCGTCGGCAAGCGCGACTGCCAGTGGCGGCAGGCGGCCTGTTCCGCACTCGATGCGACCGGCAAGGAATATCAGATCCTGTTCACCAGCTGGTCTTCGACGGTTGTTGCGGCGGCCGTTCTGGCTGGCATGGCTGTATCGGTGCTGCCCGAATCGGCGTTGCGCACCGGCATGAAGGTATTGACCCAGGCGGATGGTTTCCCGGCGCTTGCACCGGTACAGATCGGCATCATGAAGCGGCCGGGCCTGTCGCCGTCGCTGTCGAATGCGATCACAAACCACATCACCGCCTGCCTCGACAACATCACGCCGCCAGCGGCCGCAGACGATCTGGATGGTGACGTCAAAAACTTCCCACGCTATCCGCGCCTGCGCCAGAGCCATATGCTGCCCGGTTGGTAACACCATGCGATAGCTCAATAAAAAGGCCGCCACCTTCGAAAGAAGGCGCGGCCTTTGCATTATGGCTCTAGTATACATATCGGCCGCGGGGCCAAAGTGTCTGCAATAGGATCAGGTAACAATAACCGCCTTCGTGGCCAGCGGTGTCGCATCCATAGCCGAGCCGGATGACAAACCGAAGATGGCCGATGTGACCATTTTTGGGGCAGAGGTGAAAAATCTCTCACATATGGTTAAGCAAAAGGCTGGGATCTTTGAAACCCGGCCCATCTGCTTGGAAAGTCTTGTAAGGCCTCAGGCCAGCTTCGCTTGCAGGAACGTGACCGTGCGGCCCCAGGCAAGATCAGCCGCCGCCTTGTCATAACGGGCCGACGAGGTATCGTTGTTGAAGGCGTGGTTGACGCCGTCATAGACGAAGATTTCGAAATCCTTGCCGTTGTCCGTCAGTGCTTTTTTGTAGGCATCAATGCCGGCATTGATGCGGTCGTCGAGCCCGGCATAGTGCAGCAGCAGCGCGGCCTTGATCTTCGGTACGTCTTCGGCCGGCGGCTGGGCACCGTAATAGGCAACACCGGCCTTGAGATCCGGCGCGTTGACCGCCAGGCGATTGACCAGACCGCCGCCCCAGCAGAAGCCGATCGCACCGGCTTTGCCGTTGGTGATGTCATTGCCTTCGAGATAGGCCACCGTTGCCGCACCATTCTGAACGGTTGCGCCGGCATCAAGCGCGCCGATCATTTCGCGCGCCTTATCCTCGTCGGCGGGAGTTCCGCCAGCGGGTGACAGGAAATCCGGCGCGAGCGCGACAAAGCCTTCGAGCGCCATGCGCCGCGCAATATCGCGGATGTGCGGGTTGAGACCCCGGTTTTCATGGATGACGATGACGGCCGGCAATTTTCCGGACGCGTTTGCCGGCGTCACGAGATAGCCTTTCATCTCGCCGCCAGCGCCCGGATAGGTGATGTCCTCTCCCTTCACCCGTTCATCGTTTTCCGCAATGATTTCCGCCTTGGCGCTGTTTGCAGCCAGCATCGGCGCAATCGCTGCTGCGGCCGCCGCGGTGCCGGCAAGCCCGGTCAGCTTCTCCATGAAGCGTCGGCGATCGAGCGTCAGGTGGGTGTATTCATCATAGGCGTTGATCATCGCCTGGGTAATCACAGGTTTGTCCATGCCAAAATCCTCCACCGGCTCTTACGGCCATTTCCCGCGCAACAGTCGGTCCTGCCGCCGCGGAGCGTAGAGTAGCCCAAGCGGAAAACAGAACCAGAGGCGGAGAAAGCCGAATGCGCTCCCACATCACAAAATTGCGTGATGAGACCGTGAGTTGTCTTTCAGGTCAGGTTTACTGCATGTACCAGCCGTGGCTGACAACCAGCGACTGGCCCGTGAGCGCATTGGTCTCGAAACCCGCAAACAGCAAGGCTACTTCCGCGACGTCCTCGACTGTCGTGAACTGCGTATCGACCGTGCCCGAGAGCATCATCTTCTTGACCACCTCGTCTTCGGAAATGCCCAGCGCCTTGGCTTGCTCCGGGATCTGCTTCTCGACCAGTGGCGTGCGCACGAAGCCGGGGCAGATGACATTGGCGCGAACGCCATCTGGCCCACCTTCCTTGGCGACGACACGGGCAAGACCGAGCAATCCGTGCTTGGCCGTGACATAGGCGGACTTCAGCGGTGAGGCTTCGTGCGAATGCACCGAGCCCATATAGATGATCGCGCCGCCCTTCTGCGCCTTCATGTGCGGAATGCAGGCCTTTGTGGTGAGGAAGGCGCCGTCAAGATGGATCGACAACATCTTCTTCCAGTCGGCAAAGGGGAAATCCTCGATCTTGTGAACGATCTGGATGCCGGCATTGGAGACCAGCACATCCACCCTGCCCCATTTGGCGATCACAGCGGCAACCCCGTTGTTGACAGCATCTTCGCTGGTCACATCCATCTCGATACCGATCGCCTCGCCGGGACCGGCGGCGGTGAGTTCTGCTGCCGTCTTCTCGGCCGCATCCAGCTTGAGGTCCGCAATGACGACCTTTGCACCTTCGCTGACGTAACGCTTGGCAATCGCCTCGCCGATGCCGCTTGCCGAGCCGGTGACGATGCAGACCTTGTCCTTGAGTTTCATGGTTTACTCCCTTTCACGACAGGCGGGCGACGACGGTTGGAACCGGGCCAGCCTTTTACAATCCACGTCAGCCATCTACGCCACCCCAATGAATGCTGCATCGCACACAAACAACGAACCGCGTCGACAGACGGTTCCCGGATTGAACATTAAATCGTGGAAAGGTTGCGGCTGGAGGCATGCTGGCGAAGCGTACGCAAAAGCATGATTGTCAAACCCTTATCGGTGGAAGGTTGAACATCGTGAACGACCGAGCACAGCCTATCCGCCACGATAGTTCACTTTTGTGCAGCGCGCAAACACGGACGACCTATCTCACGGAAAAGCGATATGGATCGCAAACAGTACCCAAAGCACGACGACACAAACGAAGCCGAGGAGGAACAGGCGCTGGCGTACCATTAAGCGATTGGAGGTGACATGAACGAAAGCATGGAAACAGCGGCTAGCGACGAACAGCCATGCAACGGCGAGAGCCAGATAAGTCGCGCCGGCTGTAATATTGAGCAGGATGCAAACTATGTAAAACAGCATCGGCAGTTCGAACTGGTTGATGAGATTGCGCGCCACCGTCGCGCTCGGCGTTGGCTCGATCGTCGGGATCTTGTAGTCGTGCGGCTTGGCGGCGCCGGCACGAACCGCGCCGAAGCGGCGCCGCGCCATCAGAAAATAGATCGAGAAGATCAGCGCCGTCTGCCCGATCATTGGCCAGAAGATTGCGGTGTTGCCGTTCATGGATGCTCCCGTTGTTTTCGCGGAATTTATATAGCGCCGGACACAAAAGAAGCGAGGGACAAAAAACGCTGTTGGCATTGCCTGCTGCAGCAGCAAGTCCTTGTATGGCTTGACACTTCGTAAGCGGGCGGAAATTCCGGCATCTGCGATCAACGCAGGCGCGCCTTTGAACGACGACTGACGACATCGCGGTAGACAGCAAAACGGCGGGCCATGGCCCGCCGTTCACACTTCATCCCGATGAGAAATCCGCTTATACGGCGCCCGGATAATTCGGGCTTTCGCGGGTGATCGTCACGTCGTGGGCGTGGCTTTCACGCAGGCCCGCACCCGAGATGCGCACGAAGGTGGCGCGCTCCTGGAAATCCTTGATGGTCGCACCGCCGACATAACCCATGGAGGCCTTGAGACCGCCGGCCAGCTGGTGCAGCACGCCCGATACCGGGCCTTTGTAGGGAACCTGGCCTTCGATGCCTTCCGGCACGAGCTTCAGCGTATCGCGCACTTCCGCCTGGAAGTAGCGGTCTGCCGAGCCGCGGGCCATGGCGCCGACGGAGCCCATGCCACGATAAGCCTTGAAGGAGCGCCCCTGGTAGAGGAACACTTCGCCCGGGCTTTCGTCGGTACCGGCCAGCAGGGAACCGATCATGCAGGCGGACGCACCGGCGGCAATCGCCTTGGCAAGATCGCCCGAGAACTTGATGCCACCATCGGCGATAACCGGAATACCGGCGTCATGGGCAGCTTCTACAGCCGACATGATTGCCGCAAGCTGCGGTACGCCGACACCGGCGACGATACGGGTGGTGCAGATGGAACCCGGACCGATACCGACCTTGACGGCATCGGCGCCGGCATCGATCAGGGCCTTGGTGCCATCTGACGTCGCGACGTTGCCGGCCATGATGCGAACCGAGTTCGACATGGTTTTGACCTTGGTCACCGCATCGAGAACACGCTGCGAGTGACCATGGGCGGTATCGACGACGATCAGGTCGACGCCGGCTTCGATGAGACGTTCGGCGCGCTCGATGCCGTCATCGCCGACGCTGATGGCGGCGGCTGCCCGGAGGCGACCCTGCGCATCCTTGGAAGCGTTCGGATTGAGCTGCGACTTCTCGATGTCCTTGACGGTGATCAGACCGACGCAACGGCCGTCGCCGTCAATGACAAGCAGCTTTTCGATACGGTGGCTGTGAAGCAGGCGCTTGGCTTCCTGCTGATCGACGTTCTCCTTGACCGTGATCAGGTTTTCACGGGTCATGAGTTCGTAAATCTTCTGGTTCGGATCGGAGGCGAAGCGCACATCACGATTGGTCAGGATGCCGACGAGGCGACCGGGCTTGCCGGCGGCCCCTGCATTCTCGACGACGGGGATGCCCGAGATGCTGTAGAGCTTCATCAGGTTGAGGGCATCGGCAAGCGTCGCATCCGGGCCGATTGTCACAGGATTGACGACCATGCCGCTTTCGAACTTCTTGACCTGGCGAACCTGCTCGGCCTGCTCGATCGGTGTCAGGTTGCGGTGGATGACGCCGATGCCGCCTGCCTGGGCCATGGCGATGGCGAGACGACCTTCGGTCACCGTGTCCATCGCGGATGAGAGGATCGGCAGGTTGAGGTCGATGTCCTGGGCAATGCGGGTGGCGATGTTCGTCTGTCCAGGCATGACCTCGGAATGTCCGGGCTGCAGAAGGACGTCGTCGAAGGTCAAAGCTTCGAGACCGGTTGCCGTTTCGATGATGCGCGCCATGGGCCAAGTTCCTTCAGGGTAAAAACGGGCTATCCAAGGGGAACATTGGGAGTGGTCCACCTTGATCGCTTGCAAGAAATTCTTGGAAGTTGGCGAGGGCTCGTAACACGAGTTTGACAAGAAAGGAATAGCAAAAACCGGATGCCGCCCCTTATCGCCGCCACGCCCCTGCTTTCACGGTTTCTTATCCGTGTCCGCTGGATGTCTTTTAACAGGTTGCGGAAATAGCGCTAATTTTTCTACCGATCCTCGCTAGACGGTTCGAAGACGAGCGGGGATGAGGCTTTTTCAGCGGCCTTTTCGGTCCTTTTGTCGTCATCCGCCCTGTCTCGGCGGATTGCGGGCGCGATTATGCCGTCGTCAGCAGCTTTGGCAGCCTCACCAGATTATAAGCCGTCGCTGTCAGGGTGAACATCCAACCGACGCGATCCTTTCCGCGATGGCGGGTCTTGCGCATTCCGCCGCTGGTCTTGGCCCAGCCGAATACCTCTTCGATGCGTTTTCGGATGCGCTGACTGACAGCGTAGCCGGGGTGATGGGTGGTACGACCATCGATGGCTGAGCGTCGGTTCGCCGTGTTCTGAGCAACGTGTGGCGTCACCTTGATATCCCGCAAGGCGGCAACGAAGTCTGCCGTATCGTAGGCTTTGTCTGCAGCCAATGTGATGCGATGACGACCATCCATGCGGCCCACCATATCCAGTGCAGCCTCGCGCTCTGCGGTTCCTGTCGCATGGGTCAGCGTGGCGTCGACAACCAGCCCGTTGCGGTTTTCCAGGGTGACGTGGCCCATGTGGCAAAGCTTGGCCGCCTGCCCACGGGCCTTCTTGTAAAGCCTGGCATCCGGGTCGGTGGTCGACGCGTGAGTTGCGTTGCTGCGCTTCTCGCCGTGGAAATCCCGCTCAGGGTTGCGTGCCGTAGCCTTTGCGGGCTTGTTCGCGTCAGCGCCGGAGCCGTTGTTGTCATCACCGTCACCATCAGTCTCGTCCTTGGGCTTGAAGCTCTTCATGCTGGCCCAGGCTTCGATCAAGGTGCCGTCCACCGAGAAGTGCTCGTCTGACAAGAGAGCCTTAACTCGCGGCTGGCTCAGCAATGCGGCCAGGAACTTGGCGGCGATGTCGCCAGCCAGGAGTCGCTCACGGTTCTTGGTGAACACGGTGACGTCCCAGATCGGCGCGTCCATCGACAAGCCGACGAACCATCGGAACAACAGATTGTAGTCCATCTGCTCCATGAGCTGGCGCTCCGAGCGGATCGTGTAGAAAGCCTGCAACAACAGGGCGCGCAGAAGCTTCTCCGGCGGGATCGACGGGCGGCCGATCGCTGAATACATCGCCTCGAAATCAGGCGACAGAACTTCCAGTGCCTCGTCGACAATCGCGCGGATTGCCCGCAGCGGATGGCTTGTCGGAACGCGTGCTTCGCAGCTCACATAAGAAAACAGACCCGCCGTCTGGATATCACTGCCCCGCATGTCCTGCTCCTGCCGGCCAATCACTCGGGCAGGGAATCACGCCAGTCCGCTCGCAGCAAGCGCCTTTTTCCGCATCCTGTTAAAGCTTCATATGTATAAGCACCACCGTGATCAGGACAAAAAGGGGTCACGCACCAAGAAACGAAGCAAAACGGGGATTGATAATGTCTGCTCTGAAGAAGAGGGCACAAGCTCTCGAAAACGAATTCGTCTATCAGCAGGAATTCATGTTCAAGGCGACAGCCCGTCGCAACGCAATGCTGGGTCTTTGGGCTGCCAATACGATGCATCGGCCAGATGGCGAACAATACGCCCGCGAACTGGCGATGGCCGATGTCAGCACGCCCGATGGCGCCTTCAATCGCATCCGTTCCGACCTCATAGCGGCGGGCGTCATCTGTCCGGACGATGAATTGCGCGATCGCATGGTGGCCATGCTGAAGGACGTCGCCAGAGAACTGCGCGGCTGCTGAGCTGCTTCCTCAGGAAAACGGCCCGCCTATTGCCAGGCGGGCCATTTCGTTTCATGCGACATCAAATCTGGAATTGGTAGGTTTCCGGCACAAAGCGATAGCCACCGTCGAAAACCTCGACGAAGCCTACCGCAGGGAACGGCATGTGATAGCCGACAAAGGGCAGGCGTTCCGTAGCGATCATGTCGAAGACTTTCCTGCGCGACGCAGCCGCCTTTGCCTTGTCCATGTCGAACCGCACTTCCCAATCCGGCTTCTGAAGCGACAGCACGAAGTGGTTGGCGGTATCCGCCGTCAGCACGAGCTGCTTGCCCTCCGATTCGACGCGGAAGATCATGTGGCCGGGAGAATGGCCGAAGGCTTCCACGCCGACGATACCGGGAACGACCTCGCTACCCTCCTTGATGAAGGTCGTCTTTTCCGCAAGCGGAACGACCTTGGAGACGACCCCCTTGTGACCACCCTCCGCCGGCGTCCCAACCCGAGCGGGATCCTTCCAGAAATCATATTCGACCTGACCTGCGACATAGCGGGCATTCTTGAAGGCGGGTGCACCGCCTTCCATCAGGCCGCCGATGTGATCGCCGTGCATGTGGGTCAGCACAACGACACTCACCTGATCCGGTGAATATCCGGCCTGCTTCAGGCCTTCCAGAAGATGTCCGGCACCCGCCTCGCGGCCGCCCTCGCCCATGCCTGTATCGAAGAGCACGACATCCGAGCCTGTCTCGACGACGGTCGGCGAGAAGCCGTTGAGGAATTTATCCGTGGGCAGGAAGTTGGCATGCAAAAGCTCCTCAACGGCCTCTTTCGGCTGGTTCGTACCGTAAGTCTCGTGAGGATTGCCGAAGAGGCGCGTGCCGTCGCTGATGACGGTGACCTTGAAGGCGCCGATGTTGAAACCGCTGGTTTGGGCGGGAGTGGGTTTCATGGACGTTTCCGCTTGTTGTTCCTGCGCGTGAACCGCGCCGGACAGAATGAAGGGAGCAGCAAGCGCGCTGCCTGCCGTGACCTTAAATAGATCACGCCGGCCGGATGAAAAAGACGTCATCGAAATGCCTCCAGAGTTCGTCGTTGTCGAAAATGCCCTTTGCGACTATACGCAGCGACGAACATAGCGCCGAGACAGGTTCCTGCCGCGGCCCTCACAGGGAAGTGATGGCAAAGTGACTGCACATCCGCCGTTTTCATCTCAGAAAGCCTATCTTCCCACACACGTGTCCCAAATCGTCCAGGCCTGCCCCGCATGAATCGCATCGTCCCGATGATCCTTGCCGTCGCTCTGTTCATGGAGCAGATGGATTCCACCGTCATTTCGACATCGCTGCCAGCGATCGCCCACGATCTCGGCGTCGGGCCAATTACGTTGAAGCTTGCGCTCACCGCCTACATGGTATCGTTGGCAATTTTCATTCCGCTGAGCGGTTGGATGGCGGATCGATTCGGCGCAAAGCGCATCTTCCGGGCGGCGATCGTCGTCTTCGTCATCGGCTCGATCTTCTGCGCCGTGGCAGACAGCATCCTTGCTTTCGTTATCTCGCGCTTCCTACAAGGCATGGGCGGGGCAATGATGACGCCGGTGGCCCGCCTCGTCCTGGTCCGCAGCACGCCGCGGAGCGAACTGGTCAGCGCCATGGCATTGCTGACCATACCGGCGCTGGTCGGCCCGCTGGCCGGTCCGCCGCTCGGTGGCTTCATCACCACCTATTTTTCCTGGCACTGGATCTTCCTGATCAACGTGCCAGTCGGCATTATCGGCTTCATTTTGTCCGGCATATACTTGCCGGAAGTCCGCAGCGACGTACCGCCGCCGCTCGACATCATCGGCTTTATCCTCAGTGCCATCGCCGCTTCCGGAACGATGTTCGGCCTTTCGGTGATGAGCCTACCCGCGCTACCACCCGTGATTGGGGCAATCTCCGTTGTGATCGGTATCGTCGCCGGATTTATCTACGTCCGGCATGCCCGCTCTCATCCCGCACCACTTCTGGACCTCAAGCTTTTCCGGGATAGCGCCTTTCGTGCGGCGGCAATTGGCGGCACGCTGTTTCGCATCTCGATCGGTGCAACGCCCTTCCTGATGCCGCTGATGCTGCAGGTTGGCTTCGGATTGACACCGTTCCAGTCCGGCCTCATCACCTTTTCCGGCGCAATCGGCGCCATCTCGACCAAGGTCATAGCCAAGCGGGTGCTGACCTTCGCCGGCTTCCGTACTACATTGATCATCGCCGGCCTGTTCGGTGCGGCCTTCACCTTCATCAATGGTCGTTTCACGCCCGCAACGCCATCACTGATGATTACCGGCGTGCTGCTCCTCGCCGGCTTTGCACGCTCATTCTTCTTCACCAGCGTCAATGCACTTTCCTTTGCCGACATCCCCGACCGGGACGCCAGCAAGGCGACCTCGATGAGCGCCGTGCTGCAGCAGATGAGCCTTGCCATGGGCGTTGCGATCGCTGGCGGCATTCTCGAGATCGAATCGACCCTGAGCGGTTCGAAGCTGGAATTGCAGGACTTTCAGATTGCCTTCATGGTGATTTCAGCAATCACGCTAACCGCGATCATACCGTTCATCCGCATGTCGAAAACCGCCGGCGCTTCCGTCTCCGGGCATCGTATTACGGGTAAAGATGAGCTCGACGCGGAAACCCTGGGCGTCAAATAGGGTTTTAGCGCAGCCGACCTGACGGCATACCGACCCGCTTGCCATTCCTTATTTTTCAAGGGGCTGTTTCGCGTCACAGCACGTTCATGGCCGCGTGCCATATCGCCTTCGTCAGATCAACCGGAGGTGAATATGTCAGACCGTCAGAAGACCCGCGCCCGACCAAATCCACGACGTGCCTTTTCCTCATCCTATGGCGAAATCCTCGCTGAAGGCGTTAATCGCCGTACCGTCCTCAAGGGTCTTTTCGGATCAGCAGCGATAGCCGCTTTCGGGCATGGTTTGTCCACCGTTCGTGCAGAGGCGGCAACGACATCGACGCTGACCTTCGAGGAATTGCAACGGGTTCGCGATACCGCCGATCACTGGCCGAAGGGCTATAGCCGCCAGATCGTCGCGCGCTGGGGCGATGCCTTGTTCACGGATAGCCCCGCCTTTGATATCGCCAGTCTCGACGGCAAGGCAGCAGAACGCCAGTTCGGCTACAACAACGACTTCACCCAATTTCTGCCGCTGCCACAGGGCTCAATGACAGCCGACCACGGGCTGATGGTCGTCAGCCACGAATATGCGACGCCCTACCTGATGTTTCCCGGCCTCACCGTCGAGGACTACCGCGAAAAGCTGAGCGAAAACCAGATCCGCGCACTGATGGGCTGTCTTGGCGTCAGCGTTTTCGAGGTCAAGAAAACGGGCAAAGAATGGAAGGTCCTCGACAGTCAATACAACCGGCGCGTTCATATGAGCACGGAGATGGACATTTCCGGTCCGGCTGCCGGCGATGACCGCCTGAAGACCAAGGCCGACCCGACAGGCCGGAAAGTCTTCGGCACGATCTCCAACTGCAATGGCGGCATCACGCCCTGGGGCACGATGCTGTCCGGCGAAGAAGGCGCAATGGATGTCTTTGCCGGCGACTACAAGACGCTTCCGAACCAGGAACTGGTCGAGCGTCAAGGCTGGGACGAGGACGAGAACGACATCTATTCCGTCAGCCGCGTCGAGCCACGCTTCAAGTTCGAGGAAGAGCCGAACGAATGGATGCGTTTCGACTGGGTGGTTGAGATTGACCCGTTTGACCCCGAAGCCAAACCGGTGAAGCGCACATCGCTCGGTCGCATGACGCATGAAGGTGCGCAGGTGACAGTCGCGCCCGACGGTCGCGTCGTGGTTTTCATGGGTGACGACGATGATTTTGAATATCTCTATCGGTTCGTTACCCGCGATCCGTGGAACCCGAATGATCGTGCGGCCAACAAGAACCTGCTGGATGAAGGCACCCTGTCCGTGGCCAAGTTTTCCAGTGACGGCACCATGACATGGTTGCCGCTGGTTGCGGGTAGCGGTCCGTTGACGGCGGAAGCCGGCTTCGCGACCCAGGCAGACGTGGCCCTGAATACCCGCGCCGCTGCCGATCTTGTCGGGGCCACACCGATGGACGCGCCGGAAGGCTTCGTTCCCCATCACGGTACGGGCAAGCTTTATGTCGCGATGACCGAGAACGAAGACCGGCTGGTGGCTGGCGGAGGCGATGAACGCGAAACCGTCAATGTCGCCAATCCGCGCGGCCCCAATCCGCACGGCCACCTGCTCGAACTCGTGCCGCCCGGCGCGCCGGACAAGCCGGATCATGCCGCCGATACGTTCAAGTGGGATGTTTTCGTGCTGTGCGGCGATCCTGCCAAAGCGGAGGACGAAGCGATGTTCAACCCGGGCACCTCGGCATCGGGCTGGTTTACCGATCCCGATAATCTGGGTGTCGATCCCGCCGGTCGCCTCTGGGTTACCACCGACGGTCCGCCGCCGGAAGGCATCGCCGACTCCATGTATGTGATGGACACGGAAGGCCCGGGACGAGCCTTGCCAAAGCTGTTCTACATCGCGCCGGTCGGTTCGGAATGCTGCTCGCCCACCTTCACGCCAGACGGAACGAATGTCTTCGTTTCTATCCAGCATCCGGGCGAACTGCGCCTCTCCGACAACGAAGATGCAACCGCGATTGCCGATGCAGGTACGGCATGGCCGGATTTCGCCGCGGATATGCCGGCGCGCCCCTCGCTGATCGTGATCACCCGCGACGACAAAGGCATCGTCGGGAACTGACAGAGGCCAAGGCACCAGCCGGTGAAATCCGTTTCATCGGCTGATCGAGTCGAAGTCTGTGGCTCGCATGCTTATGCTTGCGGCCTCTCGCAAACCGCCGAGAGCTTGTTTCCGTCAGGATCGCGGACGTAGGCAGCGTAGAAATGCGCGTGGAAGGGCCGTAGTCCCGGCTCACCTTCATCCGTACCGCCCGCCGCCAGTGCGGCCCGATAGAACTCGTCGACAGCGGTCCGGGCTTCAGCCTCGAATGCGACCATCGAGCCATTGCCAATCGTGGCGAGCTTTCGGTCATGGGGTGTTACGATCCAAAGCCGACAACGGCTATCGCCCGGCATCGCATACCCGATCTCCACATCATCCTCTTTGCGCCGCTCAAAGCCGAGTGGACGAAGCGCAGCATCGTAGAAGCGCCCGGCACGCAGCAAATCATTGGTACCGATCGTCACATAGAGCAGCACGGTATCAGTTCGCTTCGACGTCGTCGGCAATATCCCGATCGGCGTAGAAATCGTCGGCGTCATCTTCGTGTCCGTCGTCCTCCGCCGACTTCTGAACACCAGATCGCCCTTTGAAGCCCTTGGCGAGCAGGAACATCTCGACCGATTCGGCCCGCGACGATGCCGGCTTCACATGGATGACCTGCTTGAAATTCTGCTTGAGCAGCGTCAGCAACTCACGTTCCGTTCCGCCCTGGAAGGTCTTGGCGAGGAAATGGCCGCCGGTGGCCAGAACGTCGATTGCAAAATGGGCGGCAACCTCGCAGAGGTGCATCGTACGGATATGGTCGGTCTGGCGATGGCCCGTCGTGGGCGCGGCCATGTCGGACAAGACGAGATCCGGCGCGCCGCCGAGCGCCTCCATCAACTGGTCGGGGGCGGTCGGATCGAGGAAGTCGAGCTGGAAGATATGCACGCCCGGAAGCGGGTCCATCTTGAGGAAATCGATCGCCACGACCTGCGGATCGGCGTCCGTGGAACGCGTGACATTGGCGGCGATCTGCGACCAGCTGCCGGGGGCGGCACCGAGGTCTATGACGCGTCGGGCACCCGACAAAATCTTGTGCTTCTCGTCGATCTCCAGAAGCTTGAAGGCCGCACGGGCGCGATAACCCTCGAGCTGCGCACGCTGCACATAGGGATCATTGATATGACGCTCGATCCAGCGACGCGAAGAGGCCTTCAGCTTGCCCTTCTTGACCTTCTGGCTGAGTTTTCGCCCGGTGCGGTTTCCGCCGATCGGGGGTTTTGTCATGTTGCGTTTCCTTCGCGCGAACCAAGCGGCGCGCCGCCGCGGGGATGACGGCGTCCACGGCCACGGCGCCAGATACCGTCATCGGCCATCATATCGGTGAGCAGGCCTTCGCGCAGCCCCCTGTCGGCAACGCGCATGCGTTCCGACGGCCAGCGACGACGGATCGCTTCCAGAATGGCGCAGCCCGCCAGGACGAGATCGGCGCGATCCGGCCCGATGCAGGGATTGGCCGCGCGAGCGGTGAAATCCCACGACAACAACCTGGCCTGCATGGCCGACACCTCATTGTCGGAAAGCCATAGACCGTCGACCTTGCGGCGATCGTAGCGCGGCAAATCGAGATGCACACCCGCCAGCGTCGTGACCGTGCCGGAGGTGCCGATCAGATGAAATCCATTTTCATCACCGGGATTATCGAGCAGGTGAATTTCCGGGCAATCGAACTTTGCCAGCATGCCTTCGACTTCGCGTACCATCGTCTCGAAGTTTTCCGGCGTCACATCCTGTCCACCATGGCGTTCCGACAGCGTCACGACGCCAACAGGCAGCGATGTCCAATGGGTGATGTGATTGGCAAGGCGGCTGGAGCGGTTCTCGCCGATGCGGATAACCGCAATTTCCGAGGATCCTCCGCCGATGTCAAAGAGAACGACGGACTTAGTCTCACGGCCGACCAGCGACGAGCAACCGGAAACGGCAAGCCGGGCCTCCGTTTCGCGATTGATGATCTCCAGTTCGAGGCCAGTCTCTTCCAGAACGCGCTCAAGGAAGCTTTCGCCATTTTCTGCAGCCCGCGCCGCCTCGGTTGCAATCAACCGGCTACGGCGAATGTTGCGGCTTTTCAGCTTGGCGGCGCAAATCTTCAAGGCTTCGATCGAGCGATCCATCGCCTCTGGTGACAGGCGACCGGACGCACCCAGCCCCTCGCCAAGCCGGACGATTCTCGAGAAGGCATCGACGACGCGAAACTGCCCGGGCCGGGTCGGCTGGGCAATCAGCAGCCGGCAATTGTTGGTGCCGAGATCAAGCGCCGCATAGAGGGGTGCGCCATGGTCACTCGCCCCGCTCTCCGGCTGGCGATGAAGCCGCCTGTCATGGGGCGGGAAGCCCGCCGAGCGCTCAGTTGACCATTCTCGCTGCGGCTCGGGCGCCGGCGAAGCATTGGCACGCATCACCTGCGCGGCAGCACGCGGCTTCTCGGCCGTGGCCAGAGGACGTCCCTGCAGACCGCGCCGGTTGCGATTCTTTCGCCCTTGATGATCCTTCGGGGAAGGATTCTTCTGGCCACCCTGAGGCTGCTGCGCATTTTCCGCAACATCCCTTCCGATCGCACCTGCATTCGCAGCTGTGGCGGATTTGGAACGGCGCCTGCGCTTGCGCTTGCGAACCGGCTCGTCGCCGATCGCATCTTTCAATTCGGGACGCCCTGCCTCGCCGGAAGTACCGGAAAGGCTGACATTCGCAGAAGGCCCACGTGACGGTTTTCCGCGCCTACGCTTGCCCTTGCCGGAACGGGGCACATTTTGCCCCTCGGTCCGTCCTGCTGCCGACGCCCCGGAAACTGACGGCTTTTCGCCGTTGTCGGGGTCTCTCACTTAACTGTCCATCGCACCGCGCGGAACTGATGCCGCTCAAGGTGCTCTCTTGATCTTCGTTAGGCAGACTTTACCAGCGCATGCCGCTTTCGCCAAATTCTTTTTATTTCAAAGCGTCACGAGAGAGGCCGCGACCACTAAGACGGTTGAATACCCCCCTAGAGTTCGGTTGATATGGAATGATTTTTCCGGCAAGAGGAATATCGGAAGCGTCGCCCCGCGGCACCTGAGGATCATTCCAAACGCTACAATTAGTCTGATCCGATGATCCGCTTCTGAGGCCTTGAATTTCGCGTTCGGAGATTTTCTTGCGTTACCTGATCACCGGCACCGCCGGCTTCATCGGCTTTCATCTTGCCAAGCGACTTCTGGACGAAGGTCACTTTGTCGTCGGCTTCGATGGCATGACGCCATATTATGATGTCAGCCTGAAGGAAAAACGCCACGCCATTCTGGCGCGTTCCAATGGCTTCAAGCCGGTGATCGGCATGCTCGAAGATGCGGACGCGTTGAAGCGCGCCGCCGAGATCGCCGAGCCGGAGATCATCATTCATCTCGCTGCCCAGGCCGGCGTGCGCTACAGCCTGGAAAATCCCAAGGCCTATGTCGATGCCAACCTTGTCGGCTCCTGGAACATGCTGGAGCTCGCCAAGCAGGTCGCGCCGCGGCACCTGCTGCTTGCCTCGACATCCTCCGTCTATGGCGCCAACGAAAAAATACCCTTCAGCGAAAGCGACCGGGCCGACGAGCCGATGACGCTCTACGCGGCGACCAAGAAATCCAGCGAGCTGATGGCGCATTCCTACGCGCATCTCTACAAGGTGCCGACGACGGCCTTTCGCTTCTTTACCGTCTACGGCCCCTGGGGCCGGCCTGACATGGCATTGTTCAAGTTCGTCGATGCGATCCTCAAGGACCAGCCGATCGACATCTATGGCGAAGGCAAGATGAGCCGCGATTTCACCTATATCGACGACATTGTCGAGGGGATCATCAGGCTCTCGGCAAATGCGCCGGCCGAGGCAAATCGCGTGACCGCGCCAGGCGTCACAGACACGCTGTCGAAACACGCGCCATTCCGGGTGGTCAATATCGGCGGCGGCGAACCGGTCGAGCTGATGACCTTCGTCGAGATCGTCGAGCAGGCCGTTGGAAAGTCTGCTATACGCAACATGTTGCCGATGCAGCAGGGGGACGTTCCCCGCACCTTTGCCTCCCCGGACCTGCTCAAAGCACTCACCAGCTTCACGCCCGCCATCACCGTCGAGAACGGCGTGCGCAGGTTTGTGGAGTGGTACATGACGTACAAGAGCTGACCTGCCGATCTGGATATTTAAGACTTCTCCACAAAGAAAAGCCGCATGTCACTTCTGACACGCGGCTTTTCAAATTTCGCCCAATATACGCTGCTTAAAGCGTGTCACGATCCTTCAGATTCGCTTCCCACGCTTCAGCTCTTTCTGTTTGCGCATATCGTTATCGCAAAACTGCTGCGCACTTTTGCGCGACATGCTTTAGAAGCCCGTGCCGCCTCGCAGTTCGCTAATAATGGTGCGGATAACGATCTTGATATCGAGTATCAGCGAGAAATTGCGGATGTATTCGACATCGCAAACGATCCGGCGGATCGCGAGCCAACGATGCGTCGTCGGCCCCCGCAGGCCACGGGCCTGAGCAAGGCCGGTGAGACCCGGCCGCATCAGGTGACGGTACTCATAACCCTGCACCAGATCGGAGTAGTTCCGACCGGCTGCCAGCATGTCGGGAACATGCGGGCGCGGACCAACCAGCGACATATCGCCGATCAGGACGTTCCAGAGCTGGGGAATTTCATCGAGATTGGTCTTGCGAAGGATCTTGCCGAGCCGGGTGATGCGTGGATCGTTGTCCGTCGTCTGTGCAACGCCGGAATGGTCGCACTGCTCGGTATACATGGAGCGGAACTTTAGAATTTCGAACGGAACGTCGTTCAATCCCGTGCGAATCTGACGGAAGAAGACCGGACCGCGACTTTCAAGCTTGATCAGCGCTGCGACCAGGAGAAGAAGCGGCGCAAGCAGAACGATCCCTGCAAACGAACCGACAATATCCATCATGCGCTTCACGGCAAGCTGACCAGCCTTGGTCGGCGCGTCTGCCGGGTTTATGTAGAAATTACTTTCCTCGGCACCGCGCATTTTACGCAAAACCGAAACCTCTCCACGTCCTGATGACGTCGGCGCAAGAACAGAACCATCTAGCGCCATGGCAGACGAATGATGCAATACAATATTTTCCGTCATAGCTTCCAATACCTCTGGAATTTTTGACTATCAGACCGGTGCTTACCTCTTCCAAGAAGCGGAAAGTTCGATCGCCCGACCCCAAAAAATCTTAATTCAAAAAAACTCTCTCGATTTGCGGATGAATACACAAACCGCCACGGCCAGTTTCCCTAATCGAAGTGCTCCACTGCCCTGGAATACGCTGGCCTTGTGGCCTTTTGCGCTTTTTTAACTACTTATTAAATATAAGCGTCTTTGACAAGATTGCGCAACACCCATCTTGCGGGAATTGGTTAATTCGCAAGACCGAGAACTGGTTCATTTTTGGGCGTTTTTGCATCCGCAATAGACGGATCGCCTTGTCAGCGGAAGATGCAATACTTTTTCAGGGGATTTGTGCCGCTACGAAACAACCGGCGTCCCACGGGGGAAAATGCCGCATTATCTTTTTCGTATGCAGAACTGCCTTTGCCATTCACACCATTGCACGAATGTCGATTTTCAACATTGCACGAAAAAGCCTCTTGCCTGACCGCGCGAATATGTTAGAAGGCGCCACGAAACGAGACCAAGCTTGTCTAACCGAGACAAGGCGGCAAATGCCTGCAGATTCGTTGATTGCAAACTCAAGCTGTTTGCATGGCCCTTTTGGGGAATAGGTTAACGGTAGACCCACGGACTCTGACTCCGTTAGTCCTGGTTCGAATCCAGGTTCCCCAGCCAAACATTTGATCTTTCCTGATCTAGCAGATTTTTGGGCGCATCGATGGCGTAGAATTCTGTCCGTCGGGAACCGGGTAACTTATCTCAGTCCCCTGATGCCTCCTGCAGCATCCAGGCGATCACGGTCTCCACCGCTTCCGACTTTCTGTAGCGTGGCCGGATGAGGAAGAAATCAGCTCGTCCGCGGAGCGATCTGTCATAGAGCCTGTCCAGGCGTCCTTCCTTGATATCCGCTGCGACAAAACGTCGGTTGGCGAGGACGATGCCCTGCCCCGCGATGGCGGCTTCTATCGCGTGGGCCGTCTGATTGAAGCTGACACCCTTGAACGAAGCATCCGGGCTTCCGCCCAGATATGTCTCGATGAACTCTGGCCAGAAATTGTGGGCGTCATGAAGCAGCCGAAACTTTGCCAGTTCTCCCGCCGTCTCCGGCGCCTTTCGACCCTGCACCAGCCTGGGGCTGCACACGGCGATGATCTCCTGCTCGAAGAGAAGATCGACGGACAGGCCGGCGCCGAAGGGCGGCTGGCCATAGCGGACAGCCAGATCGATCCCGTCCGCCTGGAAACTGGAGATGCGATCCGTCGCCTGAATGTGGATGTCGAGATTGGGGTAGCGGCCGGTAAAGTCCGGCAATCTCGGAATCAACCACTTCGAGGCGAATGTCGGGGTGACGCTGATCGTCAGCCGGATCGGCTGCGGCCGCAGCTTTTCAGTTGCCAGCGCGATGATTTCCAGGGCGCGGCTGATATCGGCTATATACACCCGCCCCTCGCCGGTCAGGGCCAGCGTGCGCGGCAGGCGATCAAAAAGCTTCACGCCCAGGGCAGCTTCGAGACCCCGGATCTGCTGCGCGACGGCGCCCTGGGTAACCCCCAGCTCTTCAGCAGCAAGACGGAAGTTGAGGTGACGTGCGGCAACTTCGAAGACGCGCAGGCCATTGAGGGGAGGAAATTTTGCAGGGGAGAAATCGTTCATGCGATAGTTTTTCTACATTCAGATGAAAAAGCAACTGGCTCGCACCTGCGCGAGCGCAGTGCTATGTCAGCCTGCATCGCGCCCTCAATGGTGCACGGGTCCGAGCTATGACGAAAGGCTTTCAAGATGTCAGTAGAAAAAGTGGCTATCATAACGGCAGGCGGCAGCGGAATGGGCGCGGAGACGGCCAAGCGTCTTGCTGCGGACGGCTACAAGGTCGCGATCCTCTCATCCTCCGGCAAGGGTGAGGCGCTTGCCGCCGAGCTTGGCGGCATTGGCGTCACAGGCTCCAACCAGTCGAACGATGACCTGAAGCGCCTTGTCGCAGCAACGATGGAAAAGTGGGGCCGGATCGATGTGCTGGTCAACAGCGCCGGCCACGGTCCACGCGCCCAGATCATCGAGATCACCGACGAGCAATGGCACACCGGCCTCGACGTTTACCTGATGAATGTCATTCGCCCTGTTCGCCTGGTGGCTCCCATCATGCAGGCGCAGAAATCCGGCGCAATCGTCAATATTTCCACGGCCTGGGCCTTCGAGCCCGCGGCGATGTTCCCGACCTCAGCCGTTTTCCGGGCAGGCCTTGCCTCCTACACCAAAATTTTCGCCGACACCTATGCCGCCGACAATGTGCGCATGAACAACGTGCTTCCGGGCTGGATCGACAGCCTTCCCTCCACCGACGAGCGTCGCGACAGCGTGCCCATGAAGCGTTACGGCACGAGCGCCGAGATCGCGGCAACGGTGGCGTTTCTTGCTTCCGAGGGCGCCGGCTACATCACCGGACAGAACCTCAAGGTTGATGGCGGTTTGACGCGTTCGGTCTGATCCAGACGCATCGACGAGCGGGCCTGCTGCTTCAACGCGGTGGGCCCGCGTATGTTTTTGGGTACCGCGCGCAACTGAAACGAGCCGTTGACGTCGTCGAATATCCTGGGTCTGGCCTGCGCGTTACCGCGATCGGTGCTGTTGGCCAACGGTCCTTATACTTTCCTTACATCGATCGAACACCTTCCCAATCGAAACCTGACCTTATCCGCCCCTAATTAGCCTCCTGCACAACAGGAGACACGGATATGTCTGATTTCATCTTTCTGGCGCTCGGCAGCGGCACGTTGATCGTGCTCGCCTTCTATGCCCGCGCCCTCGACCGGCTCTGAGGAGGCAGCATCATGCTTGAACCCCTCCTCGGCCTTGCCGTAGCCGTCAGCCTCGGCGTCTATCTCGTGGTCACGCTGCTGCGGCCCGAACGTTTCTGATCGATCGGAGTACCATCGATGACCATTATCGGATGGCTGCAGATCAGCCTCCTCTTTCTCGCCGTGCTTGTCGGTGTCAAACCTCTCGGCCTCTTCATGGCCAAGGTCTTTTCCGGCGAGCGCACATTTCTTTCCGCCGTTCTCGGCCCGATCGAGCACGGCTTTTACCGTGCCTCAGGCATCGACCCGAACAAGGAACAGGGTTGGCTGGGCTATACGATCGCCATGCTGGCCTTCTCGCTCGTAGGCTTTGTCTTGCTCTTTGCGATCCTGCGGTTGCAGGCATTCCTGCCGTTGAACCCGCAAGGCTTTGCCGGCGTGCCTTCGGATCTCGCCTTCAATACGGCCGTCTCCTTCGTCACCAATACCAACTGGCAGAACTATGCCGGTGAGATGACGATGAGCCATTTCAGCCAGATGGCAGGGCTGACCGTGCAGAATTTCCTCTCTGCGGCGACCGGCATGGCGCTGGCGGCGGCCTTTACCCGCGGGCTTGCCCGTTCGAAGGTTTCCACGCTCGGCAACTTCTGGGTCGACATGACCCGCTCGACACTCTTCATCCTGCTTCCGCTCTCGCTGGTCGTGGCGCTTGCCTTCGTCGCCACGGGCCTGCCCCAGACATTGTCTCCATCGGTCACGGCGACCACGCTTGAAGGAACACAGCAGGTGATCTCGCTCGGGCCGGTCGCAAGTCAGGAAGCCATCAAGCAGCTCGGCACCAATGGCGGCGGCTTCTTCAACGTCAACGCGGCCCATCCCTTCGAAAACCCGACCGCTTTCTCGAATTATCTCAACATCTTCGCCATGCTGTCGATTTCGGCGGCCATGATCTACGCCTTCGGCCAGATGGTCGGCAGCCGTCGCCAGGGCTGGGCTTTGCTTGCTGCGATGACCGTCCTGCTCGTTGCAGGCGTCGGCGTCACCTACTGGGCGGAAGCCCAGGGCAACCCGATCCTGACCGCAATCGGTGTCGATCCGGCGCTCGGCAACATGGAAGGCAAGGACGTTCGCTTTGGCCAGGCGATGACGGCGCTTTATGCTGCCGTGACCACCGGGCTTTCCGATGGCGGCGTCAACGGCATGCACGGGTCCTTTACGGGACTGGGCGGCCTCGTGCCGATGTTCCTGATACAGCTTGGCGAGGTTCTGCCGGGCGGCGTCGGTTCCGGGCTCTACGGCATGCTGGTCTTTGCGCTGCTCTCCGTATTCGTGGCGGGCCTGATGGTCGGCCGCACCCCGGAATTCCTCGGCAAGAAGATCGAGGGCCGCGAGATGAAATACGCCATGCTCGCGGTTCTGATCCTGCCACTCGTGATCCTCGGTTTCACCGCCGTCTCGGCCATGCTTCCTTTCGCGTTTGCAAGTGTCGGCACGGCAGGCCCGCATGGCTTCTCCGAAATCCTCTATGCCTATACGTCGGCTGCGGGCAACAACGGTTCGGCCTTCGGCGGCCTCGCCGGCAATACCGTCTGGTACAACACGACGCTCGGCATCTCCATGCTGCTTGGCCGCTTCGCTTATGTCGTGCCCGTGATGGCGATTGCCGGCTCGCTTGCCGCCAAGGTCAAGTCGCCCGCCTCCTCCGGCACCTTCCCGACCGACGGCCCGCTGTTCGTCGGCCTGCTGATCGGCATCATCCTCATCCTTGGTGGGCTGCAATTCTTCCCGGCGCTCGCCCTTGGCCCCATCGTCGAACATTTCGCGATGCTTGCCGGCCAAACCTACTGAAGGAAACCCAATGTCCAAAGACCATAAAGCGCCGGGCATTTCGGACCCAGCCCTCCTCCTGCAGGCGATGCGCAACGCGATCCGCAAACTCGATCCGCGCCAACTGCTGCGCAATCCGGTCATCTTCGTCACGGAAGCGGTGGCGGCTCTCGTCACCCTGCTCTTCCTGCGCGATCTCGCCACCGGTTCGGCAGACGCGGTATTCTCCAGCCAGATTGCGGCCTGGCTCTGGTTTACGGTCGTCTTTGCAACCTTCGCCGAAGCCGTTGCGGAGGGCCGCGGCCGCGCCCAGGCCGAAAGCCTGAAGCGCACCAAATCGGAACTCGTCGCCCGTCGGCTTGTCGCGGGCGGTGTAACGGAAACGGTGCCGGCCACCGGTCTCAAGGTCGGCGATATCGTGCTTGTTGCCGCCGGTGACATCATTCCCGGCGATGGCGAAGTCATCGAAGGCGTCGCGTCGGTCAACGAAAGCGCCATCACCGGCGAATCCGCCCCCGTCATCCGTGAATCCGGCGGCGACCGGTCTGCCGTGACCGGCGGCACCCAGGTCCTTTCCGACGAGATCCGCATCAGGATCACGGTTGCGCCGGGATCGAGCTTCGTCGACCGGATGATTGCCCTCATCGAAGGTGCACAGCGACAGAAGACCCCGAACGAGATCGCATTGTCAATCCTGCTCTCCGGCCTGACGCTGATCTTTCTCTTCGTCTGCGTCGCCATCTGGGGGCTTGCGGGTTACTCCGGCACGGTCATCTCCGTTACCGTTCTCGCCGCCCTGCTCGTTACCCTTATCCCGACAACCATTGGCGGCCTTCTCTCTGCCATCGGCATTGCCGGCATGGACAGGCTCGTGCGGTTCAACGTCATCGCCACATCGGGCCGTGCGGTCGAGGCAGCCGGCGATGTTGATACGCTGCTTCTCGACAAGACAGGCACGATCACTTTCGGCAACCGGATGGCCAGCAATTTTGTGCCCGCTCCCGGCGTGACACAGGCGGAACTGGCCGAGGCGGCGCTGCTCGCCAGCCTTTCGGACGAAACACCCGAAGGCCGTTCGATCGTGGCGCTTGCAACGGGCGAGTTCGGTATTCCAATGCCGGAACGCCGCTTCGACGCCGTCATCGATTTTACCGCAGAAACACGTCTTTCGGGCGTGGACCAAGGAGACCGCCGGCTGCGCAAAGGGGCAGTTGATGCCGTGCTTGCCTTCGCCGGCCGGGGCGAACAGCAGGCACCGGAAGAGTTCCGGCGCGCCGTGGACATGATCGCGCGCAGCGGCGGCACGCCGCTTGCGGTTGCCGACGGTTCGCGCGTGCTCGGAGCAATCCATCTGAAGGATGTAGTCAAGCCCGGTATCAAGGAACGTTTTGCCGAACTGCGCGCCATGGGCATCCGCACCGTGATGGTGACCGGCGACAATCCGGTGACGGCGGCGGCGATTGCCTCCGAAGCCGGGGTTGACGACTTCCTGGCGCAGGCGACACCGGAAGACAAGCTTGCCTATATCCGCCGCGAACAGCAGGGCGGCCGCCTGATCGCCATGTGCGGCGACGGCACCAACGACGCGCCAGCCCTTGCGCAGGCTGATGTCGGTGTCGCGATGCAGACCGGGACCCAGGCTGCGCGCGAAGCGGCCAACATGGTCGATCTCGACTCCAGCCCGACCAAGCTCATCGAGATCGTCGGTATTGGCAAGCAGCTGCTGATGACCCGCGGTTCGCTGACGACCTTCTCGATCGCCAACGACGTGGCGAAGTACTTTGCGATCATCCCGGCGCTGTTCGTCGCCACCTATCCGGCTCTCGACGCCCTGAACCTCATGGGGCTAGCCTCGCCGCAATCGGCCATCCTCTCGGCCGTCATCTTCAACGCGCTGATCATCGTGGCGCTCATTCCGCTGGCGTTGAAGGGCGTCGCCTATCGTCCCTCGAGTGCCGCTGCCCTGCTTCGCCGCAACCTTCTCGTCTACGGCGTCGGCGGTCTTATCCTGCCCTTTGCGGGCATCAAGATCATCGACATCGCCGTCAGCGCTCTTCATCTGGTGTAATCATGCTCAACCATCTTCGCCCAGCCATCGTTCTCACCCTTGCCCTCACCGCCCTGACGGGCATCGGCTATCCACTGGCCGTGACCGGGATCGCCGAAGCCGTCATGCCGGCCCAGGCAAACGGCAGCCTGATCGAAAGGGATGGCGTCGTTGTCGGCTCATCGCTCATCGGACAGAATTTCACCACGGACCGATATTTCTGGCCCCGCCCCTCGGCCACGGGTCCTGATCCGTATAACGCAGCCGCCTCCTCCGGCTCCAATCTCGGCACGACCTCGGTCAAGCTGCGCGACCGGGTTGCCGCCGATGTCGAACGGTTGAAGACAACCGGCATCGCAACCCCTGTCCCCACCGACGCCGCGACGACCTCGGGCTCGGGTCTCGACCCGCATATCTCGCCGGAATTCGCCCGCGCCCAGATCACCCGCGTCGCCAAGGCGCGCGGGCTGAGCGAAAGCGACGTCACCAAGCTTGTCGAACAAAAAATCGAGGACCGCAGCTTCGGTTTCATCGGCGAGCCGCGCGTGAACGTGCTAGACCTCAACCTGACACTTGATGCCCTGAAGACGTGAGAGACCGCATGGCGGACGAGGACCGCGAACGAAACCGCAGGCCGGACCCGGATGCATTGCTTGCCCTGATGGATAAGAACCACCGGGGCAAGCTGACCGTTTTTCTGGGGGCGGCCCCTGGGGTCGGCAAGACCTATGCGATGCTGTCTCGCGCGCGGCGCCTGAAAACCGACGGCGTCGATATCGTCATCGGCTTGGTCGAGACCCATGGCCGCAGCGAGACGGCAGCCCTGCTCGAAGGCCTTGAGGAATTGCCGCGGATACGCGTCGCCCATCGTGGGCGGATGCTCGAAGAGTTCGATCTCGATGCGGCGCTCGCCCGCCATCCGCGCATCGTTATCGTCGATGAACTGGCCCATTCCAACGCCGATGGCAGCCGCCACCCCAAGCGCTACCAGGATATCGAGGAATTGATCAATGCCGGGATCGATGTCTGGACCGCGCTCAACATCCAGCATCTGGAAAGCCAATCGGATCTCGTCGCCCAGATCACCGGCGTTACCGTGCGCGAGCGGGTGCCTGATGTTGTCCTCAACCGGGCCGACGAGGTTCTGCTTGTCGATCTGCCGCCAACCGAGCTGATCGAGCGGCTGAAGGAGGGCAAGGTCTATCTGCCGGAAAGCGCCAGCCGCGCCGTCGATCGGTTTTTCCGGCTCGGCAACCTGACTGCGCTGCGGGAACTGGCGCTGAGGCGCACAGCCGATCGCGTCGACGATCAGGTCGTCGATTATCTGAAGCAGAACGCAATAGAGGGGCTGTGGGCGACGGGCGAACGCCTGCTTGTCTGCGTCGGGCCTGACGCGCTTTCCGAAAAGGTCGTGCGCGTGGCAAGCCGCCTCGCCACTGGGCTGAATGCGCCGTGGACGGTTGTATCCGTCGAGCGGGCAGACCGCGAAGCCCATACGCGGTCAGGCATCGGCCAGCTTGACCAGATCTTCCGCCTGGCCGAACAGCTCGGCGCGGAAACGCGTCGCATCATCGGCAATGACTTCGTCGACGAGATCCTGAAATTCGCGCGGCGGGAACACGCGACCCAGATCGTCATCGGTGCAGAAAACCGCCGCGGTCTGTCGCGATTTCTCTCCCGCTCCTTGCCCGATGCGCTGACCCGCCGCGCGGCGGGCATCGGCGTTCATCTCGTGACCCCGGACCGCAAACAGGCGAAGAAGAAGACGAGCCTCACCCCTCTTCTCGATCGTCACCGCCTACCGGAGGCCGCGATAACCGCAGGCTCCTTCGTTGCAGCAACCGCGCTTCTCGGCGTGTTGATGAATATCTTCATCCGGCTGCCGAATATCTCGCTGCTCTTCCTGCTCGCCGTCCTTGGAGCTGCGGTGACGTCAGGTTATCTGGCAGCACTTCTGGCGGTGGTGCTGTCGGCGCTGTGCTACAATTTCCTCTTCATCGAACCCCGCTACACCTTCACCATTGCCGCGCCACACGAGGTTTTTGCACTTTTCGTCTTTTTCGCCGTCGCCATGATTGCCGGCGGATTTGCGTCGCGCATCCGCGAACAGGCGAAGATCGCGCGTGTGCGGGCAAGCGCATTGCAGGGGCTCTATGATTTTTCCCGCAAGCTGTCCGGCACGGAAAAAGCCGAGGACGCAATCTGGGCCACGGTTTCGCAACTCCAGACGAGCCTGAAACGCAATGTGGTGCTTCTGATGCCGGAAAATGGGGAGCTGACGGTGGCGGCGGCCTGGCCTCCGGATACGGACCTCGATGTTGCCGACACGACGGCGGCACGCTGGGCTTACGACAAGCAAGAGCGGGCCGGCAACGGCACAGGCACCCTGCCCAACAGCCGGTTTGAATTTCGCCCGCTCCTCAGCCCGCATGGCGCAGTCGGCGTCTGCGGCATCGAACAGACAGCCGAGCGGCTCGACACCAGCGAGGAACGCGCCTTGTCCGCCATTCTCGACCAGACGGCGATTGCCATGGATCGGGCACGGCTGTCGGAGGCGAACGTGACGCACGCGGCCCAACTGGAAGGGGAGCGTTATCGGGAAGCCCTGCTGTCTTCTATTTCGCACGACCTGAAGACACCCCTTGCTACGATCACGGGCGCCGTTACCAGCCTTCGCCAGTTCGGCGACAAGATGAGCGGCGAAAGCCGCGACGATCTCCTGCAGTCGATCGAGGAGGAAGGCAGCCGGATGAGCCGCTTCGTCGCCAATCTTCTGGACATGACCCGCATCGAGGCCGGCAACATCCAGCCGAAGCGGGACTGGGTGGATGTGTCCGACGTGGTGCAGATGGCGGCGGAACGGACACGCAAATATTTTCCCGACCGTGCGATCGAAACAAGCATTGCCCAGGATCTGCCGCTCGTTTCCGGCGACAGTGTCCTGCTTGGCCAGGTCCTGTTCAATCTGCTGGACAACGCGGTGAAATATGGAGGTCAGGAACCGATCCAGGTATTTGCGAGGCGGGATGGGCGAGACGTTCTCGTTTCCGTAACCGATTCCGGTCGCGGCATTCCCCCCGAAGACCTCGACCGGATTTTCGAAAAGTTCTACCGCAGAGGCAAGACCGACGGGCGCGCGGCCGGCACCGGCCTTGGCCTGTCCATCGCGCGGAGCTTCATCGAGGCCATGGGGGGACGCATTCACGCCGAAAGCCCTGCCGTCAAGAAGCGCGGAACTCGCATGGTGATACGCCTTCCGGTGACGACCCAGGAGAAACCATGACGCTCGCCCGCATTCTGGTCGTCGATGACGAACCGCAGATTCAACGTTTCCTCAAACCTGCGCTCGGCGCAGCCGGCTACGAGGTGGTGGAAGCGGCGACCGGCGCCGAAGCCCTGAAGGCCGTCGCCACGACTGCACCCGATCTCGTCATTCTCGATCTCGGCTTGCCCGACATGGATGGGAAGGATGTGGTGTCGAGCCTGCGCGGGTGGTCGGATATTCCGATCCTCATCCTGTCTGCAAGGGATCGCGAAAGCGAAAAGATCGCGGCCCTCGATCTTGGAGCTGACGATTACATCGAAAAGCCTTTCGGCATCGGCGAACTTACCGCGCGTATCCGCAACGCGCTGCGCCATCGCGGGCGAGCGGAAACCACCACTCCGATCTACCAGGTCGATGGGCTCGTCATCGATACCGTGCGCAGATTGGTCTCGCGTGACGAGCAGCCGATCCGGTTGACCCCGAAGGAGCACGACCTGCTCGTGCTTCTTGCCCGCCATGCCGGCCGCGTCGTCACCCATCGGACGTTGCTGACGTCCGTCTGGGGACCTGCCCATGGCGAAGACCTGCATTACCTGCGCGTTTTCATCGGTCAATTGCGGCAGAAGATCGAGCGCGATCCGACGCATCCCACCATCCTGCGCACGGAGCCCGGCGTCGGCTACCGCTTTGTTTCGGATGGCGATTGATGCCCCGTTTTTAAGTCCGTCTCTTCACACAGTTTATTCCCCAAACGGTCGAGTTCCCGCGCGTCGGAACTTTCCCCGTTCGCGCACGTTCATCCCCCAGTTGCCTTCCTATCCGGCACGACACTCAGGCTTCGAAAGGATGTGAACATCATGAACCAGCGTTTTGACCCAAATGACAGCCGCCCGATCAATCCGGCCTCGTGGCCGGCCGAACAGGCGTCCCCGCGTATTGACCCGGTGACGGGTGCGCCCGTGACCGATCCTTTGATCGACCGTACTGCGGCTGAACAGCGGCAACGTGAGCTCAATGCCGCCGTAGAACCGCCGCGTCAGTCCCGCAGCATGTGGCCGCTGCTCATCGTACTTCTTGCCGGTGTTGTTCTTGCCCTGCTTTTCTGGCTGCCCGGCGAACAGAAGGCTACAGATACGGCTACCCCGCCTGCAGCCACTGACACAGCAACACCGCCGGCAACGACTGACACAGCAACCCCGCCGGCAACGGATAACAGTGCGACGCCCCCGGCCACGAATAACACGGCCCCGGCAACCACGCCTGACGCCACTGGCACCGCTCCGGCCACGACAGGTACGGGCACACAGCCTGCTCCGGCCACTGGCACGGCTCAGCAGCCCGCTACCGGTGCCGCTCCGCAGACGACAGAGCCGGCTCCGGCCAACTAATCCGCGCGAAAGCACGGGTTACCCACCAAAAAGGAACGGAGCGGGAGCCACGGCTTCCGCTCTTTCTCGTGCAGAACTCGTTCATCTCAATTTTTTCCGGAATGAACCAATCGCCGTCTGATCCGTTTCTTAAAAGATTTCACCGATCGCCATTACAGGAGGTTCCCTCATGGACAGAATGAAGCATGCCGCCCGCGAAAACAGCGACAATGAACCGACCAGTCGGGAAGAGGATTATCGCGACTATGAAGAGCGCGATATCGATGATGGCTGGCCCTATGCGGATGCCCGTACGGGTTCCGATACCTTGACGGGCAACGGCGCTTATGGCGCGTCCCGGGAAAATTTCGATGAGAGCGGCAATCCCGGTTACCAGACCGGTAGTGAAACGCGCATCCGCTCCAGCGGAGGGCCAGATCTGCTGAAGGACGATCCGGAGCAGGATATCGACGACGATGTTCTGGAGCAGAAGATTACCGATATCCTCGAGGCCGGCGACGTCGATATGTCGGGCTTCGAGATCCGCATCGACGAAGGTGTCGTGACCCTTGAAGGGGAGGTCGATGCTGCCGAGGATCGCCGGCTTGTTGGTGTTACAATCCAGCGGATCGCTGGTGTCAAGGCTGTTCACAACCGGTTGGGCTTGCGCGCTGCGGACGCCAATCTGCCGTCGGATTGGGACGATTGATACGTCTCTCCCTTCAAAAGGAGAAGAATCGGGCGGAAGGGGGAATCGTGCCGAGGATTGAGGACAGCACGACAAGCAAGAAAGCGGCAAAGGCAAAACGCGGGAAAAAGCGCCCGCGTGCCGCTGAAGTCGAAAACGGGGAGGTAAACACTCCTCCTCGACAGCCGGAAGCCCCACAGGCCTTTAAACCCCGGCATTTTGTCATCGGATTGGGGCGCGGCATCGGCGGCGCCCTTCTCTTTGCGCTGCCTATGCAGATGACGATGGAGATGTGGGCGCTGGGCTTTACCATGGAGCGCTGGCGGCTCGTCTTGCTTCTCCTCGTTGCCTTGCCCCTGCTGGTCGGCATTGCCCACAAGGTTGGTTTCGAACAGACCTTCGGATGGAAGGACGACTTTCGCGACGCCGTGATCGCCTATGCACTTGGTATTCTTACAAGCGGGTTCATCCTGTGTCTTTTCCGGCTTCTCGAACCGGGCATGCCCTGGTCGGAGGTGATCGGCAAGATTGCCGTGCAATCGATACCGGCCAGCATGGGTGCCCTGCTCGGCCGCAGCCAGCTTGGCAGCGCCCATGAAAGCGGCGACGACGACAAGGCGACCTATGGCGGCGAGTTGTTCCTGATGGCCGTCGGGGCCTTGTTTCTCAATCTGAACATGGCGCCGACGGAGGAGATGATCCTGATCTCCTACAAGATGACAACGTGGCACGCTTTGGCTGTCATCGCCGCGTCGCTCATCATCATGCACGCTTTTGTCTATGCGGTCTCCTTCAAGGGCGGTCATGAAATCTCGGATGACACGCCCAAATGGCACGCCTTCTTTCGCTTCACGCTGCCGGGCTACACGATCGCACTTCTCATCAGCCTGTATTCGCTTTGGACCTTTGAACGGCTGGATGGAAGCAATTTGACTCCGGCGATCATGGCCATGGTCGTCCTGGCATTTCCGGGCGCGATCGGCGCATCGGCAGCCCGGTTGATCATCTGATGGCATCACGCCCGCAATCTGGCCCGCAGCCTGAAAGGAATGTGATGAGCGATACAAATGACTCCAACGACAGGACGCGATCGAGGCGGGTCGTTGACCGGGACGCCCATTGGATCGAGTGGGCGACCGGCGCCGTTTCGGCACTGATCGTTCTGGCAATGATTGCCTGGATCGCCTTTCAGGCACCGGGAGAACAGGACGGTCTGCCGGAACTTCGTGTGCAAGTCGCGAATACCCACAAGACGGGAAACGGCTATCGCCTCGCGTTTACGATTTACAATGACGGTCGACGTACTGCCGCCGCCGTTCCGGTAACAGGGCGTCTTCTCGACGGTACACAGCTGGTCGAAGAACGGGAAGTGACACTCGATTATGTGCCGGCACAGTCGAACGTCTCGGGCGCACTGCTTTTCAACACCGATCCCGGGCAGCACAGTCTCGAAATCAGCGCCTCAGGTTACGAAGATCCATGATGTTTTCCGGCAGGAGGATCATGCCACTGCGTCTTCCGACAGGGATTCGACTGCGGCCAATCCCGGCAGATCGCCGGCAAAATGCGCGCTTACTGCACGCTGCGCCATTTCGGGGCTATCGTAGAAGCGGCCGTCCAGAGCCCATACGCTGAACTTCACGGCGACAAACCGAAAACGACCCGCATCCGGAATCAGCGCGCCCACGGCTTCGCCACCGTGAACCATTGCTTGCCTTTTCATGAAATACTGCTCCCGCCACCGGGTATCCCGGTCATTTCCTCTGGTTGCCGCCCATGGCAACACGCCCGCATCTCGTCACGAGCCAACGCCTTAAACGGGCCAGAACAGGAAAGGTTCCTGCGATTTTGAGAAAAATCGTTTTTTAGAGGATGTCCGGTTCAGATTGAACCGGACATCCTCTAGATTCTTTTGTTTTCATTTTTCTTTTCGGGAAAACCGGTTTCCACTTTTCCCTGACAAACTCTAATAGGATCGATTGTACGGGGCGCAGGCGCGACCCGGATCAGGCCAGGAAACGATCCGGCCGATAAGGCTTCAGATCGACAACCGTCTTTTCTCCAAGCATCGCTTCGGCGAGCGCACGGCCGGTTACGGGGCCGAGCGTCATGCCGTGATGAGCGTGCCCGAAGGCGAGCCATAGGCCCTGGTGACGCGGCGCCTTGCCTATGATCGGCATCATGTCCGGCGTGCAGGGGCGCGCGCCCATCCACGGCTCTTCATCACGCCGTTCGGCAAGCGGGAAGAATTCGCGTGCGACGGGCTCGGCCCGGGTGAGCTGAACGGGCGTCTTCGGCGAATCCCGGAAGGCGAATTCCGCGCCTGTCGTCAGTCGGATGCCGCGGAGCATCGGTGCGAGAAAATATCCTCTCTCGGCATCGAGCACCCAGTTGTTGAGGTGCGCGCCTTCCTGCGTACCATAATGCATGTGATAGCCGCGCTTGACGGCGAGCGGAAAGTGATAGCCCAGCTTGCGGGTCACGGTATCGGCCCAGGGACCGAGCGCAACGACCACCTCACGAGCTTCAAGCGGACCTTCCGGTGTCGCCACGCGCCAGCCCGGACCTTCCAGCACATGTTCCAAAGTCGCCGCATCCCCCGACACCAGCCGCCCGCCCAGCGATTGAAAATAGGCGAGATAGGCCTTGTTCAGACTATGCGGATCACGAATCGACCACGGATCTGTCCAGCGCAAGCCACCGGCAAGATCAACCTTGATCGAGGGCTCCAGGACTTTCAACTCGCTGGCCGAAAGCTTCTGGTGATTGACGCCAAAGGCGATCGAGAGCGATTCCGCTTCCTTGTAGGCCGCGTCGCGGGCCTTCTCGGTGCGAAACACCTTCATCCAGCCGTCCTTGCGGATGAGTTCGCCGGCGCCAGATGCATTGATCAGGTCTTCGTGCTCGGCGATAGAATTCTCGATCAGCGGTGCGTACAATCGCGCGATGCGGCTGTGCTGGGTAAAGCCGGAATGCCACCAGTAGCGCGCGAGGAAAGGAACAAGGCCGGGCAGAGCTCGGAAATGATAGTGCGCATCGATCGTGTTGTTCAGCGCGTAGCGGAACAAGGCCCCGAAATCATGCGGGAAACCGTAGGGGAAGACACCCTCGCGCTGGATGAGGCCGGCATTGCCGAAGGACGTTTCCTCGCCTGCGCCGCGCCGGTCCAGAAGAACGACCGATTTGCCGCGCCGGGCAAGATGAATGGCCGTTGAAAGCCCGACAATACCTGCACCCAGTACGACGATATCCGCCTTCATCGAGACCATCCTGATCTTTGCATCCGCAAGGACTATTTCTTCAACGTGTTGATTATCCGATCGAGGAAACCGAGCAGCACGGCCGACACGTCTCCACGGACGATATTCCCTCAATCCATAGCCAAGCCGATCTCCTTCATCAAGTCGCAACCGGGAAGCGTTTGGACAACAAAAAAAGGAAGCGATGGCGACCATCGCTTCCTTTTGAGATTTTAGGTTTTCCCCAGTTCCCGAAGACTTTAAGTCCGGCGCATCAGGCCCGCAACGAGCGAGATGACCAGGAAGGCCAGGAACAGAAAGAACAAAATCTGCGCGATACCAGCAGAGGCGCCGGCAATACCACCGAAGCCGAGAACACCGGCAATGATCGCGACGACGAGGAAGACGAGAGCGTAATAAAGCATTGAGGTTCTCCTTGGTTATCATTCTGACAGACAACGCCCCGACGCCCCGTTTGTTCCATATCCGCCTCGCGGGACGACCAAGAAGCCCCGATCCCGGTCCACGGCCGGTAAGTATTGGTTAACCATGACCAGAAAAAGTGCCCCAGTTTGACACGGATTGGCCATGAGTTTTTCGGAACCTCGGCATTGCAGGCGCGTTGTGAAAGCGAACCGCAAAATGAAAGACAGGAAAATGACCGTATCCACATCCAACATCTGGAAGTCAGCGTCGGCCTCTTTGCGCCAACCTGCCAGGATGCGTGAAAAGAACCTGCATATCGGCAATACGTTACGTGATATGTACTTCGACGATAGCATTCCGAAGACAGATGGGACTTTCGCGCAACTTCTCGAAGAACTGGAAATGGTGGAAAATACGTCAAAAGAGCGGTTTCGCCGCTAAGCGCATTTTTCGCATTCCAGCAGAAAAGGGCAGCCCGGGCTGCCCTTTTTCTTTGCCTGAAACCCTCTTGCAAAAAAGCCCGGCGGCGGCCGGGCTTTCCTCGTTGTGGCGGCGTCTTACTGGGCCGGTGTGGCAAGCAACACCGAGGAGGGATTGGCCTTGTATGCCTGTTCATCATAGGCCGGTTGGCTTTCGAGCTGAGCCTTGGTGAAAGGCGAATAGATGGTCATGGCACCATCTGCATCCGCCATCACCTGAACGCTTTGGGCACTCATCGCCATAGGCTTTGCTCCCATGCCCAGGAAGCCTCCGACATCGACGATATACGCTTCGACCTGGCCGTTCTTGCCCAGGATCACATCGCCGATCTCGCCGACCTTGGTATCATCCGCCACCTTCACTTCGGTGCCGATCAGCTTCTCCGCACTCAAGAGCGCGGGATCGACCGGCGAGAGTTCCGGTGCAGGCGTTGCACTGGCGGTGGTGGAAGGATCAACTCCGGGAACAAGGTCTGGATCCGTCATCTGTGGCGTCGTCCCGCTCGCCGGTTGTTCCGTCATGACCGTCTGCGATGGATCCGGGGTTGTCGCCGCCGGATTTTCAGCCGTCTGATCGGACGCCGGCGTTGAGACCATGGCATCCATGATAGGCTTGCGCTCGAAGGCGGGCTCGGCCATCAGCTGCTCCTTGGTCGCGGTCACGACGAGGATGCGGTGTCCTTCCTTATCCGACCAGCTCATCCGGTCGAACCCGATCGCGACGTCCTTCTCTCCGATGCCGAGAAATCCGCCGACGCCGATCACCAACGCCTCGGTTCCTCCGGTGGGGTTGATGATGACATCATTGACGTCGCCGATTGCCTCGCCTTCCTCATCGACGCCCGTATAAACGGTCTTGCCGAGAAGCGACGACGCGAGCAACTGGCCGGGGAACGTGGCCGCATTATCCTCGGGAGTGCCTGGGTCTGAAACAGCGGCAGCGGGAGCAGTTGCTTCCTGCGCAAAAGTGAATGTGAGTGGAGAAGCGGCAAGAACCAAAGTGAGGCCGGTTGTCGCGAGCAGTGTGCGAAACATGGGAAACTCCTTCATGCACAAGAGCCGCATGTACACACGCGGCGGGTTCAACGGGCGACAGAGCGCCCGTCCTTCAAATTTCTAACGGCAGGTGCTGGATTTTGTTCCCGTCACTGACCGGCTGAAGCCGGGAAAGCTTCCTTCAAAAAGCGAGCGGCGTCCGGACGAAATCCGGACGCCGTCACATGCCCTCTTAAAAAGGGATCTATCGAGCCGAAATCGGCGTTCAAGCGTTTCGCGATCTTTCAGATGCGCTTCCCACGATCCAACTCTTGTTTTTGCGCATGTTGTTATCGCAAAACCGCTGCACACTTTTGCGCGACATGCGTTAATGGCGTGAAGACCATTCGTCGATCTGGCGCTCGGCTTCTTCCTTTTCGACGCCGTAGCGAACCTGAATCCGGCCAGCCAGCTCCTTGCGGCGACCCTTCACGACATCCAGGTCATCGTCAGTCAACTTGCCCCACTGGGCCTGTGCCTTGCCGCGATATTCCGTCCACTTGCCTTCGATCATATCCCAGTTCATGTCTTTTCTCCTTGGTTGATGCGTGTAAAACGCGGTGCAAAGTCGTTTGGTTCCCCATCAATGCTCAGCTGTTGCGATCATGAGCGGCACTTCCGGTTCCTCAACTTTGATGCTCACGCGGAGCTCGTCCTGCGGTGTTACCGTCCAGAGGACCCGCGCATTTTCGGAATCCTCGATGAAAAGGGCCGGGTCGACGGCAGCGCATTTTGCGTAGATAACGGGTGCCGCGCTATGAACCCCGGCGACGACCGGTTTCAGGTCTGACTGGCATTCCTCGGCAGTCTCGTATCCCACCCTCGAGGCGGGAAGCTCGCGGCAATCGACGTTTCCATAACCACAGCCAACGAGCATCAGGATTGCTGCAACATGTTCCATTTTCCGGGTCCCTCGCCGGATCGACAATCGAACCGGCAGCTTGGGTTGATGGCGCATTTCTTGATCAGAAAACGGAGATGGACCGCTTAGGTTCCGGAAATTTCGCGGTGTCGCGACCGGGAACTTTTGACAATTTAATGCGTTTCGCTCGCACGTCCGATCCATAGTTACGCGTAGGGGCAATCCGCGTATCGCGCAGAATGTCCTCCTGCCGGAATGACCTGCCTTCGCATGTTCACCACAGCAGAACCGTCTTTGAACCGGGCGCTTTTTTAGAGAGCGTTTTCCATGTTGCGTGAACCCCCGACCCTATGGCTTTCCAAAGACGCAGGCATGAAGACCGTGCTGATCCACGGGATGGTTATGTCGCCCTCCTTCTGGAGTTGCTTTGCTCCAACCATCGTTCGCGAAGGACGAGCCGCTGCCTATCCGCTGCCGGGACACAGCCCCTGGTCACTCGAGGGCAGGACGGCGCCCTTGCGAACCAGCGACATCGTTGATGCCTATGCCCGCGCGATCGAGCGCGACTTCGACGGTGAACCGGTGACGCTGATCGGCCACTCGACCGGCGGCTTCGTGTCGCTGCTTCTCGCACGCCATCGTCCGGATCTTGTTTCCAATCTCATTCTCATGGGCGCTTTTGCGTGTGGGCGTTTCGAAGGACAGGAGCGGATCGCGGCAAAGATTTTGCGATTACCGTTGCTGGGGCGCGTGCTGTTCGCCAGGCTTTTCACACGATGGATTTCCACCCGCGAGAGTTTCCGCTGGGGTTCACTGGAATGCGTTTTCGATCCCGCCTTGTCCTGGGAAACCGAGGAGACGCTGGCTGCGATGGAACAGGTGAGGACGGGTCTTCTCAGTTCCCATCCCGATGAGATCGCCGCCTTCGTCTCGTGGATGTCGTCGACATCCGTTCTTTCAGAGGTGCAGGATATCGACGTTCCCGTGCTGAATATCATCGGCGCTCACGACAGGATCGTGCCGCCGGCACATCAGTTGCACCTCTCGGGCGGTCTGCGCCGCGTGCAGACGGTCATCCTCGGGAAGGTCGGCCATCTGCCGATGGCGGAAGCCCGCGAAAAGGTGGACCGGCTGATTGCCAATTTCATGCTTTTCGGGCCGCTCACATCCCGGACAGTTCTGCGCGGAAACCTCACGCCCGCACCCTCCTCCGTAAGTCTTCCCTATCCGCCTAACGACCTCGGGAACAAAACCGCACCGACAGCGTTTTCGTGACAGAAAGACCGCCGCTAAGGCCTTGAACCCCGAAGAGGAAACACCATGCTAGGCACCATTCTCCTGATCGTCCTGATCCTGCTGCTCGTCGGCGCCCTGCCGAACTGGGGCTACAGCCGCTCGTGGGGCTACGGACCATCCGGAGGCCTCGGTCTCGTCCTGATCATCCTGCTCATTCTTGTCCTTATGGGACGCATCTGATCTCACGGCTACGGCCTCTACCTACCCCAGCGATTTGTGACCCAGTAAAGGAAACCCGTCATGAAGAAGATCATTCTCGCCGTCGCGCTCATTCTGCCGCTTGCCGCCTGCACGCAGACCGAAAAGGGCGCGGGCATTGGTGCAGCCTCCGGCGCCATCATCGGTGGCGTCGCCACCGGAAATGTCCGCGGTGCGGCAGTTGGTGCCGCTGTCGGCGGCGTCGCTGGCGCCTTGATCGGCAATGCAAACGAGCCGGGCCGCTGCCTCTACCGCGACCGGTATGGACGCCGCTATGAGGCAGCTTGCTGATCTCACGCACAACAAAACACAAAACGGGCTTCGGCCCGTTTTTTTATGGTTGAAATCGGGACGTAACAGGGACGCGCGGTCAGCGCTTGGTAAGCCGTTCCGCACGGTCCAGCTGTTCGAGAAGATCAAGGAACATGTCAGGGATAGGTTCCTGCTCGACGGCGCTATAAAGGGCTTTGAGCTTGGAGGCGATCTGGGTGTTGGAATCAGACCGTGGGCCGCGGGCGCCACCGGCTGTCATGCGCTGTTGTTTTGGAACGTCACTCATAGACCAAGCTCACTTCCACACACCCATTTCGGCATTGTATGATTCCATATGCAAATGGGGAGCGGCAGCGCCCTTTCAGCGTTTACCTATGCTTCAAAACTTCCCATAAACCAGAAAACATGTTCAAACCATTGCAAGAAGCAATTCTTGGACGCCGGCCTCGGAAATTCTCCGGCATCATACTGAAGGAAGTCTTGAATGTCACTTTCAATGCGCATCGCCGCCCATCTCCCGTATCTGCGCCGGTTCTCGCGTGCGATCACCGGGTCCCAGGCATCCGGAGATGCCTATGTTGCCGCCATGCTCGAAGCCTTGATCGCCGATATCTCGCTCTTCCCCGAGGGTCCGAACGATCGCGTGAGCGTGTTCAAGCTGTTCTGCGGCCAGCTCGACAAGATGACCATCACACTTCCGGAAACGCCGTCGCCTTTCCGTTGGGAAACCCGGGCTGCCGCCAATCTGGCGAAGATTTCACCCGCTGCCCGCAAGGCTTTCCTTCTGGCTTCCGTCGAGGGATTTTCCACCGGCGAAACCGCCGAAATTCTCGACATCTCGGAAGGCGAAGCCGAGGCTCTGCTGGAACGCGCCTCTCAGGACATTTCCAGGCAGGTCGCAACCGACATCATGATCATCGAGGATGAGCCGCTGATCGCCATGGATATCGAAGACATGATCTCGAGCCTTGGCCACCGCGTTGCGGGTGTCGCCCGAACCCACGCCGAAGCGGTCGCTCTTTTCAACCGGGCCAAGCCGAAGATGATCCTTGCCGATATCCAGCTCGCTGATGGCAGTTCGGGCATCGACGCGGTCAACGAAATCCTTGCCGACGCGACCGTTCCCGTCATCTTCATCACGGCATTCCCGGAAAGACTGCTGACGGGCACGAAGCCGGAACCGGCATTCCTGGTCACCAAGCCGTTCAATCCCGAGATGGTGAAGGCACTGATCAGCCAGGCGCTGTTCTTCGACGAGAACGCCAACGCACCACACCACAAGGCTTGAGATCAACCTGGCGGACGGTCGAGGGCGAAAGCTTCGAACCATCCCTGACGTTCGCCGGCGATCAGCGCTGCGAGCATGCGCGAGGCCATATAGCTGAAGGTGATGCCATTGCCGCCATATCCATAGGCGGCAAGAATGCGTGGCATCGACGGCACCGGCCCGATCAGCGGCAGGCCATCGACTGTCTGGCCAAAGGCGCCCGACCAACTGTAATCGACCGAGGGAAGCGCCCGCGGCCAAAGCCGCGAAAGTTTCTCGACGAGGAGATCGGTCTTTGCGACGAGCTTTTTCGCTCGCTTTTCAGGATCCGTCGTATCGTCGTCGCCGCCACCGATGATGATCCGACCATCGGTCGTCGTGCGCGCGTAGAGGTAATCCTCTGACGCTTCCCAGATCAATGCTTCGGCCGGCCAAAGCTTGTCTTTTGCCTGCGGAACGGTGGCGATTGCGTAGCTTGAAACTGTCTTGTGCAGGTCGCTCTTCAGGAAATCGGGCATGACATAACCGGTCGCGAGGACCACATGGCGGGCTTCGATGACGTTGCCATCGTCGGCCTGTACAACTACGCACTTCGGCCCGTGATCATAGGCCGTAATCTCGGCATCGATCAGGCGGGCGCCGGATTGCATAGCGCGTTCCAGAAGTCCCCAGGAAAGCAGCAGCGGATCAGCCTCCGCCGCGCCGGGTGAATAGATCGCGGCCGCTCGATCGATGCCGAACCCGGACAACAACGTTGCATGACCGAGATAATCGCCTGGAAGCGCTGCCCGTGAACGGAGACGGTGCTCGTCGAGCAACTTTGCAGCATCGCCTTCTTCGGCCGCGATATAGAGTGTAGATCGCGGTACGAAGCGGCAGTCCAGTTCGAGCCCGGTCACCAGGTTTCTCAAGCCCGCCATCGCCGCCAAACTATGCCTATACACCTCCGCGGCGTGATCGAAGCCGTAGAGTTGCGTCAGGTCGCCGAGGCTCCTGTCGATCTCCCACAAAAGCATCGCGGTACTGGCGGCGGTGCTGCCGAAGCCCGGTCGCTCGCGATCGGCAATCACTACATCCAGACCACGGGCGGCGAGATGCTGGCCGATCATCGACCCGGTGATGCCGCCGCCGACAATGAGGACATCCGCCTTGGTGCTTTCCGGGAGGGGTTTGATGAAAGGGCGCCGACCAGCAACTCCCCAAGGCGTTTGCCCCGTATGCAGATCAGACTGGTCCTGGTTCTGGGGCATGTCCATCGATTGCGGCATTCACAGACTTTCAATCACGCGGAACAGGAGAAGGATCAGGCTGGCAACTGCCGTTCCGGCGGATGCGGCCGGACCTCCTCGAAGATGGTCATCGCGATCAGCGACAGCGGCATGGCAAGCATGGCGCCGACAGCACCCCACATCCATGTCCAGAAGATGATCGCGATGAAGATGATGAAGGGATTGATTTCCAGCCGATGCCCGAGGATCGCCGGGGTCACGAGATTTTCCATGACCAGATGGAGCAGGAAAAATGCGGCAGCGGGGATCATGGCCAGCAGCAGGGCGTCATGGGTCATCAACCCGGCACAGAGGAGCGCGATCGTCATTGCTGTCACGCCAAGATACGGGATGAAGCTGGAGACGAAGGCGAAGAGGCCCCACAGCGGCGCCATGGTAAACCCACCCACAAAGGCGATGAAAGCCGTGATCGAGCCGAGCGCCATGTAGATCACACTGGCGGTCGAGAAATAGAACCCGACGGAACTTTCGATGGCATTCATGATGCGGATGGCCGCAAGGCGGCGTTCGCGTGTTGCAAAGGCGAGAATAATGGTTTTTCGCAACTGTGCGCGGCCGAGAAGAAAGAGCCCGAGCGCCGCAAGAAAGATCATTGTCTGAACGAAGGCCGGCGTCAGGCCGGAGGCGACCATGCCGAGCATCGAACCGGCATTCTGAATTGCCATATCCGCCAGTGCTTTGTCATCCGTACCTTCCAGCGCAACGCGGACCCATTGGAAACGCTCGAAATAGGGAAGGATGCGCTCCATGGCGCGCTCGATCATACCCGGGGCCTGCCCTGCGAGCGAGCTTAACGGCTCGATCAGCGCATTGATCAGGAAGAACAGGCCGACGACGAAGACAAGACCGAGAAGGATGCCGCCAAGGGCCGGCGGCAGCCCGAACTTCACAAGCCGATCCGCTGCGAGCCCCAGAACCATGCCGACGACGATCGCAAGTGTGATCGGCATCAGGATCGTCTCCATCAGGTAGATGACCGCCGATGCCAGGATGATAAAGGTTCCGACGACACTCCAGGCGACGACAAGATCAAGCCCCGTTTTCGGAGGTGGAACCGGAGGAAGATCCGTGGACAGAACCTCAGACTCGATTTCCGCATATTTGCGCTTGGTCTTGAACTGACGTTCCGGCGAAAACAACGCCCCCATGCTTCCCGCTCCTTTGCGCAACCCGCTTTTCTTCCGATCCTAAGCCACGCGATCCCGACGGCCTCCATCAGGAAGTCCTGCCCGTTTGCATCCGCTGCCGATGTTCGAAAGATGTGAATCAGGACAGAGTTTTCAGTCCTCTCATCCACATGGACGCCCCCTAAACGCCCCGGCCGCGAAAATGTTCCGCGGACGTGCCATCGGCAGGAAGACGTTGCACAAACACCGGTTTTTCAGGAATGGTCAGCGGAAGCCCGATGCCGCCGAAAAGCGTCGCGCAGCGCCTCGGCAAGGCGGCCGAAAAACTCGGATGATATGTCCTTGGTGATCCAGTTCACGGCCCCTCGCCGCAAGGCTTCTGCAACGACCGCGGTTTCCCCGACACCGGTGACATAGACCACGGGGGGATGATCCGGACGGGTGGTCATCTGGTGCAGGACATCGAGACCGGTCTCGGTGGTCAGGAAGTGATCCAGCGCAACGGCGTCGATACCCCCCTCATCGAGCCGTGCCAGCCCGCTTGCGCCGTCCGTCGCATTCACCACGGTCAATCCAAGACGGCCAAGGTTCCTGCGGACCAACACACCCAGCGCCTCGTCGTCATCGATATAGAGAACGGTCATTGCGGCAACCGTTTCGGTTTCACTCATCATGCGACCTCGGGCACCGTTACCACCGACAGGAAAAGCCCCAGTTGCCGGATCGCATTGACAAATGCTTCGTATTGCATGGGTTTGGCCACATAGACATTGGCGCCCAGATCATAGCAGCGGTGAATTTCCGAAGGGTCATCCGTGGTCGTCAGCACGATGACCATCATCCTCTTCAGATGTTCGCTTTTGCGCAGCCGCTCAAGGATGCTGATGCCGGTCATATCAGGCAGATTGAGGTCGAGCAGCAGAAGCAGCGGCCTGCCCTCATGACGCGCTCCGGTTCCATCCTCGCCGAGAAAATACGTAAGCGCAGACGAACCATCAAGAAACGGAAGGATCTCATTGGTGACACCTGCCCGCCGAATATTCTTCTCGATCAGGCGAGCATGGCCTTCGTCATCCTCTACCATGATGATGGTGACCTGCTGGACCGTTGTCATTTTCCTCCCTCCCCTCCTGCCGAAGTTTCGCCGCGAACGTGACGGTGAAGGTGGTCCCCGTTCCCAGCGTGGAGCGGACAGTCACGTCACCGCCGAGACGGCGAACCAGGGCTCTGACATGCGAAAGGCCGACACCGTCGCCCGGTCGATCCTGCTGACCGGATCGACGAAAGAGTTCGAAAACCCGTTCGAGATCCTGTTCGGCGATACCCCGGCCATTGTCGGCTACCTCGATGATAGCCTCTTCTCCGACAATCTTGCCCTTCACCTTTATGATGGGGGGTCGTCCAGGGGCCGAATACTTCAAGGCATTTTCGACAAGGTTGCCAAAAACCTGCTGCAACGCAAGTCGGTCGGACTCCACGACCGGTAAATCCTGCGCGATCTCGATTGTCGCGTTGGTCTCATCGGCGCCGTGCTTGGACGTTGCAACGATCTCTGCAAACAGCCCCTTGAGATCGACCGATTGAGGGTGAAACTGCCGGCTGCCGGCCCGCGCCAGTTTCAGGATTTCGGTGATCAGCTCATCCATTCGTTTCGTCGAGGAATGGATGAAACCAAGGGCTTCGGGGATATCGACCTCAACGGCCTCCCGTGCCGCCCGCTCCATCTCACCTCCACTGCCTTGCGGGATGGTATGCAGGAAGGCTTTGAAGACTTCAGCCGCGCGCTCGAACTCCGATGTAAATCCCATGATATTGACCAGTGGGGCGCGCAGATCATGACTGACTATATAGCTGTAGCTTTGCAGCTCCCGGTTCGCACGTTCGAGATATTGTGTGCGTTGTCGGATCCTGGCTTCGAGGGTGTCATTGTGCTCGGCAAGCGCGGTTCT
Source organism: Pararhizobium capsulatum DSM 1112 (assembly GCF_030814475.1). NCBI lineage: Bacteria > Pseudomonadati > Pseudomonadota > Alphaproteobacteria > Hyphomicrobiales > Rhizobiaceae > Pararhizobium > Pararhizobium capsulatum. The sequence goes on along the minus strand of NZ_JAUSVF010000001.1, from coordinate 1,425,994 downwards.
TGCACCTTCGATCTGGATAGAATGCCCCATGACCAGGCGCATGGCGCCGCCGACGAGAAGGACCAGCAACACAGCGCCGATGGCAATGGTGGCAATCAGCATCCATGTCGCATCGGTCAAATCCCGACTTCGCTGGAACCCCACATTGTTGGTGATCGCATCGATGCGGGTAATGATCTGGCGAATTTCCAGCATCAGGCGCTCACCATCGCCAGCGGTGACGACGGAAAGAGCCTTGTTATGCTCTTTCGCCGCCTCGAGATCTGCCGTCAGCTTCATCGCATCAAGCTTGCGGGCGACGAGCATTCCCAGACGACGGATAGTTTCGGTTCCGATCGCGACATCACCGAGATCGTGCTGCAAGCTGACGAACTGAAGATTGGCCAGTGCGGCCGCCCGCTGAAAATCTCGAAGATAGATTTGATTGCCAGTCAGCACGTAGCCGCGTTGACTGGTCTCAGCGTCCTGCAGCAGGCTCAGGAGCAGAACAGTGCGGTTGTTGAGCTGCGCCGCATCCAGCGCCTCAGAGGAATTTTCCCGGGTCATGGAGGCAAAAACGAGTGCCGCCAGCACGAGGCCAAGAAGCAGGAGAGCTCCCGCAAACAGGCTCAAGGGCACGGTCCGGGAAAATCCCGTCGGCACGGTTGCCATCGCCCCTCCTTTCCCATGCACAGTCATTGCGCAGCACGGAGAAAGCCTCCACGCCGGCCATAACCCGCCGAGGGGCTTCCCTGCTCAGGTACCGGCATCCCTTGTGAAAGAGAGTACAGTCTACATGGGAAAAGAAAACAAGATTCAGTAAAACCCCGTTGCCGTTCAATGCCTTTCGGGCGGAAATACCTGAACAGTAATGGAGAACAGGCCGAGGCCGAGAAGAACGACGATCAGGGTATTGGCAATATCTTCGGAGGTGGCGGGCAACGCACCGAGGGCGAGCACGACACCAATCACGGCAAACAGGCAAATTCTGGGAAGCCAGTAAAGCATGGCACATACCTCCATCGGATTCGATTTTCATATTGGAAATTCGAATCTACAACGCGACGCCATCCCCTTTGTTCCAGGGGTTTGAGGGAATTTTAACAAAGGTTAACGGAACGCCGTTTCACAGCCCGGGAATACCAAAGAAAAGCCCGGCAGCGCGAGGCATGCCGGGCGATCATTTGCTCTGCATCCTGCAAGGATGCAAAGGTATCAAAGAGCAGCGACGACGATCACTTCGACCAGATATTCCGGTGCTGCAAGCTTGGCTTCGCCGGTGGCACGAGCGGGCGTGTTGCCCTGCGGCGCCCAGGCGTCCCAGACGGCATTCATCTTCGGGAAGTCGGCAATGTCGGCTAGCCAGATGGTGGTCGAGAGGATGCGGGTCTTGTCCGTGCCGGCAAGCGCCAGAAGGCGATCGACTTCGGCCAGCGCCTGCTCGGTCTGGGTCGCGACGTCATCGCCGGCATTGCCGACCTGGCCGGCCAGATAGACGGTGCCATTGTGGACAACAGCCTGGCTCATGCGCGGACCGGTTTCGAAACGTTTGATTTCCATGATCTCATTCCTCGGGATTGACGGCCGGACGGGCTCCGGCTGCGGATCGACGCCCGCCGCCAAAGGCAGACTTCAGAGCGGCGGGGTTCGTTTACACGAAAGACCGTAGCAGGCCAACATGTCAGAAGAGATGCACAGGCGCTTTGGAAGAGCGCCTGTGCTGATCAGTCAGGCCGCGTTCTTGCGAGCGAGACGCGCCTTGATGCTTTCGACATCGGCGCGCGGCGTCGCGGCAAACAGCGTCTTGGTATAGCTGTGCTTGGGATCTGCGAACACCTCCTCGCGGCTGCCATACTCCACGGCTTCGCCGTAATACATGACCATCACGTCATCGGCGATGTAGCGCACCACCGAGAGGTCGTGGCTGATGAAGACGTAGGTCAGCTGGAACTCGTCCTGCAGGTCGGCAAGCAAGTTCAAGACCTGGGCCTGCACCGAAAGGTCGAGCGCCGAAACCGGTTCATCCAGCACCAGAAGCCGAGGGTTGAGCATCAGCGCCCGGGCGATTGCCACGCGCTGGCGCTGCCCCCCGGAGAACATATGCGGATAGCGCCCGTAATGCTTCTCTTCAAGGCCGACCTTCTTCAGCATGGCCATCGCCTTGTCCTTGCGATCGGCGGCCTTCATGTCCGTATTGATGACCAGCGGCTCGTTGAGGATGTCGCCGATCTTCTTGCGTGGATTGAGCGTACCATACGGATTCTGGAAGACGATCTGCACCTTGCGGCGCATATCGGATGTCAGGACCTCGTGGGCGATATCGATCTTCTGGCCGTCGATCAGCATGTCGCCGGATGTCGCGGGGTCGATCATGGTGACGATGCGTGCAAGCGTGGACTTGCCGCAGCCGCTTTCGCCGACGATTGCAAGCGTCTTGCCCTGCTCGACGGAAAAGCTCACGCCCTTGACCGCATGCACGGTCCGGCCCTTCTTGAAAAGACCGCCGGGGATTTGATAATCGCGCTTGAGGTTTCGCGCTTCGAGAACGGGTGTCATCGCACGGCTCCTTCGAAGATCTGCTGGTCGGTCAGGAATTCCGCGATGGTCGGCAGGCGGTCGCCCGTCGCATTGTCCGGCAGAGCCGAGAGAAGCGCCTTGGTATAGGCGCTCTTCGGACTTTCGAAGAGCGACAGGACGTCGGCCTCCTCGATCTTGCGGCCCTTGTACTGCACGATGACGCGATCGGCGGTTTCTGCCACGACGCCCATATTGTGGGTGATCATGATCAGGCCCATGCCGCGCTCTGTCTGTATACGCATCAGCAGATCTAGGATCTGCTTCTGGATCGTCACGTCGAGTGCCGTGGTCGGCTCATCGGCGATCAGGAGCTTAGGGTTGCAGGCGAGTGCCGTCGCGATCATCACGCGCTGGCACTGGCCACCCGACATCTGGTGCGGGAAATGGCTGAGACGTTCTTCCGCATTCGGAATGCCGACGGCTTCGAACAGTTCGATGGCACGGGCGCGCCGGGCCTTCCTGTCGAGATCGGTGTGGAAGCGCAGCACTTCCTCGATCTGGAAGCCGACCGTAAAGCAGGGATTGAGGCTGGCAACCGGCTCCTGGAAGATCATGGCGATATCCTTGCCGATGATCTTGCGCCGCTCGCTGTCGGACATGGAGAGCATGTCACGGCCATCAAAGGTCAGCTTGTCGGCCGTCACCTTCGCCGTCCAGGGCAGAAGGCCCATGGCGGCAAGCATCGAGACAGACTTGCCGGAGCCGCTTTCGCCGACGATCGCCAGCACTTCGCCGGCGCTGACTTTCAGCGAGACGCCATCGACGGCGCGGAAGGGACCGGAGGCCGTCTGGAATTCGACGACCAGGTTTTCAACTTCGAGAAGGGACATCACGACCTCTTCAGCTTGGGGTCAAGCGCATCGCGCAGGCCGTCGCCCATAAGGTTGATGGCAAGAACGGTAACGAGGATGGCGAGGCCGGGGAAAGTCACGACCCACCAGGCGCGCTGGATGAATTCACGCGCTTCGGCAAGCATCGTTCCCCATTCTGGTGTCGGCGGCTGGGCGCCCATGCCGAGGAAGCCGAGGGCTGCCGCATCAAGGATCGCAGCCGAGAAGGCGAGCGTTGCCTGGACGATGAGCGGCGCAAGGCAGTTCGGCAGGATGGTCAGGAACATCAGGCGCATGGTGCCGGCGCCGGCGACCTTGGAGGCGACGACGTAGTCCTTGCTGCGCTCGGTCATGACCGCAGCCCGCGTCAGGCGTACGAAATGCGGCAGGTTGACGAGCGAGATGGCGATCATGGCGTTCAGCAGGCCGGGGCCGAGAACCGCGACCAGCACGAGGGCCAGAAGCAGCGACGGAAACGCCAGGATAATGTCCATGACGCGCATGATGACGGTATCGACCCGCCCACGGAAGTAGCCGGCGATCAGGCCGATCAGCACACCGGAGACGACCGACAGCGTCACGACCACCAGACCGATGAACAGCGAGAAACGCGCGCCATAGATCAGGCGGGTGAGGATGTCGCGCCCGACGGCGTCGGTTCCAAGGAAATAGGTCCATTGACCGCCCGTGGCCAATGCCGGCGGCAACAGGAGAACGTCGCGATTCTGAATGCTGGGGCTATGCGGCGTGACAAGCGGCGCGAAGATTGCCAGCACCAGGATGATCGTAAAGATCACAAGGCCGATCACAGCACCCTTGTTGCGGGAAAAATAGAACCAGAATTCGGCCAGACCAGATGGAGGAGCGGTACCGGACGAAGGAACGGAGTTTGTATCTACAACAGCCATCAGACCCTCCTAGTGCCGGATGCGGGGGTTGATGAGGCCGTAAAGCACATCAACGATGAGATTGACGATCATGATCACGGCAGCAATCAGCATCAATCCGCCCTGCACGACCTGATAGTCGCGCTTGAAGACGGAATCGACCATCCATTTGCCGATGCCCGGCCAGGAAAAGATCGTTTCGGTCAGGATCGCGCCGGCCAGCAGCACGCCGACCTGCAGGCCGATGGTGGTAATGACCGGAATGAGGGCGTTGCGGAGCGCATGCACGCCGACGACCCGGAAAGACGACAGGCCCTTCGAACGGGCGGTGCGCACATAGTCTTCGCCCAGCACTTCCAGCATCGCCGAGCGCGTCTGGCGGGCAATGACGGCCAACGGAATGGTCGCAAGCACGATGGTCGGCAGGATCAGGTAGGTAACGGCCGATTTAAACGCCCCCGCCTGTCCCGAGATCAGACTGTCGATCAACATGAAGCCGGTGACCTGCGGGAAGAAATACATCAGCGAGATGCGTCCCGAGACCGGTGTCCAGCCGAGATAACCGGAGAAGAAGATGACAAGCAGCAGCCCCCACCAGAAGATCGGCATGGAATAGCCGACAAGTGCTGCTCCCATCACGGTCTGATCGAGCCATGTGCCGCGCTTGACCGCAGCCAGAACGCCTGCCGGAACGCCAAGCGCGACGGCCAGGATGATGGCGCACAGCGAGAGTTCGACGGTCGCCGGGAACAGCTGGAGGAAATCGTCAAGAACCGCCCGCTTGGTGACGATCGAGCTTCCGAAATCGCCATGCAACAGGTTCACGAGATAGTCGAAATACTGGACGTAAATCGGACGGTCGAGGCCAAGGTCGGTCATGATCTGGGCATGACGCTCGGGAGACATCACGCGTTCGCCCGACATCAGCATGACCGGATCTCCGGGCAGCAGGCGGATGAACGAGAATGCAATAATGGAAACCCCGATGAATGTGGGGATCAGGACGGCGAGCCGTCCGAAAATAAAGCGCAACATGGGCGTTTAGTCCAATTAGTAAAAACCGGCGGCCCGAATATTCGGGCCGCCGGAATTGCCGCCGCGGATGCGGCAGACAGAGTTTATACTCTCTTATTCAGCGATATCCACGCCGTTGAAGCGGTGAATGCCGAGCGGATCCATGACGAAGCCCGAGACCTTCTTGCTCATCGGTACGAAGACGAGCGAGTGGTCGAGCGTGTTCCAGGGCGCTTCCTTCTTGAAGATGACCTGAGCCTCTTCATAGAACTTCGTGCGCTCTGCGACATCAGCGGTTGCCTTTGCCTTGGTCATCAGGTCGTCGAAGTCCTTGTTGCACCACTGAGCACGGTTGTTGCCGCCGACAGCGTCGCAACCGAGCAGGGTGTCGAGGAAGTTGTCCGGATCACCATTGTCACCGGTCCAGCCGAGGATAGCTGCGCCATCACGGTCCTTGGCGGACGAGAGCTTCAGGTATTCGGCCCATTCGTAGGAGACGATTTCGACAGTGACGCCGATGGCGGCAAGGTCAGCCTGCATCAGTTCAGCTGCACGGCGGGCGTTCAGCATGTACGGACGAGCAACCGGCATCGCCCAGATCTTCATATGGAGATCCTTGACGCCAGCGTCTGCAAGCATCTTCTTGGCTGCTTCCGGATCGTACTTGTCGTCTTCGACGGCATTGTTATACGACCACATTGTCGGCGGTATCGGGTTCTTGGCAACCGTAGCGGCTCCCTGGAACACGGCATCGACGATCGCCTGCTTGTTGACGGCCATGTTGAGCGCCTTGCGGACTTCAGGCTTGTCGAACGGTGCAACAAGCGTGTTGTAAGCAAGGTAGGAAACGTTGAGGCCTTCCTGCTCCAAAACTGTCAGGTTCTCATCCTTCTTCAGCTCGGCAACGTCGGCCGCGTTCGGATAAGCCATAACCTGGCATTCGCCGGCCTTCAGCTTCTGTGCGCGGATCGCAGCATCGGTCGTGATCGCGAAAACGAGGTCGTCGATCTTTTCCTTGCCCGCCCAATAGTCCGGGTTGGCCTTATAGCGGATCGCAGCGTCCGTCTGGTAAGCGACGAAGGTGAACGGACCGGTGCCGAGCGGCTGCTGGTTCAAGAGTTCCATCTTGCCGTCTGCTGCCAGCTTGTCGGCATATTCCTTCGACATGATCGAAGCGAAATCCATGCCGAGGTTGGCGAGGAACGGCGCTTCAGCACGCTTCAGCTTGAACTTCACGGTCAGGTCATCGACCTTGGTGATCGAATCGATCAGGTCCGGGAAGCCCATGCCCGAGAAATATTCCCAGGATGCGCCGGCAACATACTTGTTCCAGGGATTGTCGGTCTTGTACTGGCGCTCGAACGAGAAGATCACGTCGTCGGCGTTCAGTTCGCGGGTCGGCGTGAAATATTCGGTGGTCTGGAACTTGACGCCCGGACGCAGCTTGAAGGTGTACTCGGTGCCATCAGCCGAAACTTCGTAGCTTTCAGCGAGGCCCGGCTCAAGTTCCGTTCCCCCATGCTTGAATTCGAAGAGGCGGTTGTAGACGGTACGCGACGAAGCGTCGAATGTCTGACCACCGGTATAGAGGCCCGGGTCGAAACCTTCCGGCGATGCTTCAGAGCAATAAACCAATGTCTTCGACCATGCGGAACCGGCCATCAGCGTGGCGATTGCGGTTGCCGCAAGAAGAGTAGAGAGCTTTTTCATGAGCTTGCTTCCCAGCTTTGTTCTTGTTCTCGTATTTTTTTGACGCTGAACGACGTTGCGTCCGGTCAAGGCCGGATGGAACGATATTTAGCGAGGCTTTGCAATAAGGCTCTCGGATAATTTGTCCAACTGGAAAATTCTTCTCAAAACGGCCTTAATGGCGCTATCAACGACTTTTTCGATTCGCATAACCTTGAGGATGTCGAATCGCAGCCGCCGAAAATCAAAAGTCAATCCCAAGGTACACGGATAGAGGGCAAAAGCGGCCTGTGCGATAAGCCTTCTCGCGGGGCCGGGAGGACTGGCCAGCTTGCAGGGCCCAGGCGGGGAACTTGCAGGCACTCTACAACGGTCCTCCCACTCCCATCACATCTTCGCCCTCTCCCAAATTCATCTTCTGGTTTCAACCCGTGAAGCAGTTGCTTATCGTCAGACGCAAGCTAAACTCGCATTGCGTGCGTTAAGGAGGGAGCTTTCGATTCGTGGCAAATCTGGTGAAAAATCATCGGCGTTACGACTTCGACAGCGATCTTGAGAAGGCGTTGAATCGTGTGGATTTCTTCCGCATTTTTCACACCATGACCCTGCGCTTCGGATTTGAGCACTTCGGCATCCTGCAGTTGGGCAACGAAGCCGACGCCTGCATGCTCTCCAATCGTCTGGCGCTGCACGACATGCCTTCAGGGCTGGCCGAGGAATATGACAAGCGCCATCGTTTCGGCGATTCCGTTGTCTTTCGGAGCCTGCACAAGTCCGCCATATCCTCCGTATGGAAATCCGACGATCCGCATCTCGGCAATGGCAGCAATCTTCTGGCCCAGCTGGGCTTCGATATCCTGCTTTGCGTGCCGGTCCACGGCACGAACGGCGCCCGTTATGCCGTGCTGTTCCTCGGAGATATCGAGGATATCTCCCGGCAGGAACATTTCGAGCTCTGCTACGACGCAACCTGTGCCTTCGACTATTTTTACCGCCAGGTGCTCTCGAACAAGACCGGCCTTGGCCTGACGCCCCGCGAAACGGAAATCCTGCGCTGGATTTCCCATGGAAAAACGGCCAGCGAGATCGCCTTGATCGTTTCCGTCTCGGAACACACCGTCAATTCGCATACGGCAACGATTTTGAAGAAGCTCGATGTGGTCAATCGCACCCAGATGGTGGCGAAGGCGATCCGCGAGCAGATCATACAGTAGTCAGCCCGGCGCAATGCCGATCCAAGCATCCAGCCCTTTCAGTAACCGGAACGATCAAGATACAAATGATAGAACCGATCCATATACTGCTCGTCGATGACGATCCGGCTGAAAACCTCATCCTGCGCGGCTTGATCAGGAAAGTCACCGCTATCAAGATCGAGCTGCACTACTGCGAGACGATCGACGATGCGCTTTCCTTCATCACGTCCGGAAAGCCGGTCTCCATGGTCCTGATGGACAATCGCCTTCAGCCGCAACGGGACTTTCGCGAGACCGTTCCTGCCATGCGCCAGAGCGGCTTCATCGGCCCGATCGGCGTCATCTCCTCGTCGCTGGCCGACCCCTACTTCCAGAAATTCGAGGACTATGGCGTGGACTTCCGGCTGGACAAGGCCGAGATGGACCCCACGGCGATCGAATTCATCCTGCGCGAGTACCTTAGCCGCGGCTGAGCAACGCGTCACCATTCTACAAAACGACAAAGGCCCGGCAAACACCGGGCCTTTGTCATTTTCCATGCAAAGAAGCTATCAGGCTGCAGCGATCTGCGCCTTCGGTGGCGCGGCTTCGAGGCCGAGCAGGAAGTTGATCTGCGGGCGAGCCTTGACCAGATCATCGATCGTGTACCGCTGAAGCACCTCGAAGAAGGCGTTGAGCGCCTTGCGCAGCGCAGCATTCAGACCACAGCTGTCAACGAGCGGACAGTCGATCTCGCCCGCCTCGAAACATTCCGCCATGGCGAAGCTGTCTTCGGTGACTTTCACGATATCGAAAAGCGTAATCTGATCGGCAGGTCGCGGGAGACGCACGCCACCGTTTCGGCCGCGCACGGTCTCGACCAGTCCCGCCTTGTTAAGCGGCTGCAGTATCTTAAACAGGAAAAGCTCGGACACGCCGTAAGCCCTGGCGATTTCCGGAATGCGGCTGAGATGGCCGTCATTTGCAGCGCAATACATGAGCATGCGGACTGCGTAATTCGTTTGCTTTGTCAGGCGCATCATATACTCCGGCTTGGGATAACGGCGCGAAGACCTCCTCAAGTCTCGCAGTCATCGCCCCTTGTTGCAGGTGCGCGCACAGGAGAATCCCGTACAAACACCACGGTTCTATATAGGGCTTAAGATAGTTTGGAACAATTCCAGAAACACAGAAAAATCATATTGCCGTGAAAGCCCCACCCTCGCTGTTGACGCTCAACATAGCACTCGGCAAAAGATGATCAATTGAGTTAGGTTAGAAATCAATCTGTGGGAGAAAACAACATGGCACGAACAGGAACCCGCGCCGCCATCCTGTCGCTGATGGCTGCCGCTGCATCGGCAAGCCACGCGCTGGCGGACGGCGAGGTCAACATCTACTCCTATCGCCAGCCGGAGCTCATTCAGCCGCTGCTCGATACATTCGAGAAGGAAACAGGTATCACCCCGAACGTGCTGTTTCTTGACAAAGGCCTCGTGGAACGCATCCAGGCTGAGGGCGCAAACTCGCCTGCAGACATCATCCTGACGGTCGATATCGCCCGGCTGACGGAGGCCAAGGAAGGCGGCGTCACGCAGCCGGTCAACAGCGAGATCATCAATAAGGACATTCCGGCCAATTACCGCGATCCAGACGGCGACTGGTTCGGCCTGACGACGCGCGGCCGCGTCGTCTATGCCTCCAAGGAACGCGTTGCCCAGAACGATATCACCTATGAGGAACTGGCCGATCCGAAATGGAAGGGCAAGATCTGCACTCGCGACGGCCAGCATTCCTACAATATCGGCCTGTTCGCATCGATGATCGCCCATCACGGCGAAGCTTATACCGAAAAGTGGCTGACGGACCTGAAGAACAACCTTGCGCGCAAGCCTGATGGCACGGATCGTGACCAGGCCAAGGCCATCTATGCCGGCGAATGCGACATCGCGCTCGGCAACACCTACTATGTCGGCCTGATGATGACCGACGAACTCGAGCCGGAACAGAAGGATTGGGCAGGCGCGATCAAGGTGCTCTTCCCCAATGCCAAGGATCGCGGCACGCATGTCAATATCTCGGGCATGGCGCTCGCCAAGAACGCCCCGAACAAGGACAACGCCATCAAGCTGATGGAATTCCTCGCTTCGGGAGAAGCTCAGCACATCTATGCGGAGCAGGTCTTCGAATATCCGGTCCTGCCGGGCTCCGAGCCGGCGGACATCGTCAAGTCCTTCGGACCGATCAAGCCGGATCCGCTGCCGCTTGCCGATATCGCCGCCAACCGCAAGAAGGCTTCCGAGCTGGTGGACAAGGTTGGCTATAACGACGGGCCGGCGATGTAATTCGTTATCGCCCTCTGGAAATAGCAACGGCAGCGACCGTGAGGACGCTGCCTTTTTATTTGCAAAACAAGAAAAGGCCTCCGAAGAAGCCCCTCCCCGCATAGCTTTACTTCATCGTCGGCATGACGAATTCCGCGCCGTCCTTGATGCCCGAGGGCCAGCGGCTGGTGATCGTCTTGGTGCGGGTCCAGAACTTGAACGAATCCGTGCCGTGCTGGTTGAGGTCGCCGAAGGACGAGGACTTCCAGCCACCGAAGGAGTGATAGGCCAACGGAACCGGGATCGGAACGTTGACGCCGACCATGCCGATATTGATGCGCGAGGCGAAGTCGCGGGCAGCATCACCGTCGCGGGTATAGATCGCTACGCCGTTGCCGTATTCATGGCGCATCGGCAAATCGAGGGCTTCCTCATAGTTCTTGGCGCGAACGACCGAGAGAACGGGGCCGAAGATTTCGGTCTTGTAGATATCCATGTCCGGCGTGACGTTGTCGAACAGGCAGCCACCGACGAAGTGGCCATTTTCATAGCCCTGCAGCTTGAAATCGCGGCCGTCGACGACCAGATTGGCGCCTTCTTCGACACCCTTGTTGATCAGGCCGAGAATGCGCTCCTGGGCTTCCTTGGTGATGACCGGGCCCATGTCAGCCTTCTCGTCCGTGTAAGGACCGATACGCAGGCTTTCGACCATCGGGGTGAGCTTAGCGATCAGGCGGTCGGCGGTTTCTTCACCGACCGGAACCGCAACGGATATCGCCATGCAGCGCTCGCCGGCCGAGCCGTAACCCGCGCCCATCAGGGCGTTGGCAGCCTGGTCGAGATCGGCATCCGGCATGATGATCATGTGGTTCTTGGCACCGCCGAAGCACTGGGCGCGCTTGCCGTTCATCGCAGCCGTGCCGTAGACGTAGCGCGCGATCGGCGTCGAGCCGACGAAGGAAACGGCTGATATGTCCTTGTGGGTGAGGATCGCATCGACCGCACCCTTGTCGCCGTTGACGACGTTGAGGATGCCCGCCGGCAGGCCGGCTTCGATCATCAGTTCGGCAAGGCGCATCGGAACGGAGGGATCGCGTTCCGATGGCTTCAGGATGAAGGCGTTGCCGCATGCAATGGCGGGCGCAAACATCCACATCGGGATCATGGCCGGGAAGTTGAAAGGCGTGATGCCCGCACCGATGCCGACAGCCTGGCGGATCGAATACATGTCGATGTTGGGGCCGGCGCCTTCGGTAAATTCGCTCTTCATCAGGTGCGGCGCACCGATGACGAATTCGCAGACTTCCAGGCCACGGATGATGTCGCCCTTGGAATCCTCGACCGTCTTGCCGTGTTCGCGCGAAAGTATCTCGGCAAGCTCATTCATGTTGTCGTTCAGAAGCTGAACGAACTTCATGAAGACGCGGGCGCGACGCTGCGGATTGGTGGCAGCCCAGGCCGGCTGAGCCGCCTTGGCATTTTCGACAACGGCTGCCAGTTCCGCGTCGCTTGCCAGCGCCACGGTACCCTGAATTTCGCCGGTCGCCGGATTGTAGATATTGCTCGTGCGTCCGCTCGTGCCGGCAACGCGCTTGCCGCCGATGAAATGGCCGATCTCGTACATGGGTATTCCTCCGTGTTTTGGTGGGCGGATACTACGCTTCAATTTGCACAAATCAATGGAATGAAATAAGCATCCGTTGTGCAAAAATTGAAGTCGTGAGGGTGTCATGATGAACGGCAAGATCGTCAGGATTGCGGAGCTGGAAATCGATCCGATACATCTGAAGGCCTATCGCGCGCTCCTTGCGGAAGAAATCGCGGCGTCGATCGATAACGAACCCGGCGTTTTGATGCTGCACGCCGTCTCGGAGAAGAACCGGCCGGAGCAGATCCGCATTCTGGAGGTTTATACGAACCTAGACGCCTATCAAGCGCATCTCCGGACGCCGCATTTTCTCAAATACAAGACCGGCACCGCCGAAATGGTGAAGGCACTGAGACTGGTGGATGTCGATCCGGTGATGATGCGCACCAAAGCTCTGGATGGCCCAATGTCCTCTTTCTCGGAAGATGGCAGCCAGGGCACAAACACATGAACTGGGATGACGTCCGCATCTTCCTCGCCGTGGCCCGTTCCGGCCAGATCCTGGCGGCCTCCAAGCGGCTGGGTGTCAATCATGCTACCCTTTCGCGCCGGCTGACGGCGCTTGAGGAGGCACTGGCGACGCGGCTGTTCGTCCGTCGCACCAATGGTTGCGAGCTGACCGCGGAAGGTGAAATCTTTCTGGGCTCGGCCGAACGGATGGAAACGGAAATGCTGGCTGTACAGGCCAATCTCGGCCGCACCGATGCGGCGATTGCCGGCGTCGTGCGGATCGGCGCCCCCGATGGCTTCGGCGTTTCCTTCCTCGCACCGCGGCTTGGCAAGCTCACTGAGCGTCACCCCGAGCTTCGCATCCAGCTCGTTCCCGTCCCCCGCTCCTTCTCGCTCTCGCAGCGTGAGGCCGATATCGCCATCACATTGGAGCGCCCGAAACAGGGACGGCTCGTCTCCTCGAAACTGACCGACTATACGCTGGGGCTTTATGCCTCACACAGCTATCTCGCGAACAACGGAACGCCTCTCTCCGTCGAGGACCTGAAGGCGCACCGTCGGATCGGCTATGTGGAGGACCTGATCTTCACGGCTTCGCTCAATTTCACCGGCGAAATCATGCGCAGCTGGGATGCCAGCTTCGAAATCTCCAGCGCGACCGGACAGACGGAAGCCGTTCGCTCCGGGGCTGGCATCGGCATTTTGCACGACTATATCGCGCGCCAGGCAACCGAGCTGGTGCGGGTGCTTCCGGACGTCAAAATCCGCCGCGCCTATTGGACCACATTCCATGAAAGCGCGCGCGATCTCGTCAGAGTGCGCACTGTCGCGGACTTTATCCAGGAACTGGTGGCCGCGGAACACGCGATCTTTCTGTAGAGCTATTTGGTGTTCGCAATCAGCAGCTTGCCGGGAAGAGGAACCTGCGACGCGCTTTCGACGGCTTCGACCGATTGTTTGTTGTTTTCTTCCTCCGTTTCAGCAAGAGCCGCAGCGTCGCCCGGCATTGGTACCTTGACGGCATTGATGACGGCCGCCGGCTTTTCGGGCGGTTGTTCTGCAGCGGCAACTTTGGTCTGGATCGGCCTCGCCTCCCTTTCGGGGGCGACCCCCGGCTGCTGTTCCTCGACGACCACTGCGGACGTGACCTCCCGGCGCGCCATGCGCGAACTTGCCGGTATTTCGGCGGCAAACATCTCGATATCGGAAGCCGCACCCGTTCCAGCAGCCATCTGCAAACCATCGATGGTATCGGTATCGATCGGTCTCAGGCGCAGCCCCCTCATCAGACCGACGATCTTCTCCTCCGATGCGGACGTGCTGCAATACCGCAGCCGGAGAGCTGCGGCACGCGTATGTCCAGAGAAAGATGGCTTTTCCTGCTGCGGCGTGACCTGCCAGGCATAGAGGCAGCTACCGTCCCCATTGCCCGGCAGAGCGCCGGTGGCATAACCGAAGACACCATAGGCGTTTTCGCCGATCGCCGGGTTGATGGCCATGCGGACACCCGGCAGCACCCTGCGCATCTCGGCGACGACGGCCGCACGAGACGGCGCACGGCTTGATTTGCCGGAAGCCCCGGCCGAGACGGTCAGGAGGTTTTCGCCCGGTATGGTGGTGGCGTTGGGATAGACAATGACCTGTTCGGCCTTGCTGTCCAGCACGGTCTGGCGCACCGACGACGCACCGCCGGCAACGGGCAGCACGGCAAGCGCCAAATCCCGGGAGACCGAGCTCGAAATCGCAGGCCCGCCGGCCTTCGGCGCGCTCGCATTCAGGAAGGGATCATCGACGCTGGTGCAGCCTGAGACAATGAGCGCCAGCAAACCGAAGGACAGATATTTCATCATTGGCGGCCTCCCATGTCGCTGGTTACGGCAAGACCGCGTGCGACGCCGGCATCGGCCATATGTTCGCTCAGCCGGCGGAACACCTGATTGGCGACGCCCCGGTTTCCAAGGTGGTAGTATGCCCAGCCGCGCAACTGGCTGAGATCAGCCGGCTCGGCGATCAGTCTCGCGCGGGCATTCAGCACGTCGAGTGTCTTCTGGTATTGCTTGGCATCGAAAGCCGCTCTTGCGCGCTGGACGTAGATTTCAGCCCGGATTTCGCGATCCCTTGCCGGCGTCATGCCATAGGTCGTCAGGATTGCCTCGGCGTCGTCGGTGAGCTTGGCCCTCAGCAATGTCAAAGCCGTGCCATAGGCGGCATCCATCTCTCCCTTGTCGCCGTTCTTCAAGGCAACGCCGAACGTGGCGCGTGCTTCGCTGAGACGGTCGAGGCTCAGATAGCACCAGCCGCCGATCAAGGCGGCATCGGAGGTCAGCTGACCGCGCGCCTGAAGGTTCATGATATCGGCAACACAATCGCCATAGCGCTTGGCTTGGAAATTGCGCAGGTAATTGGCCTGGATGACGGCACGCGGGCGGATTACATCCGACGCCTGACGGCCCTTCGGCGGCGCGGCCGTTTTGATTTCGGCCCAGATATCCGGATAGGCCGCAGCATATTTTTCCCGCAGCGCGGCATAGTTCGTCTTGTCGGTAAGCCGTAGGTAGGAAAGCGCCAGCCCCTTCACGCGCGCCGCGGCCGGTTTCCAGTCCAGCGACTTCTGGAACCAGGCGGCTGACGCCTCGTACTGCTTGGAGTTATAGGCATACCAGGCGAGAATTTCGGCGTGGTCGGCATTGAGCGTCTGCAGGATCGTGGTCGAATAGGAGGCGACGATCTTCTCGTCGATCGTAGCCGCTTCGGGCTTGGTAAAGCGGAGCGACAGGGCGTTCATCAGGAATTCCGGATCGGCCGACAAATTCTCAAGATGATTGGCGGCGATCTCGTAGGCCTCTTCTTCCAGACTTTGTGCAGCAAGGCTGAGATAAAGCCCCTTGGCATTTTCGCCATCGGCCTTCTTGTCGAGCGCCTTCTGAAACCAGTCGGCCGCGACGGCGGGTTGCTTGATCTTCAGATAATACCAGCCAAGCAGCGCCATATCCTCGCTGCGCGGGGTCTTGTCGGTTGCCTCGACCAGCGGGGCAAGCACGTCATCGGGAAGCGGCTTGGTCTGGGCGGTATCCGCGTTGAAATCGGCGACAGACTTGCGTAGCAGGTCGAAGGAGACCGGCTGCAGGGCAATCTGCAGCGACGGCGTCGTCGCCAGCCGATCGATGACGGACTTCACCTCATTTGCCGGGAAATCGCGTACGGCTTTCTGCAGCGTCGTTACCAGTTGTTCATCCGGCAGGCGGGCATCGTCCTTGCGCAGCAGAATGCCGCGATAGACATCGGCCAGCGGCTTTTTCATGCCGGTTGCCGAATAGGCATCGACCAGCATCCAGAGAAGATCGATCTCTTTTTCGCTCGAAGGATCGAGCGCCGTGCCGGCATTGATGACACCCGTCCAGTTCTTCTGTTCGGCCGCTTCCACCATCAGCACGCGCTGCTTCTTGCGGGCAAGCTTGGTTGAGAAATCCGCGGTCGGCTCCCAATCCGGCGTTTCCGTCTTGCGGCGGATCATCTCCGCATCGATGCCGGTGAAATCGCCCTTGTCGAAAAGGGTCCAGAGGGCGCTTTCGTCGGTGCCGCGCGCAGCCTTTGGCAAGAAGACGTCCTCAGGGATTTCGAAACCCGGATATTTCAGCCGCAGACGTTCGGTCTCGGCCGAAACCCGGTCTTCCCTACCCTCGTCGGTATAGTAGTAGAGAGCGGCAAGCTCAACATCATTCGGCTTCATCGGGTCGTCGGCGACCGCTTCATCCGTGATGGCGACGTCTGAATCAGCGGTTGCACGGCTGGAAACAGCCGATGTGATCGCCTCATCCACGAGCCGGAAGGACCCGGCCGCTTCCGTCAACAAGGCGGCCGAGTCTTCCGCCCGCGTCAGCACTGGCATGAAGAAGGTGACGGCCGACAGCAGGGTTGCAAGATGTCCGGCGCGGATGGCGCTGGATCCCCTGACGATCTTACTCATTGTCAGACTGCGCTCCCTTACGCGGAATGATCCAGCCGAGCCACAGGGCAAAAAGGCCCATTGAGGCGACGATCAGCAGGACATAGAACTGGAAATTGTCGGAGAACCACGCGGCGGCGAGGCGACGCAGGTTGCCGGGACTGCGATCATCGACGCCGGTGATGAAGCGGCTTGCGGCAGGCAAAGCGCGTACATCGAGGCTTGCAGCTTCTACCGCGACGGAACCGCCGTCGAGACCGTTCCAGACGGCCGGATCGACCAGCCGCTGAACGCCGGTTGCGAGATCGGAGGGGGACGGTGCACGAAGAACCGTCCACGTCGCCTCTCCTGTTGCCGATGGCTGCTGCGACAGCGTGACGAGATCATCCGTCGCGCCATGGGACGCCAGCGGACTTTCGTTGTCCTGATAATTGAGCCAGGTGCTGAAGCGGCTTGTCGCGCGTGCCGCCCATTCGCCGACCAGTGTGGTAGCGGAACGATCGCCGTTCGGAACCTCCGTCGATTTGCGAAAGGCATCAAGTAGTTCGGACGAATTATCGACGCCGTCCCCGGTTGAAGCGACCGTCTCTGTATCGCCATCGACGATTGCGGCGGTGCGGAAGGGGTCGAGGCCCGTGTCGTCATCATCGAAGTTTTCCGAGAACGCCGTCTTGCCTGCGGTGCCGAGATCGGCAAAGGCATTGTCGGTCGAGATGATGAGGGCGTTGCGCGCCGGTGAAGCCTTGCCCTTGCCCAGCTGGATTGCCGCCGAAAGCGGGCTGCCGGCGGAAATGGCAAGCCGCGATAGTACGGTCAAAGCGGCACCGACGGATTTTCCATCCGGTCGCTCGATCACGACATCGAAGGGCTTTCCTTCGTTGAAGGGATAGGCATTACCAGTGAGTGCCGCGATATCCGGCAGCCTTCCGACCCGCGCCAGCGCCGGCACGGAGATTTCCGTCTTGTCGAGCAGCACGAACCGGGGCTGGTCATCCTTGCGTGCATCCGGCGCACAGGCGGCATCCGCCTCGATCGGCAGCTCGGCGATGAGTTCAATCTTGTTGACGCCGGGGCGGAAGGCGCGCAGGGGCAGCTCGATCAGCTTGCCATCGAACTGCTCCCCTTCCGTCTTGCGGAACGGATAGCTGGTGACGACGCGATCATTGATGCGGACAAGGAACTGCGCAGTATATTTCAGGCCCGGCGATGTCGCGGCATGCAGCTTCAACCCGATGGTCGCATAATCACCAGGATAAAAATCCGACGGCATTACCATGTCGAAACCGGTGCGCGACAGGCGGCCGGCAAAAACACGGCTTTCGTAACCGGCATCGGAAAGCCGGTAGGTGGTCGAAGGCTGCACGGTGATGCGACCGTGGTTGGCCGTGAGCAGGCTTCTATCCAGGCTTGCCTTCATCGGACCCCGGATGGCGGAAAGCAGGCGGCTATCCATATCGGCGCGGGTTGCGCCATGCAGGCCGACCACGGCCCGGTCGGGCTCGCCGGCCTCTGCAACGACAAGGCCGTAACCGAGGGACCGGCCAGCCTCTGGTATCAGCCGGCGGCTGCGATCAGAGAAAGCATAGAGATCGATACCGGGGCCGGTCCCGGACTTGTCGGCAACGGTGACGCTGATGTCGTCGCGGCCGAGGAACAGGGCCAATGTCTGCAGCATCGGGGCGGCGTCGTTGAGGATTTCCGCATTCAGCGCCTGCGGCACGACCAGACGGATATCGGTCCGTCCAGCCGCATTGCGGGAAACCGTCAGCAGATCATCAGGCGTGTTGAAATGCCGGGCGCCACCGGCGACGAAACCAGTCTCGCGTGGATTGAGCTCGGTCCAGAGTTCATAGGTCGCTTCGAGCGAGCAATCGACGCGGTGATGCTGGCGCGCCCGGATATCCACCTGATTGCGGCCCGCGACGAGCAACTGTGGATCGAGTTTTATATCGGTGCGTTTGAACCCGTTGGGGGCAACGATCGGAAAACTTCCGGCCGGCTTTCCATTGACCGTTACATCAATGACGGACGTATCCGGCAGCACGGAAACGGCGTTGCGATAGGATAGCGCCAAGGTGCCCCCCGCTGCGGCCTGGGGTTTCGAGAGAAAGAAGGTAAAGCGGCCGGTATCGTCCTCACCCGCAAGCTTGAACGATGCCGACGACTGCTCGAATGGCAGGAGGCCGGGCTGGCGGCTGTCTAGGGCTGGAGACGGGGCAGGGCGCGTGGAGAGAATGCCTTCGCTCTCGCTCGGCTGGGCGCCGACAGCGATTGGAGCCTCGTCGAGCAGGCTTTGCGCCCGGGCCGAAGCGCCGGTCAGCAGCGTCAGGGCCAGAACAGTGGTGAGCACCTTAGCCATAGAGCTGGCCTCCCTGCAGAACTGGTGTCGCTTCTTCCGGGCGCGGTGCTGACGGCAAGGGCGTTATCTTGTTGTCGTTCAGCACCAGAGGCGCATCCTCGAAGGATTTCGCCATGGTCTCGCGCACGAGACCGGCGCTGTAGCGGATGGCACGCAACGATTCCGTGATGCTCCAGAGCGCAAAGCGGGTGGTGCCCCAGAAGAAATTGCGGCGGATCTGGCGGCGCACGAGACGATCCTGCAGCACCGACTGGTCGGAATACATCAACTCGGCAATGGCCATCACCGTCTTCGGGGTGCGCTCGCTATAGGCGAAGCCGGCGATTGTCGTTCCGTTCGTGACCCGCCGCGACCGGCAGACGACATCGAAGCAGATCGCCTGCCCACCCCGGCGGAGTTCAACCTTTGCCTTGGTGGCGGCGGAAGCATCGAGTTTCGGTGTGCCATCGACAAACTCCACCGAGATACCGCCACTGGAAGCGTCCTGAATGATGACGGTATGATTTTCCTCACCGATATGGATGAGCGCATGGCGCTTGACCGGCAGGCGCTGGTTGCGGCGAAGCTCACGCCGTTCGGCGATTGCCCCGAGGGCCGCGCCGGCAAGACCGAGATTGATGAGGTTCCACATGGCGACGATCATCAGAAGTTCGCCCGCGACCGGCTCTGTCAGCAACCGGTAGCCGGAATAGAGAGCAGCAGCGAGCAGCAGGAAGAAGATCGCGAAATAAGGGGCAGCGAGCGGCGACAGCATGCTCTTGTCCAGTGTCTGGCCCTTGGCCGTGACGTTGAAGGTCGGCTTGCGCGGGTTTCTGATCACGCTGATGATGCTGCCGAACAGGAAGACAGCCTGCACATATTCGTAGAGCTCGGAAATCCACGGCCAGCGCACGCGGCCATAGAGATAGCTCTGCATGGCGAACGAGCTGATGAGGTAGGTCACCGCATAGGAGGCGAACTCCAGGATATTGGCGCGGTAGATTTCCAGCGAGAAGAAAATGTAAAGCAGCGGCGAGAACATGAAGGCCAGCCGCGAGATCGGGAACAGCCAGAACATGTTGATGCCGGCGTAGCAGATGCGCTGCGGGATCGTCAGGCCTTTTGCGAGGAACGGTCGCTTCAGGATCAGGATCTGCAACATGCCCTGGCACCAGCGGGCGCGCTGGCCGATGAAGGAGACGAAGGTTTCCGGCTGCAGACCTGCGATCAGCGGCTTGTCGACGTAAACGCTGTGCCAGCCCTGGCAATGCAGCGAAAGGGCGGTTTCGCAATCCTCTGTTATCGACTGGCCGGAGAAACCGTCTGTCGTTTCGAGCGCCGCACGGCGCAGGACGGCGGCCGAGCCGCAGAAGAAGGAGGCATTCCACTTGTCGAGCCCGCGCTGCAGGATCGAATAGAACATCTCGTTTTCCGACGGCATGCGCGCGAAGGTCTTGAGGTTCTTTTCGAGCGGATCGGGATTGAGGAAGTAATGCGGCGTCTGGACGAGGAACAGCTTTTCGTCCTTGGCGAAGAAGCCGACAGTCTCGCGCAGGAAGTCGCGCACCGGCGCATGGTCGGCATCGAAGACGACGACGAGTTCACCGGTCGAGATCTTCAAACCTTCGTTGAGGTTTCCGGCCTTGGCATGATCGTTCTTCTTGCGGGCGTGGTAGGTTACACCCATGGCGGTGCATAGTGCCTTCAGCTGCTCGTGACGAGGGATTGCAGCAACCGAGACGCGTGGATCCTTGTGGGTGCGTTTGGCCTCGGTGCCGCCGTCATCCAGCAGGAAGATGTTGAGCTTGTCCTTGGGATAGGCCATCGATTTCGCCGCGGCGAGCGTGATGGCGAGAAGCTCGGCATCCTCGTTGTAGCTCGGGATGAAGACATCGACGGTCGGCAGGCTGGCGGTTTCGCCCATCTCCGGCGTCTTGCGCTTCACCGGCGCGAGGACCATGAAGAAGCTGATGGCCAGCATCGCCAGACAATACATCTCGGCGAGATAGAGCAGGAAGCCGGGAATGAAATTGAGCGGCTCGGAAATGTCCGGCAGCGTCTCGGTGGTGCGCCAGAATCCGTAGCGCAGCGCGATGATGCTGGCGAAGACGAGGGTGATGACGCGGAAGGTGGGGTTTTCGGGACGGGTCATGCCGATAAACATGACACCCAGGACGGCGCAGCTGAGCATAAGCTGTGCCTGCAAACTCATCGGCAGCAAAATAAGCAGCAAGCCGAGCGCTCCGGCGGGAACCGCCAGAAATTTAATGCACTTCATGTGCTCTGTACCCCATCGTCATATCAGGCGGCGCTTCATGCGAGCCGGTTCTACATCGAACGACCTGAACCTATTGGCCAAGGGTCAACAGAATCCTAATGACGGGGTTGCGTGCGAAAAGCGCACAGGATGAGGTAAATATAAGGTTTACAAATAGCTTCAAGATATGAGGGGTTTAGAGGGTCATTTCTGCCCCGTTTCCCCTTCGAATCCAGGGTTTCCGCGCCCTACCGCCTGCCGCGCATGGAATCATCCTTCGGATTGGCGCTCCCCCAGTGGACCGTATTGCGGCCGGCTTTCTTGGCCGCATAGAGCTGCTGGTCGGCAGCCGCCATCATGTCCTCAAGCGTCTGGTTGCGGGCATCGCCGCAGTAGACGCCAAAGCTCGCCGTGACGCGGCCAGCAACAAGAGGCGGAACGGTTTGTACTGCCAAGCTTTTGCGCAGCCGCTCCGCAACGGCAACCGCATCCTGCGCGGAGGTACGGGGAAGAACGACGCAAAATTCCTCGCCGCCAATACGGGCTGCGGCATCATAGGGACGAAGATTCTGCTCGATGGTTGCACCCGCGGCAATCAGAACCCTGTCGCCGATTTCATGGCCGAACTCGTCATTGATCGATTTGAAATGATCGAGGTCGAAGACAATGATCGAGACCACTTCGTTCTCGCGGGCGGCGCGTATGACTTCGAGCGTGCCGATCTCCTTCATCCACCTGCGGTTTCCAAGGCCGGTCAACATGTCTGTGGATGCCTGCACGCGAAGCTGGGAGAGCGTCGCGTCGAGATCGGCAATCAGCTTGGTAACACCGTTGGCGACGACGCCGACCTCATCGCTTCGAGCGCTCGATATCTGCGGCACCACACCCACGGCGCGGTACTTCTTCATTGCCTCGGCCACTTCATGAAGCGGCCGCAGCAGCATCCACACTGCCGTCAGGCTGAATACCGTCCCGACGAGGGTCGCTGCGACGATCGCGCCGAGGACCGGCATGGGATTGTTATCGAAGCCCCAGAAAAGATAAATCACCAGCGCCAGCAGCGGGATGTGGGTCGAGACAAAGCAGACAGCGAAAATCTTGAGGGTAAGCGACGATCCGATCTTGGAGGCAGCCGTGGAAATGGTCGGTTTCATTGCTGTTTCCCTTTTTGCAGTCAAATCGCCCCACACTCTATAATCGGGAAGAAAGCTTGGTTTAAACAACCGTCAAATTTTTGTGGAGTTCAAGCCCGATATCGCGAAACGATGCGATAGATGGAGCGGCACGGCCGTCAATCCATATTTTTGGGGGGAATAAATGTGGAAAGAATGGTACGGTTGGGGGGTCTCGAACCTCCGACCTCAGGTGCCACAAACCTGCGCTCTAACCAACTGAGCTACAACCGCACAACAACAAGCGCTGTCGCGCTTTCGGAGGTGCAATACGAGCAGTCCGATTTTTTTGCAAGCCTTAACTTGCGGCCTGCCGTGAAAAAAACGGCTATACAGCAATCCGGCTTTCGTCTTTCGAATACTGAAGCGGCCGCACGCTCACGCGCCGTCTCAACAACAAGGCCGCCGCTTTCATGCGACGGCCTTGTTCTATTGCGGAAACGAAAGTGCCTACTTCTTGAAGGTCGATATCGCCTTTTCGGCGGCATCCTTGCTGGGCTTCGCGACGCTTTCAGCAACCTTCTTGGTGGCTTCCTGCATCGACTTCGCCTGCTCCATGGCAAGCTCTGCCTGCTTGCGGATGAAGGCAGTCTGGAGTTCGAAGAGTTCCGACAGCGACTTTACACCGAGCAGCGCTTCCATATGCGACAGGGAGCTTTCAGCATTGGTCCGCAGCGCGTCGATTGCCTTCAGGCCAAGCTCGACCGTGCCGGACTGGGCACTTTCAAGCGTCGCTTCGACCGTCTTCGTCGCATCCTCTGCTGCCGTCTTCATCTTGGCATAGGCTTCCTTGGACTGGGCGACACCCTTTTCCGCGAAATCGCGGAAAGCGTCGGTGGCCTTCGCCGGGTCGAAAGCATTGAGAGAAAATGCGTCTTCGGTCTTCTTGGTAGCCATGTCATGCGCTCCTTGGTTTGGACCCTCACCTGAGGCATCCACTGTAATCGATACGGCTCATATAATCCATTCCATTGTGCAATGCAATATATTGTGCATTGCACAATTTACAATGCTGCCGCGTTAACCTTGCGCGGCGAAAGCCTGTCCGCTCGACCGGGAAAGCTGGACCCTTCGGTCCGCGCTCGCTATTCTCTTAATAGAGTATTAACAATCCGGCCGTAGGACGGCGCCGCCGACAGGTTCGCTGATGCCCGCAAAATTCTACCCCTTTATCGATATCGCCGTTCACGAACGGGTGCGGGAGCATTTCACTCGTGGTGACGCGGCTGTGCTGTTCTCACCGGACATGGGCAGCATTCTCTGGTCAAACGGAGCGGGGGCAGCGCTTTTCGGATTCGATTCCGTTTATGACTTCCTCGATCTTGGTGCTGAACGCAGCGACGTGGCTTTTCGCCAGCTCGCAGCAGCCGCGCGCCAGCTGGGCCGCAGCGGCGATCACCGGACATTCCTTATGCGGCTTGCATCGGGTTTCCGGAGCTTGCCTGTCAACGCTGCCGTCGAGATGATCACCGTGCGCCCAGGTGAAACGGCTGTTCTTTTTTCTGCGCCAAGCGTCGGCAAGCGGCAGTCCTTGACCGAAAATGCCCGGCGGATGATTTCCGGCCTCGACGATCCGGATACCCATATGGCCGTTCTGGATGCAGACGGCACGGTGCTTGCTGCATCCGGCGGGTTCGCCGGCCTTTCCATGACGCCGCAAACCTGCCAGGCGCTCGTGTCAGCCGCAGCGCGCGATCCCGATTGGCTGATCAAGCGGCCGGTCGCAACAGGCAAAGGCCATCTGCCGGCGGCAATCGGCAAGCTGTCCGACGATCCGGCGCTGCATCTGCTGTTCGCCGTCGAGACCATTCTCGGCAATATGGATCCCGACGAGACGTTTGCACCGGCCACGGTTGCAACCATCGAAAATGCTGAACATACCGCAGAACTCCCGGCCCTGAACGCGCAGGTTCCCGAATCAATCGAGGATGCGGCCGAGGTCCACGAAGAGCTGGAACTTGATCAGCGGCTAGACATCCCCGTCGAAACTTTCGAGCTCGAAACATCAGAGCTCGAATCGACCCCGGCTGCGACGGAAGCCGACGAGGCGCAGACAAACACAACCCCTGAAACTGAAAACACCGACCTCCCGGCGGAGGCGCAATCCGAGCCGGTAACGGAAGCGGACGAAACACCGCTGGAATCCGCGTTCACCTCGGAAGGCTTCGAGCAGGAAGTCGAGACCGTTGTGGAGCCGGAAGCTATTGCCGCTGATGATCAGGCGATCATGGCAGATGTCATCGAGGCGGAAAGCATTGCACCGGCAGACGACGAAACCGTTGAAGCGAACGAACCACCTCCGCTGCCGGAAGACGACGCTGCTCCTGTTGCTGAACCTGAACTTCTTGCAGATATCGCACCGGTTGCGGACGATCATGCGAGCGATGAGAGCCCTGCCCTGGAGGCTGAAGTCCCACCTGCTGAGGGCGACACTGCCGAAGCCGCTTCCGCAATTCCCCAGGATGACGAAGGCTTCCGCTTCGACCCGCGCGGACGCGCGGTCCGGTTCGTCTGGAAGATCGATGCAAACGGTCGCTTCAGCGAGATATCCGAAGAATTCGCAAGCGCTGTCGGTCCGCGCGCAGCCGATGTCGTCGGGCGCAGCTTCGCGGATCTTGCCGCCCGCTACGGCCTCGATCCAGACAGAACGATCATCGACCTCTTGAAGCGGCGCGACACATGGTCCGGCAAGACCGTATTCTGGCCTGTCGAAAACGAAGCGCTGGTCGTTCCGGTCGATCTCGCGGCCCTGCCGACGTATTCACGCAACCGCGAATTCGACGGCTTCCGCGGCTTCGGCATCGTGCGTGTCGCCGATGCTATCGACAGCGGCCGTCCGGTCGAACTGGAATTCGAGCCTTTGCCGGCAGACGAACCCGAAACGACTGAGCCCGTCGCTCAAGACGAGATGGCCATCCCGGAGATGCTGCCTGCGGATCAGCCAACGACATCAGAACCGAAAATCACCTCCGGTGATGCCGATCTTTTCGCGGACCTCGTCTCGTCGGAAGATGACGAGACGGAGCAAAACGAGGATCCCTTCCGGGGCGAGCGACCGGCGCTCTGGCTTTCCGAAAGCCCGGGCCGCCGTGCAAGCGACAAGGTTGTTGAACTGGATTCCCATCGCAAGACCACGGGCGAGACGCTGTCGCGCACCGAGCAGGCGGCCTTCCGCGAGATTGCGCGGCAGCTTGGCGAGAGCGTCGAAAAACGTGTTGCTGCATCGGAGGAAGCCACCGAAAACGCAAGCCCTGCCGATCCGTTCACCGGCCTTGAAAAGCGACCCCGCACGCCGATCGAAGCCGACGATTTCGCTGGCATCAACGTCGAAGCGGCACCGCAAGCTTCCGCTGATGACGAGGACGTGCCGGCCGAAGAGGAGGCTCCGTCCGTCGCCGCGCCGATCGCTGTCGTTCCTCCGAGGAATAGCGAAGGGGCCGGTCTGACAGCGGAGATCGTCGATGGCCTGCCCGTGGCGCTGCTGATCCATAGCGGCGACACGCTTTACCACGCCAATCCGGAATTCCTTACCCTGACGGGTTTTGACAGCCTGGATGCGTTGAACGAAGAAGGCGGGATCGACGCCCTGTTTGCCGGAGACGAAGACGGGCTGGCGGACCTGCCAACCGGCACGATGATGCTGCTTCGCAACGACGGCCGCATGCTGAACGTGACGGCGCGCCTGCAATCGGTTCGCTGGGAGGAAAAGAGCGCGCTGCTGCTGGCGTTGGCACCGATCTCCACATTTGCGGCTGCACCAACCGCAGAACAGCCAGCGGAACCCGAAGAAGCGCCGGCACACCACATCCCGGAAACGGATACAGGCGCCGATGCGCTGCATATGCAGATCGAGGAACTTCAATCCATCCTCGAAACTGCGACGGATGGCGTGGTCGTCATCGGCGCCGATAACGAGATCCGCACGCTGAACCGTTCCGCGAGCGCTCTCTTCAACTATGACGACGAGGAAATTCGTGGCAAACCCTTTGCCTCGCTCTTTGCCCATGAAAGCCAGAAGGCTGTCATCGACTATCTTTCGGGACTTTCCGGCCATGGGGTGGCAAGCGTGCTGAATGACGGGCGCGAGGTCATCGGCCGCGAAGCTTCCGGCGGCTTCATTCCCCTGTTCATGACGATGGGCAAACTTTCGTCCTCGAATGGCTATTGCGCCGTTATCCGCGACATTACCCAATGGAAGCGCACCGAAGAAGAGTTGCGCAGCGCCAAGCGTGCCGCGGAAACAGCCAATGCCCACAAGACCGATTTCCTGGCGAGAATCAGCCACGAGATCCGCACGCCGCTCAACGCGATCATCGGCTTCTCCGATATGATGGCGAGTGAACACTTCGGCCCGATCGGCAATCCGCGCTACGTCGAATACGCCAGCGACATCGGCCGCTCCGGTCGCCATGTGCTCGATATCGTCAACGATCTGCTCGATATCTCGAAGATCGAGGCGGGCGAGATGGAGCTGGAATTCAGCGCTGTCGAGATCAACGAGGCCGTGTCGGAAGCCGTTTCGCTGGTGCAGCCGCAGGCCAACGGTCAGCGGGTGATCATTCGCACGTCGCTTTCAACCGCGGTGCCGAATGTGGTTGCCGACAGTCGCTCGATCAAACAGATGGCGCTCAACATCCTGTCCAATGCCATTCGTTTCACCCCCTCCGGCGGCCAGATTGTTGTTTCGACAGCCTATGAAGCCAATGGCAGTGTGGTGCTGCGCATCCGCGACACAGGCATCGGCATGACCCGCACCGAGCTTGAACAGGCCATGAAACCGTTCCGACAGGTGACGACCGGGGTTCGCAAGCGGGGCGACGGCACCGGGCTTGGCCTGCCGCTCACAAAGGCGATGGCCGAAGCCAACCGGGCGCAATTTTCGATCAGTTCCACCCCCAACGAGGGAACCCTGGTCGAAGTCAGCTTCCCCTCCCAGCGTGTGCTTGCCAACTGACTATGGCCTGCGGGAAGCGATTTCAGCGTAAATGGTGATTTCGCTGCCCTTCTTTATCCGATAGGAATGTCGGCAGTAGAACGGGCAAGACACGCCGATGCGGCCACCATCGCCACGATGCATCCGCGCCAGAGAAGTTGATAAAGTGCAGACAGAAACCTCAGTCGCCGCGGTGGCGCGTCCAGCCGGTACCAAGGCAAAAGGGCGAGGTATCGCCGGCGGCCATCCGGGACTTGCAGCCGCCGCCGTCCTTGCCTGCACCATTGTTCTCGTTCCAGTCGTTGCCATCATATGGCTGGCCATTTCCGGTGGCGGCAGCGACTGGCCGCATCTGATGGCAAACGTCATTCCGCGCGCGACCATACGAACACTGTCGCTGGTGGCGATGACGGGAACGGCAACCTGCATCACCGGCATCATCACCGCTTGGCTGATCGCAAGCTGCGACTTTCCCGCGCGGCGCTTTTTCTCCGCCGCTCTGGTGCTGCCGCTCGCGATCCCCGCTTATCTCTCTGCCTATGCCTTTGGCGAGCTCTTCACCTTCACGGGGCCGATTCAGTCGCTTCTACGATTTTTCATCGGCTTCAAGACCAGCCGCGACTATTGGTTTCCTGATATCCGATCCCTCGGCGGCGCTGTTCTGGTGCTGAGTTCCGTTCTTTATCCGTACATCTATCTGGCCTGCCGCTCGATGTTTCTGATGCAGGGGCGCGCGACAGCTGACGTGGCGCGCACGCTTGGGGCTAGCCCCTGGCGAGTGTTTCTGAAAGTCCAGATTCCCATGGCGCGCCCGGCGATCATGGTCGGCCTGACGCTGGTTGCCATGGAAACGCTGAACGACATTGGCGCGGTGGAATTCCTGGGCGTTCAGACCCTGACCTTCTCGATCTTCGATACCTGGCTGAACCGCGGCAGCCTTGCTGGTGCGGCCCAGATTGCCTGCATCATGCTGGTCTTTGTGGTGTTGCTGATGCTCATCGAACGCGCTGCGCGGCGCCGGCAGCGCTTCTCCAGCCAGAAGACGACGGCGGCCGTGCACGACGCCGTGCGGCTCAAGCTGAAAGGCTGGCAGGCAGGTGTGGCCGTCAGCATTTGCGCCCTGCCGATCCTGCTCGGTTTTGCCGTGCCGTTCCTCGTGCTTGGCGACTATGCGGCAAAGCGACTTCACCAGCTTTTTGAGCCGCGGTTGCTGAAGGCGCTGATCAACAGCATTTTCGTCTCGGCGACCGCCGCCATCCTGACTGTGCTTCTCGGCTTCGTCCTTGCCTATGCTGCCCGCACCAGTCGCTCGCGTCTGATCACCATTGCAGGACGCCTCTCCTCCATCGGCTACGGCGTGCCGGGAACGGTGCTCGCCATCGGGGTGCTGTTTCCGCTTGCCGGTTTCGACAACGGGCTGGATGCGTTTCTTCGGCAGCATGCCGGCATCTCGACCGGTCTCCTGCTGTCGGGAACAGGCTTTGCCATCATCTATGCCTGCACGGTGCGGTTCCTGACGATGGCGGAAGGCTCCATTGAAGCCGGTTTCCAAAAGCTTTCCCCGCATCTCGACATGGCCGCCCGCACCCTTGGCCGCAACGGCAGCCAGACGCTCTGGAGCGTGCTCATCCCGATGATGCGACCGGCGGTGCTTTCGGCCGCCCTGCTCGTCTTCATTGAATCGATGAAGGAGCTTTCCGCGACGATCATGCTGCGGCCCTTCAATTTCAACACGCTGGCGACGCTTGTCTACGAGCAGGCCTCCCGGGCAAAGGTCGAGGACGCTTCGGTCGCGGCGATGATCATCGTCATTGCCGGGATGATCCCCGTCATTCTGGTGTCACGCTCGCTCGACCGTGCTCACTGAGCGGCAGCTGAAAAAAAGGCAGCCACTGAGGCTGCCTTGAGTTTGAATGCTAAACGTCAGCTCGAGGGGAAAGGACATCATGTCAATGTCGGCAAGAGCCGAAAGCCAATCCCTGCATCGGGCGGCCTCAAGTTGAGATCAAAATGCGCCGCCATCCGTAAACAAAACCTTTCCAGCAACCCCACCAGTTTTCGTAGTTTCCGCCAAGCTTTACGAAGTGGTTAATTCGGAAAGCCCGAAAACCTTAACGGCGGCGCCGGAAAATCAGGCCTTCAACTCAGCCAGATCCGCATAGAGGTCCAGGGCCTCGGGATTGGCCAAAGCCTCCTTGTTTTTCACCGCTCGGCCATGAACAACTTCGCGGACGGCAAGCTCGACAATCTTGCCGGACTTTGTGCGCGGGATATCCGAGACCGCGATGATCTTGGCAGGCACATGCCGTGGCGAGGCTCCGGTGCGGATCTTCGTCTTGATCGTCTTGACCAGATCATCCGTCAACGTCTGCCCGGCGGCAAGCCGCACGAAAAGCACGACGCGTACGTCATCGTCCCAGTCCTGACCGATGCAAAGTGCCTCCTGCACCTCATCCAACTGCTCGACCTGATTGTAGATCTCGGCCGTGCCAATCCGCACACCACCCGGATTGAGCGTTGCGTCAGAGCGGCCGTGGATGACGAGGCCTCCATGCTTGGTCCACTCGGCGAAATCGCCATGGCACCAGACATTGTCGAAGCGCTCGAAATAGGCGGCGCGATATTTCTGACCTTCGGGGTCGTTCCAGAACATCACCGGCATCGAGGGAAAGGCCCTGGTGCAGACGAGTTCGCCCTTTTCTTCGCGGACCGAATGACCTTCGTCATTCCAGACATCGATCGCAAGTCCCAGCCCCGGCCCCTGGATCTCGCCGCGCCAGACGGGCTTCAGGGGATTGCCGAGGACGAAACACGAGACAATGTCCGTCCCCCCGGAAATGGAGGCCAGCTGGACATCAGGCTTGATGCCCTCGTAGACGAACATAAAGCCTTCGGGCGCCAGGGGCGATCCCGTGGATGTCATCAACCGCAACGACGAAAGATCATGGGTCGAAACCGGCGTGTAGCCACCCTTTCGAACGGCATCAATATATTTCGCCGAGGTGCCGAAGACTGCGAAGGCTTCTTCCTGCGCGTAGTCGAAAAGCACGTTGCCGCTCGGATGGAACGGCGAGCCATCGAACAGGCAGAGTGTGGCACCAACAGCGAGCCCGGAAGCCAGCCAGTTCCACATCATCCAGCCACACGTGGTGAAGTAGAAGAGCTTGTCGCCCTCTTTCAGGCTGCAATGGAAACGGTGTTCCTTCAGGTGCTGCAGCAGGGTGCCGCCCGCCGAGTGGACGATGCACTTGGGAATACCGGTCGTGCCGGACGAGAAGAGAATGTAGAGCGGGTGCGAGAAGGGCAATCGTTCGTATTCAATCAGCCCCGCCTGGAAAGGCGCGATGAAATCGCCAATCGTGCAGCCAGCCTCCAGCGAGGCGGCAAGCTCCTGCGTGCCGCCGACATAGGGCACAACGACCGTCGGCGCGCCAAGCCCGCTGGCGATGGCGCCAACCTTGGCGGCGATATTCTGCTTTTTGCCGGCATACCAGTAACCATCGCAGACGATGAAGAGGCTGGGCTTGATCTGGCCAAACCGGTCCAGCACACCCTGCTCGCCAAAATCCGGCGAACAGGAGGACCAGATTGCGCCGATGGACGCGGTTGCAAGCATGCAGGCAAAAGTCTCGGGCATGTTCGGCATCATCGCCGCAACGCGGTCGCCGTTGCCGATACCCGCAGCCTTGAAGGCCTGTTGAAGGCGGGAAACCAGCGCGCGGAGTTCGTTCCAGGACATGCGGCTCTTCACCTTGTCCTCACCCCAGAAAACCAGCGCATCTCCCTCTCCCGAAAGGCGCAGGAGATTTTCGGTAAAGTTCAGCGTCGCATCAGGAAAAAACCGGGCCGCAAGCATGTCGTCGCCGTTGATCAGCGCCCGCTCGCCGCGATCGCCCTTCACATCGCAGAAATCCCAGACGGCCGCCCAGAAATCGGCACGCTCCTCCACCGACCAGGCATGAAAGGCATCGACATCCTCGAATTCTTTCGAAAAACGGTCGGCGCACCAGTCCATGAACGCTTTCAACGGCGTTTCGGCGATAAATTCCCGCGATGGAACCCACAGGGGGCGATCTGCTTGCATGCGTTTCCTCCACTCCAACCGTCGCCGTTATACCATGCTGCAATGCAAGATAAAGGGTTGCGGAAAAAGCGTGCGCCTGGATGCGACGCAGGCCTGCCGCGGATTTGATTTCTTCTTCCTGAAAGCATATCCAGAGCTCGGTAACCTTGGCGGAGACACGAAAGAGTGGAAATGACGGAATTCCTTCGATCTTTTGCCGCCCGCGAGAGATGGATGGGCGTGCTGCGCTCACCGGCATTCCGCTGGACGGTCGCAGGTATCCTGCTGTTCTTCGTGTTGATCAAGGTCGCCCTGCCGCTTTTCGTCTCGACGGCCAACATCAAGGACAATATGGAGGCAGCGCTTTCCCGCTGGGCGGGCGCCCGTGCCACCATCGGCGAGGCAGCGAACGTCAGCTTCTGGCCTGGGCCGACGCTTACCCTGTCCGACGTGCGTTTTGAGACGCAGGATGGCACCGAGCGACTGGCGACCGTGAAAGCGATCACTGCGGACTTCGATCTGCTCGCAGCGCTCAGCGGGCGTCCGGTCTTTTATGATTTCCACCTTGTAGAGCCGGTTCTCTCGGTTCGGCGCGATAAAGACGGAAAGTCGAACTGGCCTACCCCCCCTTGGAGGAACAGTTCCGTTGTCGCTGATACCAGACCGGAAAGTCCGGAGGGCGAACCAATCGGCGAGATCGTCATCGACAACGGCACGGTCGATATCGAGGATGCGGTCAGCGGCCGCAGCACCCGCCTGGAATATATCTCCGGCACGATCGCATGGCGGACACCGGTGGCAAAGCTGAGCGCCAGCCTGACAGCGATCGTCAACGGGGAACCGATAGACCTTACTGTGAGCTGCGATGCGCCGATGACGTTCCTGGCAGGGCAAGAAAGCGGGTTGCGCGTGTCGCTCGGCTCTGGCCCGCTGCATCTGAGTTTCGATGGCAAGGGCACGGCGGGCCGCTATCCCGGTATCGATGGCGACTTGCAGATCACCACTCCGTCGCTCTCCGGGCTCGCTCACTGGCTTGGCGTGCCGGGGCCGACCGCAACACCCTCCTCACCGCTGTCCATCGAGACGACAGTCAGCGGCGCGAGCAGCGGCATCAAGATGGACAATCTCGTGCTGGCGCTCGGAGGCGACAACGCGACGGGCCTTCTGGATCTGTCGCTGCGTCCCGATGCCAAGCCCAAGATCAACGGCACACTCGCCTTCGATGGGCTCCACACGGAGGGGCTTGCGACACTTTTCCTCTTCCCCTTGCAGACCAATGTGGAAGTATCGGCCGCTCCCCGGCTCCTCGATCAAATCGATATCGATCTTCGGCTTTCCGCACACAGCGCAAGCTACGGCTCGGTGACATTGACCAATCTTGCGGCCGGCATCATGGCCAGCGAGGGCAAAGCCTCGCTGGATGTCGGCGACAGCGGTTATGCAGGCGGCTCGCTGAACGGCCGGCTTGCCGCTTTTGATGGCGGCACCAAGGGCGGTGAAATGCAGGTCTCCCTTAGGGATGCCGACCTGACGGCTCTTGCCGCAAGCTTCGGTCTACAGGGGCCGATGCTGCAGGGTCAGGGTATACTGAGCCTCAACCTCTCGACTGAGAAACCGCTCAATGGGGTAACGATCCGCGATGCAAACGGCGATATTCGCTTCAGCGGCGGGCGCGGGGTGCTTTCCCATTTCGATGCCGAGGCGTTTCAAAGCCTTGTCGCGCAGGGCCGCTTTTTTGATTCTTCCGCCACGAGCAACGGCACCTTCCCGACACAATCCTCCGAGATTGTCGCAACCCTCAAGGAGGGCGTGGCAACACTGGAGAAGGCGGAGATCCGAGGTGACCAGAAGACGCTCATCCTGACAGGCGTCATTCCCTTCCACACCAACGGGCTGGCGCTGGCAGGCTCGCTCACGGCGAACGACGGCTCCGAGCCTGCCGCCCGCTTCTTTGCCGGCGGCTCCTGGCCGAATGCGGTTATTTCGCCGCTTGCTACCCTGCCGAGCCAGCCCTAGAGGATGTCTGGTTCAGATGGAACCAGACATCCTTTAGATTCTTGTGTTTCCGTTTGTCTTTTCGGGAAAACCGGTTTCCACTTTTCCCTGACAAACTCTAGGCGTTTTATTTTTTCGCACTTCCGGACAGAAAATCGCTTCACAGTCCTGCAATCGCGTTACTGGGCAAACGCTGCCTGTTCGTCGAGGACGCGTTGTGCTTCCCGCCGACGCGAAACGATCGATGCAATCAGAACGCCGACCGCCACGATCCCGATCAGGATCGTGCAGATCGCATTGATTTCCGGCGTTACCCCGAGGCGCACCTGACTGTAGATTTTCATCGGAAGCGTGGTGGCGCCAGGCCCGGAGGTGAAGCTTGAGATCACGAGGTCATCAAGCGACAGCGTCAATGCCAGCACCCAGCCGGAAAACACGGCCGGCGCGATGACCGGCAATGTCACCTGCAGGAAGGTCGCGACCGGTGTTGCTCCAAGATCCATTGCCGCCTCCTCGATCGAGCGATCGAAGGACAGAAGCCGCGACTGCACGACGACGGCGACGAAGCACATGGTGAAGGTGATGTGTGCCAGTGTCAGCGTCCAAAAGCCGCGGTCGAAGCCGATGGCGACGAACAGAAGCAGCATCGATAGGCCGGTGATCACCTCCGGCATGACCAGCGGCGCGTAGATCATGCCCGAAAACAGCATGCGCCCACGGAAGCGCGTGTAGCGGGTCATGGCCAGAGCTGCCAGCGTACCGAGAACAGTGGCAACGGTGGCTGAAAACAGACCCACACGGATCGTCACCCAGGCCGCATCCAGCAGCGCTTGGTTATGGAAAAGCTGCACATACCAGCGAACGGAGAATCCGGCCCAGACCGTGACCAGTTTCGACTCGTTGAACGAAAAGATCACCAGGAGCACGATCGGCAGGTAGAGGAAGGCGAAGCCGAAAATGATCGAGACGATGTTGAAACGAGACCATTGCTGCATTTATCGTCCCTCTCCGTCAGCCTTGGACTGGGCATGCTGGAAGAACATGATCGGCACCACCAGAATGAGGAGCAGTATGGTCGCGACGGCGGACGAGACCGGCCAATCGCGATTGGCGTTGAACTCGTTCCAAAGGGTCTTGCCGATCATCAGCGTTTCCGAACCGCCAAGCAGATCGGGAATGACGAACTCGCCGACGGCCGGGATGAAGACCAGAAGGCAGCCGGCGACGACGCCGGGGATCGACAGCGGGAATGTCACCCGCCAGAAGGCTGATATCGGCGTGCAGCCGAGGTCCTGAGCCGCCTCCGTCAGGCTGTGATCCATCTTCTCAAGCGCCGAATAGAGTGGCAGCACCATGAAGGGCAGGTAGGAATAGACAATGCCGATATAGATTGCCCAATTGGTGTTGAGGATGATCAGCGGTTCGCTGATGACGCCGATTGAGAGAAGGAACTGGTTGAGCAGGCCTTCCGGTTTCAGGATCGCGATCCAGGCGTAAACGCGGATCAGGAAGCTCGTCCAGAACGGCAGAATGACCAGCATCAGCAGGGTCGGCCGGATCGTGTTTGGCGCGCGCGCCATGCCGTAGGCGATCGGATAGGCGATCAACAGCGTCAGGATGGTCGAAATGAAGGCGATGATCAGGCTCGACAGATAGGCCTTCGCATAAAGCGCATCTTCGGTCAGCCAGACATAGTTGTCGAAGGAGAACTCTTTCACGCCATCGACAAAGGTCGAAAGGCCGGCGGTCAGATCGAAGACGGGCGTGTAGGGCGGCATTGCCACCGCCGTCGTCGACAGCGAGATGCGCAGGACGATGACGAAGGGAATGAGGAAGAAGAACAACAGCCACGCATAGGGAATGATAATGACGAGCCGGTTGAAGATGGCCGATCCGATCTTGCTCATGCACTCAATCCTTCAACACGACGCCGGCATCCTCGGCAAACGAGATCCAGACGTCCTGCTCGTAGCCGAGCGGATCTTCCACGGCGCGCACGGCATTCAGCGAAGATGCCTTGACCACCTTGCCGTCAGCCAGGCGGATGTGAAACACCGTCATGTCGCCGAGATAGCCGATATCCCAGATCTCGCCCTTGGCCGCATTGGCCGCTGACTGGGCGGGCGCCTCACGGCTGACCCTGATCTTTTCGGGACGAACTGCAAAACCGGCGCTGGCACCGACAGCGAGAGCATCCGGCGAGGCGACACGCACCGTGAAGCCGGATTCGGTTTCGATCTGGATGCGGCCATCGGCACTCGACGACACCTTGCCATCGAAAATATTCACGTCGCCGATGAAATCGGCCACGAAGCGTGAATTCGGCGCCTCGTAGATTTCCGCCGGTGTCGACACCTGGATGACCTTGCCCTGCGCCATCAGCGCGATGCGGTCGGCCATGGTCATGGCCTCTTCCTGGTCGTGGGTAACGACGACGAAGGTGAGGCCGAGTTCCTGTTGCAGGTCCATGAGCTCGAACTGGGTTTCCTCGCGCAGCTTCTTGTCGAGCGCGCCGAGCGGCTCATCAAGCAGCAGCACCTTGGGACGCTTGGCGAGCGAACGGGCGAGGGCCACGCGTTGGCGCTGGCCACCGGAAAGCTGATGCGGCTTGCGCTTGGCAAACTTCTCGAGCTTGACCAGCTTCAGCATCTGGTCGACGCGCTCGGCAATCTCCGTCTTCGGCATGCCGTCCTGCTTCAAACCGAACGCGACGTTGTTCTCAACCGTCATATGCGGGAAGAGTGCGTAGGACTGGAACATCATGTTGACCGGGCGTCTGTAGGGCGGGATGCCCTTAAGGCTCTGGCCATCAAGAATGATCTCACCGGAGGTCGGCTGCTCGAAGCCCGCGAGCATGCGCAGCAACGTCGACTTGCCGCAGCCGGATGCGCCCAGTAGCGCAAAGAACTCGCGGGTGTAGATGTCGAGCGAAAGATCGTCGACGGCGACGAAATCGCCAAACTTCTTGGTGACATTGCGAAAGGAAATGAATGGCTTGGACGCTGGGTCCGTCCATGGAGCAAAGGAGCGCCGGATACTGCCGAGTGATTTCATCATCTATCCCCGAATGATGGTCTGGTGCGGGACCGCCCTGTCGCAGGCCCCTCAAGAAACTGCCCGGATTTTCAGGTCCGGGCAGCTTCGTTTTTCTGTGATCACTGGCCGGTGGCGACCTTGGTCCACATGCGGGTCAGCACCCGCTGCTCCTTGGCGCTGAATGGTGTGGTGGTGAAGAGCTTCTTCATCACATCCTCCGGCGGATAGATCGCCGTATCACCGACTACGTCCTTGCTGATGAACTGCTGGGATGCCTTGTTGCCGTTGGCATAGAAGACATAGTCACTGGCCTTGGCCACGACTTCCGGCTTCATCATGTAGTTGATGAAGGCATGGGCTTCTTCGAGATGCGGCGCATCGGCAGGAATCGCCATCACGTCGAACCACATCTGGGCGCCGGTCGGCGGGATCGCGAAATCAACCTGGACGCCAGCGTCGGCTTCCGCCGCGCGGTCGCGGGCCTGGAAGACGTCGCCGGAATAACCGATCGCCAGGCAGATATCGCCGTTCGCAAGTCCGTTGATGTATTCGGAGGAGTGGAACTTGCGAACAAAAGGCCTGATCTTCATCAGCGCTTCTTCGGCCTTGGCCAGATCCTCCGGTGCATGGCTATCCGGGTTGAGGCCAAGATAGAGCAGCACGGAAGGCACCACATCAGTCGGGGAATCGAGAATGTGGATACCGCAATCCTTGAACTTGGCTGCAACCTCCGGGTTGAACAGCACGTCCCAGGTCGGCTTTTCATCCGTGCCGAGAATTTCCTTCATCTTGGCGACGTTGTAGCCGATGCCCGTGGTACCCCACATATAATCGACAGCATATTCATTGCCCGGATCGTAGGTCGCCACACGCTTGGTAATCTCGTCCCACATATTGGGGAGATTGGGCAGCTTCGACTTGTCGAGCTTCTGGAACACGCCCGCTACGATCTGGCGCTGCAGGAACGTTGCCGTGGGCACGACGACGTCATAGCCCGACCCGCCGGCCAGCAGCTTCGTTTCGAGAATTTCGTTGGAATCGAAGACGTCGTAAACGACCTTGATGCCGGTTTCCTTGGTGAAATCCTCAAGGATGCTGGCGTCGATGTAATCCGACCAGTTGAAAACGTTGACCACGCGCTCCTGCGCGTTGGCAATGACGGCCGATCCGGCAAGGATAACCGCCGCAAAGGCTGAAACGATCTTACGCGACATAAAATTCCCCTTGGTTTTTTTGGTCCGCTTCCAGCACGTTTCCGTTTTCTGCCGGGCGGACCGCTCTATGCGCAAACGGAAGTTAGGCATGTTTTTGAACAACCACAAGCGCTTTTCGGCAATGCGGCATTGGTCGACAGCCGGGCGGCAAATTTAGCAAGTTCTTCAAAAAACATATGTTTCAGGATTGGTGAGGATCACTGAAAATCGAAGGCGCTGAAGCCGGTCACCATTTCGTCGAGGCCGAGCGGCCGGGTGACCGGCGGCTCGGCACGGGCGAGACAGCCCTGCCGCTCGCAGAGGCGACAGGCCGTGCCGGCAGCAACGGTGGTCAGCGGGCTTTCGCCATAAACCGTCTCCGCCTGATGGCTCGCGTCGCAACCGACCAGCATCGCGGTGCGGCGCACGCGCTCGCCGAAACCGGCCTGAGGTCCTTCGACCGTGCGCGAGACGACGAGAAACCCGCCCCCGCCAAAAATATCCGCGCGCTCCGCCAATACCTGCCCCGGCTGGGCGAAGGCGGAATAGACATTGAGCTTGGGACAGCTACCGCCGAAGCGGGCCTTCGGAAAGCCTTGAGCACCGGACAGTCGTAGCCGGTTTCCGGCGCTATCTATTTCCATCAGAAAGAATGGCACGGTGGCCGCGCCGGGCCGTTGGAGCGAGATCAACCGGCTTGCCGCCTGCTCGAAAGACACACGAAACCGTGCCGCCAGCGCCGACAGGTCGTATTTCAGCCGCTGTGCCGCGGAGAGAAACGCGCCATAGGGCATCATCAGCGCCAGTGCCGCATAGCGCGCCAGCTCGAAACGGGCGATGCGGCGGGCCTCGCCGGTTGAAAGCGACAACCGATCAAGTTCCTTCGCCAGCGCTTCGTGAAAGGCAATCTGCGCCGCCTCCATGGCGATCTCGCGCAACTGATCCTGCAGCGACAGCCGCTCGGACAGGAAGAGCCGCATGGAATGGCGATCGAAGCGACGGCGCAGATCCGGCATGACATGTACCGGCAAGATGCGCACGCTCATGCCATGGGTCTTGCGCAGCCACTCTTTCAAGGTGCCACCGAGGTCATCCGAGGGCGCCAGCGTCGCATGGAAGGCCTCCGCTGCAATTTCGATATCCTCGAAATAATTGGGGCGCGTCTCGAACACGTCGCGCACCTCATCCACGGGAAGGCGCGCGCCTGAAAGCGCCGTTACATGCCCTTCCTCCGCGAGCAGCCCGCTCAGGTCCTTCAGCCGCGACGACTGTTCACGGTAGGCGCGGTAAAGCTTGAGGATGCCGCTTGCGACATTCGGAGCAGCTTCCGCCACCTCAATCAGTTCCTGATCGCCCGGCAGCTCGCCGGACAACAGGGGATCGGAGAACATGGCGCGCAGCTCGGCAATGTTGTCGGAGGTTTCGCCGCGCAGCTCATCGAGGTCGAGCTTGTAGACGGAGGCAAGCTTCAACAGCAGCTGGACCGTCAACGGCCGCTGGTTGCGCTCGA
Source organism: Pararhizobium capsulatum DSM 1112 (assembly GCF_030814475.1). Classification (NCBI taxonomy): domain Bacteria; kingdom Pseudomonadati; phylum Pseudomonadota; class Alphaproteobacteria; order Hyphomicrobiales; family Rhizobiaceae; genus Pararhizobium; species Pararhizobium capsulatum. Next base: position 1,386,978 of record NZ_JAUSVF010000001.1, on the reverse strand, counting down.
TCAGGTTGAGATAGGACGGCGAAATACTGAGCGCCTCGGCCATGGCAGTCTGCGTCAGCCCCTGCGCATTGCGGATGCGCCGCACGCGCGGGCCGGCAAAAATCTTGTTTTCCGCCATTGTCACAGCCTTTTACAAAATTGCACGACATCTTTGATTTACAATTTTTACAAAATTACAAACCCAATTTGTCAAACATAATACATCATAACCCGTTTCCATTGAACAATAAATCCATTTTTCTCGCATCCACGAAAGCTGAAGTGTAAACAATATGACATGTCCAGACGGCACCGAATTTCATATTCGACAAAGTCGAGCATGGTGCAGATCGTGAGGAGAAAATTATGACTGACTTTTACAATCTTGTTCCGGGAGCCCAGAAGGGCCGTTTCGACGGCGTTGAACGCCCCTATTCCGCTGAAGATGTCCTCAAGCTGCGCGGCTCGGTCCAGATCAGGCATACGCTGGCGGAAATGGGTGCAAACCGCCTTTGGCAGCTCATCCACGAAGAAGATTTCGTCAATGCGCTCGGCGCGCTCTCCGGCAACCAGGCCATGCAGATGGTTCGTGCCGGCCTGAAGGCGATCTATCTCTCGGGCTGGCAGGTCGCAGCCGATGCCAACACGGCGTCCTCCATGTATCCGGACCAGTCGCTCTATCCGGCAAACGCCGCACCCGAGCTTGCCAAGCGCATCAACAAGACGCTGCAGCGCGCCGACCAGATCGAGACTTCCGAGGGCAAGGGGCTTTCGGTCGACACCTGGTTTGCGCCGATCGTTGCGGATGCCGAGGCAGGCTTCGGCGGCCCCCTCAACGCCTTCGAGATCATGAAGGCCTTCATCGAGGCGGGCGCTGCCGGCGTTCACTATGAGGACCAGCTGGCTTCGGAAAAGAAGTGTGGCCATCTCGGCGGTAAGGTTCTGATCCCGACGGCGGCTCACATCCGCAATCTCAACGCCGCGCGACTTGCCGCAGACGTCATGGGCACACCGACGCTGGTCATCGCGCGCACCGATGCGGAAGCCGCCAAGCTGCTCACCTCGGATATCGACGAGCGCGACCGTCCCTTCGTCGATTACGATGCGGGACGCACGGTCGAGGGCTTCTACAATGTCAAGAACGGCATAGAGCCCTGCATCGCCCGCGCTATCGCCTATGCGCCCAACTGCGACCTCATCTGGTGCGAGACCTCGAAACCGGATCTGGAGCAAGCGCGGAAATTCGCCGAGGGCGTGCACAAGGCGCATCCGGGCAAGCTGCTTGCCTATAACTGCTCGCCCTCGTTCAACTGGAAGAAGAACCTGGACGACGCGACGATCGCCAAATTCCAGCGTGAACTCGGCGCCATGGGCTACAAGTTCCAGTTCATCACGCTCGCCGGCTTCCACCAATTGAACTTCGGCATGTTCGAACTGGCGCGCGGCTACAAGGACCGTCAGATGGCTGCCTATTCGGAATTGCAAGAAGCGGAATTCGCCGCCGAAATCAACGGCTACACCGCAACCAAGCACCAGCGCGAAGTCGGCACCGGCTATTTCGACGCCGTATCGATGGCCATCACCGGCGGCAAGTCGTCGACAACGGCCATGCACGAATCGACCGAGCACGACCAGTTCCGCCCGGCGGCAGAGTAAGTGCGACATATTCCCTCTCCCCGCAACGGGGGAGAGGGATGATCGAGCATCAATTCAAAAACCCCGAAGAGAAGAGGAGAAATGCCATGACAGTCCAGACCCGCGTCAAGGAGCGCGCCGAAGAACAGGCTTCCACCATGACCCCGGAGCAGCAGGCGGTTATTCGCTCTGTCGCCAACGATCTTCACCGGCTGAACCATGCCGTGATGAAGGCGGTCGAGGCTGGCGTTTCGGTCGAACTCGTCCGCTCCGCCCGCCACCACGGCGGCGCCGGCAACTGGGGCGATCTTCTGATCCCCGTCATCGTTACCCAAGGCCGCGGGTAGGATTGTCCGCCGTAACTTTCCGACTTCCGGCCAACCCTCGGCGCTCCCTGCCGCCGGGGGCTTCCTCTTTTGCAAGGGACCCCCACCAGAGGCGGAGGTTGCCTGCAATAAAAATGCCCGGCACGAGAGCCGGGCATTTTTTGATCGGGAAATCTATTTTCAGGCAGCGCGGGTATAGCTCTGTGACCCGCTTTCCGGCTCCAGCCGGAACTGTTCCACCAGCATCATCAGCGTATCGGCCTGGTTGGCGAGCGAGCGGCTGGCATTTGTCTGCTGGTCAACCATTGTGGCGTTCTGCTGGGTCATCTGGTCCATCTGGTTGACGGAACCGTTGACCTCGGCAAGTGCCGCCGCCTGATCGCGGCTGGCCGTTGCCATCATCTCCACATGGTGGCTGACGGTGACGATCTGCTGGCTGATCGAAGCGAGAACCGCGCCCGTCTCCTGCACCAGATGCGAACCGGCGTTGACTTCCTGTGTCGATTTGTTGATCAGCCCCTTGATTTCGCGGGCTGCGTCTGCCGAACGCTGGGCGAGTTCGCGCACCTCCTGGGCAACAACCGCAAAACCCTTGCCGGCTTCACCCGCACGCGCTGCCTCGATACCGGCATTGAGCGCGAGAAGGTTGGTCTGGAAGGCGATGTCGTCGATCACTTCGATGATCTGCTCGATCTGACGGGATGCACCTTCGATGCGGCCCATGGCCTCGATGGCATTGGAGACGACCGATGCGGAATTGTCGGCACTGCGTTTCGTCTGGCCAACAACGGCATTCGCTTCGTGGGCACGCTCGGCGGAGGAGCGGACCGTCGTCGTGATCTGGTCGACGGCGGCTGCGGTTTCCTCGAGTGAGGAGGCCTGGGCTTCCGTGCGCTTGGAGAGTTGATCGGCGGATGCGCTCATTTCCGCGCCACTGCGCTGGATCGACAGCGCGTTGCCACGGATCTGGCCGAGCGTATCCTGCAGGCGGACCAGCGAGACGTTGAAGTCCTGGCGCAACTGCTCGAGACGCCCGTTGAACGGCGTTTCGATCTGGCGCGAGACGTCGCCTGCGGCAAGCCGGCCGAGACCTGCTGCCAGGGCATCGACTGCAAAATTGATCTGGCGATCAACCTCGCGCTTCTCGGCGTCATTGCGGGCACGTTCGGCTTCTGCAGCGGCGCGCTGCTCTTCGCTTTCGGCTTCGATGCGGATCTTCGAAAGAGCATTTTCCTTGAAGATCCCGAGGGCACGGGCCATGTCGCCGATTTCATCGCGGCGGGCTTCGCCGGAGATGCTGGTATCGACGAAACCATCGGCCAGCTTGCGCATCGCCGTGGTGATCTGGCCGATCGGTCCCTTGAGGGTCAGGACAAGGGCGCCGCCTGCGACAAGCGCGATGACGATCCCGAGCACGGTTGCGAGAACGGAAACCTGGTTGGCCTTGTCACGCTCGACACCGGCGCTGGTCTTCTGATCTTCGGCAAAGTCGCTGAGCTGATTCCAGATCAGGTCGATGGATGTACCGGCAGCGGCAAATTCTTCCGAGCGCTTGGCACTGATATCGACGAGCGCGGCGCTATCCTCGTCCATTTTCTTCAGGGCCGGAATGAGGGCTTCGGCGACGTCGTCGAAGAAGGTCAGGCCACTGGCGCTGCCGCGAAGCGCGTCCATGTCGCTCTGCACGATCGATAGTTCGCTCAAGAGCTTCTTGCGGTTTTCATCGGAGGTTACGCCGAGGAAGCGGGCCGAGGCGATCTGGATCGAATAGATCGAGTTCACCAGCTTGCGGGTCGCAACCAGGATTGCCTCAGAACGAATGATCGGCTCGTCAAGCTCACCGAAGATACGGGTCGCTTCGCGCATCTTCTCGCCGGCAGCACCTGCAAGCTGGATCGAAACCTGACGGAAGCGCGAAACGCGGCGCGTAATTTCAGGTACCGTAAGATCAGGCGTATCAGTCGAGGAAATGAAGCCGGAGAGTTCGGTCGCCGTCTTCTTGATCGTTTCGGCCACGACCTTCTGCGATTTCGGCAGAACGGTTGCGATCGAGCGCTCGGTCTTGTTGATCTGCGGGAAGCGCTCCTTGACGAGCTTCAGCTTGTCTTCCGGTGCAGTCGCTCCGGAATAGTCCGAGCCGAAATCGGCGAAAAACTTGCTGGCATTGGTCAGGCGGTCGGCTTCGCGCAACATGCTTTTGGCGGTATTTTCGTCCTGACGGACGCCGCGCTGCATCTTGGTTGCTTCTTCCAGGATCTTTACCTGTTCGCCGGCCAGAAAATTGAGGCTCTTGCCCATGGCGTCGCGCAGACCAACTTCGCCGACATAGAGCTGCCAGAGGCCATCGATGCGGGCTTCGACGTCCTGCGTCTTCGCCTGCGCGTCTTCCAGCTTCGTCTTGTCTGCGTTGGCGTCGAGGCCATTCATGGTGTCGGCCAGAACTTCCTTTTGTGCCGACAATTTGGCGTAGACACCGTCGCGGCTTTCCTCTGTCGTGTGCTGAAGGAACTGGCTCATGCCGGCATAGACATCCTTGAAGCCGTTCAGCGACTGGAGGACGCTGTTGGAAATCTCCATGCGTCCCTGCAAGAGCCCGGAGGCGTAAAGACCGGTAATGCCGACGGCACAGATGCTGACGACGAAGGGCAGGATAAACAGCAGCACCTTCGTCTGGATTTTGAAACGGGCAAGAATTCTGTCGATGAACATGGCACCCCCTGGCTCTCAGCCTGCAACCGCCCTCCCCAACCCCTCTCAAGGGCTTCTTACGGTGGCTGGCAAACTGGTGGTTTGAACTCAAAACATGCGGGGATGGCCGCCAGTCTGCCGGGGCATTCATTGCTTGACTGCGCAAATTCACGCTTGCGCCGTCACCGCAGACTCCTGATCGCTCAGTCTTCAACGACAACGATTAATTTTTACATAAATCGCCAATTAAATCGGTTCAGGCCAGCAATTGCACTGAACCAGTGTGGAACACGCACAAGATCTGCCCGCAAAAAAGCGAGCGACCACATTGAAAATGAAGAAAAATGTCCCGATCAGAATACCGAGAGAGCCGCGAGGGCGGCGACAGCGAAAAAGGCGAGCAGCGCGGCAGTTAGGATCACAACCCTGCCGTTGGCGTCGTCTGCCTTGGCAATGGCGATCGCACGGGCTTTGCGGCGGTTCTCAGTCATCACATCAGATCCTTTCGCGTCGTCAGCTACAATAGACCCGGTTGATCCGGACCGCCAGCCCACATCATGTAAAGATCGACGTTTGAGAAGAATATTCTTCTCGCCCTGCCGGAAATGCGAAGATGAGTTCCGCAACATTCCGGGCCGATCTTGCCGGCATGGAAAGAGGTTCGGCCATATCCCTTAAGAATAGCTGAAGACGTGGCGCAATTCAGGCTGCCTGCCCAGCCGCAAAACCCGAGGCCCAGGCCCATTGGAAATTATAACCGCCGAGCCAGCCGGTCACATCCACGCATTCCCCGATAAAGAAGAGCCCATCGATATTGCGGGCCTGCATAGTCCGGGAATCCAGTTCACCGGTATCAATGCCACCGAGTGTGACTTCGGCCGTTCGATATCCCTCCGAACCCGCCGGCTTGATGCGCCAGTCCGACAGACGAGCGCAGAAACCGTCGATCACTTTGTCGGAAAGATCGGCGAGGCTTTTGGTGTGCAGGCCGGCAAGCTCGACAAAGAACTGGGCAAGCCGCTTCGGCAGATGTTCCGAGAGCACCGTCTGCAGCGCCTGCTTGCCTTGCCCTCGCCGCGCGTCCTTGACTGCCTTTGCAATATCGAGCGCCGGCAAAAGCCTGAGACTGATGTCTCCGCCCTCGCGCCAGTAGGACGAAATCTGGAGGATAGCCGGGCCGCTGAGACCCCGATGGGTAATCAGCAAGGCTTCGTCGAAACTGGCCTTGCCGACGCTGGCGCGAGCGTCCACAGCGACGCCGGACAGGGAAGCCAACCGTTCAAGTTCCGAGGGATCAAGTGTCAGTGGCACAAGCCCCGGCCGCGTCTCCAAGAGCGAAAGGCCAAACTGCTCGGCAATCTTGTAGGCGAAGCCGGTGGCGCCCATCTTGGGGATCGACTTGCCCCCGGTCGCAATCACCAGCGATGCACAGTCGATTCGGCCCTCGGAGGTCAGGACGCGGTAACCGCCGACGCCCCGTTCGACGGCCTCGATCGCGGTGGAAAGCTTCAGGGAAACGCCCGCCTCCCTGATCTCCGTAAGCAGCATACGGATAATGTCCTTGGCGCTGTCGTCGCAGAACAGCTGTCCCAGGGTCTTTTCGTGCCACGCGATACCGTGGCGCTCCACCATGGCGAGAAAATCCTGCGGCGTGAAACGGGCAAGCGCCGACTTGCAGAAATGCGGATTGGCCGAGAGAAAGGCCTTCGGCGTGGTGTGGATGTTTGTGAAGTTGCAGCGCCCGCCACCGGAGATGCGGATCTTCTCTCCAGGTGCCTTCGCATGATCGAGAACGATCACCCGTCGGCCGCGCTTGCCAGCCTCGATCGCACACATCATGCCGGCGGCGCCCGCACCGATTATTGCAACATCGTAGTTTTCAGCCACTGCTCAATTCCTGTTTTTCCTTCCTTCCCCGCCTGCGTGCCGGAAGTCAATCCGCCCCACGAAACGGTGCAATCGCGGCCGAAGGAACGCGAAAGGCCCCCTAGCCAATTGCCAAACTGTGGCTATGATGCCCCATCCGAACCCAAAACCGGTGATTTATGCCTGCTAAGAGAACCCTGGTCCCACGTACACAAGAGATTACGAGAACACCGAAAATACCTGCTGCACTCCAAGCGCCACGCGGCGTCAAGACCTGGAAAGAGGCTGTCGACTGGCTCAAGGTCCGCGGTGTCGAAGACATCGAATGCATTACGCCCGACATTGCCGGCGTACCGCGCGGCAAGATGATGCCGTCCTCGAAATTCACGTCCAATACCTCGCTCGCGCTGCCTTCGGCGATCTATCGCCACACGATTTCCGGCGAATATCCGGAAGAAACCGGCAACTTCCGCTATGACAGCCGCGACAGCGACATCAAGCTGGTGCCTGACCTTTCCACCCTTTCGATCGTACCCTGGGAAACCGACCCGACGGCGCAGGTCATCTGCGACATCGCGGGCTCTTCGGGCGAAAACGTTCCCTACACGCCGCGCAACGTCTTGAAGCATGTGCTCGACCTCTACAAGCAGCGTGGCTGGAAGCCGGTGGTAGCGCCGGAAATCGAATTCTATCTCGTCGCCAAGAATGACGATCCTGACTATCCTCTGCGCCCGCCGACAGGTCGCTCCGGCCGTTCGATCCAGGGTGGTCAGGCCTATTCGATCGCCGGCGTCAACGAATTCGACGAGCTGATCGACGACATCTATCACTTCTCGGAAAAACAGGGTCTGGAGATCGATACCCTGATCCACGAAGAGGGTCCGGCGCAGCTCGAGATCAACCTGCGCCACGGCGATCCGATCGAGCTTGCCGATCAGGTGTTCCTGTTCAAGCGCACGATCCGCGAGGCGGCGCTGAAGCACGGCATCTACGCGACCTTCATGGCCAAGCCGATGCAGGCGCAGCCGGGTTCGGCCATGCACATCCATCAGTCCGTGGTCGAGGTCAACACCGGCCGCAACCTGTTTTCAAATGCCGACGGATCGGCTTCGAAGGAGTTCTTCTCCTTCATCGGCGGTATGCAGAAATACGTGCCGAAGGCGCTGTCGATGATGGCGCCTTACGTGAACTCCTACCGCCGCCTGACCCCGGACATGTCAGCACCCGTCAACAATGCCTGGGGCTACGACAATCGCACCACGGCCTTCCGCGTTCCGGTGTCGGAGCCGGCCGCCCGGCGCGTCGAGAACCGGCTGCCGAGCTCGGACGCCAATCCGTACCTCGCGCTGGCTGCGTCCCTCGGCTGCGGTTATCTCGGCATCGTGCAAGGTCTGGAGCCTTCAGCTCCGGCGGATGATACCGTCAACGAAGGCACCATCGATCTGCCGCGCGGACTGTTGGAAGCGATTTCCATGCTGGAATCGGAACCGTCCTTCGAAGAAGTATTCAGCGCCGAGTTCATCGCCATCTATGGCGGTGTCAAACGAGGCGAGTTCGAGACCTTCATGCAGGTGATCAGCCCCTGGGAGCGGGAATACCTGCTTCTCAACGTCTGAGCGGAGATATCGCCATGGCGTGGCAAAGCCCGATCTCGCCGGGGATTTCCTGGTATGAGGACAATGTTGTCGAACGGCCGGAATATCCGGCCCTCGACGGCTCCACCGAAACCGACGTCGCCGTTGTCGGCGGCGGTTTCACCGGCCTTCAAGCTGCCTACAATCTCGCGAAAAGCGGCGTCCGCGTTACACTGATCGAGGCCTATCGCTTCGGCGACGGAGCCTCCGGGCGCAATGGCGGCCAGCTTGGTACAGGCCAGCGCTGGTGGCCGGAGGAAGCGGAATCCTCCCTCGGCTACGAGCGCTCCCGGGCCTTGTTCGACATGGCGGAAAACGCCAAGCGGTATATGCTCGACTTTGCTGAAACGCATGGGATCGATATCGACTATGCGCCCGGTCAGCTCTCCGTGTGCCACAGGAAGGGCCTCGAGAAATACTACCGGGCCAATGCGGAGATCGCCGCCAGCCGCTACAACTATCCGCATATCAGCTTCATGGACAGCAAGGAGACTGCCGAGCGGCTGGGCTCGACCCATTATCTCTTCGGCGTTCGCGATACCGGCACCGGTCATATCCAGCCGATGAAACTGGTCGTCGGTCTTGCGCGACAGGCAAAGGCTGCGGGTGCTGCCGTCCATGAACAGACCAAGGCGCTGAAGATCGACCGGCAAGGCGGCAAGATTGTTATCGAGACCGACCGGGGGACAATAACAGCCGACCGGGCACTCATCGCCTGCAACGCTTATATCGGCAATCTTGAGCCCATTACCGCAAATCACGTCATGCCGATCCGTTCCTTCATCGGCGCGACCCGGCCGCTCGACGATTATCCGGGCGTGCTGCCGGGGTGCGAATCGGTTGCAGATTCCCGTTTCGTTGTTCGCTATTTCCGCCGCCTGAAAAATGGCCGGCTGCTCTTTGGCGGGCGCGAAGCCTACACGGCCGACAATCCGCGCGACATTTCCAATCATATTCGCAGGCAGATCGCTGAGATCTATCCGCAGCTTGGAGAGATCGAAATGACCCACTCCTGGGGCGGTTCCGTCGGCATCACGCTTCCGCGCCAGCCCTTTGTGCGGGAGGTCCTGCCCGGCATCACCTCGATCGGTGGTTATTCCGGCCACGGGGTGATGCTATCCAATTACTGCGGCAAGCTTTATGCCGACCTCGTTCGAGGCGAAAAGACCGAATTGGAACTCTTCCGCGACCTGCAGATTTCGGCGTTTCCGGGCGGGTCAAAATTCCGCTCTACCCTTTTGTTCCTTGCGCTCAGCTGGTATGCCTTGCGCGATAAATTCTGATGCGCCACGCTGAAAACATATCCATACCGACGCCACGTCGGCCCCATCCTGCGGCGGTTCCTGCCGGTCATAATGGCTGGCAGGAGACCGCCGATTTCTGATTTTATTGCGCCGCACCCTAGCGCTTTTAAATCGATTAGATTATATCATCCTCAGACGAACAGAGATCGAGAATTCCATGAGCAGTCAGATCATTCCTGTCGAGCCCTTTGATTACGTCGTATTTGGCGGCACGGGCGACCTTGCCGAGCGCAAGCTGCTGCCGGCTCTCTACCATCGCCAGCTGGATGGTCAGATCACCGAGCCGACGCGCATTATCGGCGCGTCGCGTAGTGCGCTTTCCCACGAAGAATATCGCAAGTTTGCGGATGCCGCGCTGAAGGAATATCTCAAGAAGGACGAATATCAGGAAGAGCAGGTCAAGACCTTCCTCAACCGTCTGTTCTACATCTCTGTCGATGCAAAATCTGATCAGGGCTGGGATAAGCTGAAGGCACTTCTCGATGAGGGCAAGGAGCGGGTACGCGCCTTTTATCTCGCAGTCGCACCTGGCATCTTCGGTGATATCTCGGAAAAGATTCGCGACCACAAGCTCATCACCAAATCGACCCGCATCGTCGTCGAAAAGCCGATCGGCCGCGACCTCGCTTCGGCGCTGGAGCTCAACGATACGATCGGCAAGGTTTTCCGCGAAGACCAGATCTTCCGCATCGACCACTATCTCGGCAAGGAAACGGTGCAGAACCTGATGGCACTGCGCTTTGCCAACGCGCTCTATGAGCCGCTCTGGAACGCCCAGTACATCGACCATATCCAGATCAGCGTTGCCGAATCGGTCGGCCTCGAAAGCCGTGCGGGCTATTACGACAAGGCCGGTGCCCTGCGTGACATGGTGCAGAACCACATTCTGCAGCTGCTCTGCCTTGTCGCCATGGAAGTTCCCCCGTCGATGAACGCCGAAGCGGTGCGTGACGAAAAGCTGAAGGTGCTGCGTGCGCTGAAGCCGATCAACGAAGGCAATGTCGAGAAGATGACCGTGCGCGGTCAGTACAAGGCAGGCGCTTCTGCCGGCGGTCCGGTCAAGGGTTATCTGGAAGAGCTTGAAGGTGGTGTCTCCAACACCGAAACCTTCGTCGCCA